>NZ_CP039249.1:3453333-3780416 GCF_004795835.1 Sphingomonas sp. PAMC26645
CGCGATAGGTGTTGTCCGAACGCCCGGCCGAGATCCCCTTAGACACGATCGTGGATCGCGTATTCTTGCCGAGGTGGATCATCTTCGTGCCGGTATCGGCCTGCTGGCGATTGTTCGTCACCGCGACCGAATAGAACTCGCCGACCGAGCCATCGCCAAGCAGCACGCACGACGGATACTTCCACGTGATCGCGCTGCCGGTCTCGACCTGGGTCCAGCTGACCTTCGAGTTCTTGCCCTGGCACAACGCACGTTTGGTGACGAAATTATAGATCCCGCCGACGCCGTTCTCGTCGCCCGGATACCAGTTCTGCACGGTCGAATATTTGATCTCGGCATCGTCGAGCACGACCAGTTCGACCACCGCCGCATGCAGCTGGTTCTCGTCGCGCATCGGCGCGGTGCAGCCTTCGAGATACGAGACGTATGAGCCCTTGTCGGCGACGATCAGCGTGCGCTCGAACTGCCCGGTATTCTCCGCGTTGATCCGGAAATACGTCGAGAGCTCCATCGGGCAGCGCACACCCTCCGGGATGTAGACGAACGTCCCGTCGGAGAAGACCGCCGAGTTCAGCGTCGCGAAGTAGTTGTCGCGCTGCGGCACGACCTTGCCGAGCCACTTCCGGACGAGCTCCGGATATTCCTTGATCGCCTCGGAGATCGAGCGGAAGATCACGCCCGCAGCCTCAAGCTCCTTGCGGAACGTGGTCGCGACCGAGACGCTGTCGAACACCGCATCCACCGCGACGCGACGCTTGGGCGTGCCGTCCTCGTTCAGTGGATCCTCGACAACGCCCGCCAGCATCTTCTGCTCGCCGATCGGAATGCCGAGCTTCTCGTAGACGCGCAGAATCTCGGGATCGACCTCGTCGAGCGACCCGAGCTTCGGCTTCGCCTTGGGCTCCGCGTAATAATACGCGTCCTGGTAATCGATAGGGGGGACGTTGAGCTTCGACCAGTCGGGCGCCTCCATCGTCTGCCACAGTGCGAAGGCCTTCAGCCGCCAGTCGAGCATCCACTGCGGCTCGCCCTTCTTGGCGGAAATGAAGCGCACCGTGTCTTCCGACAGACCTTTGGGCGCGAATTCCTGTTCGATGTCCGAGGAGAAGCCCCACTCGTACGTCTTGTTCGCGGCGGCGTATGCCTCTGCGTTCCGGGTAGCCATCATTCCATCTCCGCCGCGGCGCGGCTCTCGTAAATCTTCGCGCCTTTGCGCCTTTGCGTGAACAGAATCTTCTCACGCAAAGGCGCAAAGGCGCGAAGGAAGGGATAGGGCGCTGCGCGCAAGGTCATGCGGGCACCTGCAAAACCGGGGTTTGCGAAAGGCTGGCGAGCGACACGCCGGCGAGCGCACCACGGACCGCGCCGTTGACGGCGTTCCAGTGCGGCTTCACCTTGCACGTCTGCTCGACGCAGCAATCCTGCGACGCGCCATCGACGCAAGACGTCAGCGCGATCGGACCTTCGACCGCCTCGATGATGTCGGCCAGCGAGATCATCGCGGGCGGGCGCGACAGGCGAAACCCGCCGCCGGTGCCGCGCGTGCTCTCGATCAGCCCCGCGGCGGAAAGCCGGCTTACCAGCTTCTGAGCGGTCGGCAGCGGCACGCCGGTCTCCTCCGCGAGCAGCGTCGCGTTCAGCCGCGCGATCCCGCCGCAATGACGCGCCGCGGCGCTCATCATCACGACCGCATAATCGGCAAGGCTGGAAAGACGCATAGTGGCTTCGAAAGTCCAATCGGACCGATATGATCCGATTGGTCAAATGGGCTTTGTGCAGTGCATCGTCAACCCGGCGAGGGGTGCTAACGACTCGCAACTGGATGCGAGTTTTGTGTGTCGTGCAGGCCCCGAAAGCTTGACTTCCCCCCTCCCTAGAAGGGAGGGGTCGGGAGTGGGGCGGCTGCTGACGTCAGGGAGCACCAGCCAACGGACCAACCCACCCCCAGCCCCTCCCTTCCAGGTAGGGGAGCAAGAATGACCCTTCCCGACAGGTGGCCCAACATCGGTGGGAGGAGCAAGGACGACGCGCATGGCCTTCTACCACCCGATCCTCTTCCGTCTCGACGCCGAGCGCGCGCATACCCTCACCATCGCTGCGCTTGCCGCATGGGGGAAGGCCGGCACGCCGCTCGCCCCCAGCGTACCGCGGCTCGCGACGACCGTAGCGGGGATCGCCTTTCCCAACCCGGTCGGCCTCGCGGCAGGCGTCGACAAGGATGGCCGCGCGATCGACGGGTTCTTCGGCCTTGGCTTCGGCAGCGTCGAGATCGGCACGCTCACGCCGCTCGCGCAGCCCGGCAATCCCAAACCCCGCATCTTCCGCCTCCCCGAAGACCGTGCGGTGATCAACCGTTTGGGATTCAACAATGGCGGCCTCGATGGCGCGCTTCCCCGGGCACAGAGCGCAAAGCGGAACGGCGTTCTCGGAATCAACGTCGGCGCGAACAAGGACGCGACTGACCGCACCGCTGACTACGTCCACGGCGTAACCCGAGCCGCGCCCCACGCCGATTACATCACCATCAACATCAGCTCCCCCAACACCCCCGGCCTGCGCGACCTCCAGCACGGTGCGGCCCTGCGCGATCTCCTCGCCGCCTGCACCGCCGCCAAGGGCAGCACGCCGATCTTCCTCAAGGTCGCCCCCGACCTCGAACCCGCCGATATCGACGACATCGCCCGCGCGGCGCTCGACAACCGGATCGACGCGCTGATCGTCAACAACACGACGATCTCGCGGCCCGGCCTGCGCTCGACCAACGCCAAGGAAACCGGCGGCCTCTCCGGCGCGCCGCTAGCGTCGCTAGCCCGCCAACGCCTGTCGGATTTCCGCAAGGCCACCGGCGCGGCGATCCCGCTGATCTCGGTCGGCGGCATAGACAGCGGCGCCGAAGCCTATGCCCGCCTCCGCGCCGGCGCGAGCCTCGTCCAGCTCTACACTGCGCTGGTCTACGAAGGCCCCGGCCTCCCCGCCCGCATCCTCCGCGAACTCGACGCGCTGCTGACTCGCGACGGATTTGCGACAGTCAGCGATGCGGTGGGCGTGGACGCCTAACGATCCTCCCCCGCAAGGGGGAGGTGGCTGGCTCTTGCCAGACGGAGGGGGAGGTAAGGGATAACCTCTGTTCCGTGTCCTCCCCCTCCGTCGCCTTCGGCGCCACCTCCCCCTAACGGGGGAGGATCGCAAGATTGCGAGACGGGTTGCCTCATATCCGAACCACGCTAGGCTCGCGCTCGATGAAGACCTCACTCCTAGCGCTCGCCCTCCTCGTCCCCGCAGCCACCGTAGAGGCACGCCAACCCGCCCCAACCAAAGACCAGGGCATGGTCAGTGCAGCCGATCCCCGCGCCGCCGCCGCCGGCGTCGAGATCCTACGCGCCGGCGGCAGCGCCACCGACGCAGCCATCGCCACCATGCTCGCCCTCAACGTCGTCGAGCCGCAAAGCTCGGGCATCGGCGGCGGCAGCTTCTGGATCTCCCACGCGGCCGGCGGCGCGCTCAGCACAATCGACGCGCGCGAAGAGGCCCCCGCCGCCGCCGATGCGCGCTGGTTCTACGCCCCCGACGGCACGCCGCTCAGCCACAGCGACGCAGTCCCCGGCGGCCGCAGCGTCGGTATCCCCGGCGCGCTCCGTGGCATGGCGCTCGCGCACCGCGCCTCGGGCAAGCTCCCCTGGGCGCAACTGTTCGCCCCCGCGATCCGCCTCGCGACCAACGGCTTCCAGGCCTCCCCCCGCCTCGTCAACGGGATGACGGCCTATGGCGACCACATCACGCCCGAGACGCGCAAGCTCTTCTCCGCCCCCGACGGCTCGCCGGTCGCGATCGGCGCGGTCATCAAGAACCCGCAGCAGGCCGCGCTCCTCCAGCGCATCGCCACCCAAGGCCCCGACAGCTTCTACGTCGGCCCCGAGGCGCAGAAGATCGTCACCGCGGTCAACACTGCCGCGCGCAATCCGTCGAAAATGACGCTCGGCGACCTCGCCAGCTACGACGCCAAGTCGCGCCCGCCGGTCTGCATTAAATACCGCGTCTACCGCGTCTGCGGGATGGGCCCGCCCTCGTCCGGCGGCATCACCGTGCTGATGATCCTGAAGCAGCTCGAACGCTTCGACATGGGCAAGCTCGGCAAGGACAGCGCGCAAGCCTGGCACCTGTTCGCCGAATCCTCGCGTCTCGCCTATGCCGACCGCGACCTGTACGTCGGCGATCCGGACTTCGTCCGCGTACCGGTGCAGGGCATGCTCGACACCAAGTATCTCGCATCGCGCTCGTCACTGATCTCCCCTACGAAGACGATGGCGAACGTCACCGCCGGCTCGCCTCCCGGCGCCCCCGCACGCACCCGAGCGCCGGTCAGCGAAGTCCCCGGCACCACCGACATCGCGACGGTCGACGCGCGCGGCAACGTCGTCGAGGTGACCACCACCGTCGAGGGCTATTTCGGCTCCGGCATCACCGTCGACGGTACGGTCCTCAACAACCAGCTCACCGACTTTGACATCGTCCCCGTCAAGGACGGCGCCCTCGTCGCCAACCGCGTCGAGGGTGGCAAGCGACCGCGCAGCTCGATGAGCCCGACGATCGTTTACGGCCCCGACGGGAAGGTCCGCCTCGCGGTTGGCGCAGCAGGCGGCTCGACGATCATCGCGCAGGTGGCGAAGGCGATCATCGGCGTGGTCGACTGGAAACTGTCCGCGCAGGACTCGATCGCACTCGGGCTGCTCTATGCACCGGGGCATGTCGCAGCCGCCGAAAAGGGCACCGAGCGCGAGGCGATGGTCCCCGCGTTGCAGGCGCTAGGCGAGACCGTCCAGGTCGCAGCGCTAGGCCTGAAGGCAAACGCGATCGAACGCGTAGGCGGCAAATGGGTTGGCGCGGCGGATCCGCGGAGCGAAGGCGTCGCGATGAGCCAGGACGGCACCGTCACCCAGATCCAACGCGTCGGAAAACTCCAGCGCGCGCCTGAATAAGCCGCGTTCTGCCCCCTTGTTCTCCTGCGAAGGCGGGAGCCCAGTCTGGGTCCCCGCCTTCGCGGGGAAACAAGGTTGGAGCGTGACACGCCAAAGGGCTATACCACCCCAAAGATCGAGCACCCCCGCCAAGGCAAGCTCGCAGCGCAGTTCAGGAGAGACAATGGCCCGCCAGCTCGAACGCTTCCCGAACCTCGTCACGATGTTCTTCACGCGCGCCGCCGAGAAAGGCGACGCCCCGTTCCTCTGGACCAAAACGGGCGGCACGTGGGTCGCTACCAGCTGGGCCGAAGCGGCGCGCCAGGTAGCCAGCCTATCCACCGCGCTAACTGCGATAGGCCTGAAACGCGGCGACCGCGTCATGCTCGTCGCCGAGAACCGCCCCGAATGGTGCCTCAGCGACCTCGCAATCATGGCGGCGGGGTGCGTCACCGTGCCGACTTACGTCACCAACACCGAACGCGATCACCTCCACATCATCGAGAATGCCGGCGCCTGCGCGATCATCGTCTCGACCGCGAAGCTCGCGAAGACGCTCCTCCCCGCGGTCATCCGCTCGAACCAGGCGCAGACCGTGATCGGGTTCGAGGACATGAAGGTCCCTGCCGGAATCGACTTCCACAACCGGCACGCGCTGATCGCCGCGCACAAGACCGCCCCCGACACCGCCGCCGCCCGCGCCGACTTCGAACGCGAAGACCTCGCCTGCATCATCTACACGAGCGGCACCGGCGGCGCCCCGCGCGGTGTCATGCAGCACCACGGTGCGATCCTCCACAATTGCGCCGGCTGCGCGTCCGTCATCTCGGAAGATTTCGGCTGGGACGACGAGGTCTTCCTCTCGTTCCTCCCCTTGAGCCACGCGTACGAGCACACAGGCGGCCAGCATTTTCCGATCTCGCTCGGCGGCCAGATCTACTACGCGGAAGGCCTCGAAAAGCTCGCCGCGAACATCGAGGAAACGCGCCCGACGATCATGTTCGTCGTCCCCCGCCTGTTCGAAGTCCTTCGCACGCGCATCTCGAAGACGATCGAGAAACAGGGCGGCGCCTCGGCGTACCTCCTGCGCCAGGCCCTCGACATCGGCGGCAAGCGCTATGCCGGCCGCCTGCGGCTGGTCGACCGCCCCATGCAGGCCGCCGTCGCGACGCTCTTCAAGCCGAAGATTTCGAAGAAGTTCGGTGGTCGACTGAAGGCGATGATCTCTGGCGGCGCACCGCTCAATCCCGAGGTGGGCCTGTTCTTCGAGGCACTCGGGCTCACCTTCCTGCAGGGCTATGGCCAGACCGAGGCCGCGCCGGTCATCTCGTGCAACCGCCCAAAGGCCGGCGTCCGGATGGATTCGGTCGGCCCTGCGCTCAAGGATACCGAGGTGCGGATCGCCGAGGACGGCGAGATCCTGGTGCGCGGCGAACTCGTCATGCACGGCTATTGGCGCAACGATGCCGAGACCGCGAAGGTGCTGAAGGACGGCTGGCTCCACACCGGCGACATCGGCGAGATCGATGATCGCGGCCGGATCCGCATCACCGACCGCAAGAAGGACCTGATCATCAACGACAAGGGCGAGAACGTCGCCCCGCAAAAAGTCGAGGGGATGCTCACGCTCCAGCCCGAGATCGCGCAGGCGATGATCGCCGGCGACAAGCGCCCGTACATGGTGGCGCTGATCGTGCCCGATCCGGAGTGGACGCAGGAATGGTGCGCGAAGAACGGCGACGCGTGCAGCTTCACGCGGCTGGCCGAGAACAGCGAGTTCCGGACAGCGATCGGGCATGCGGTCGAGCGGGTGAACAAGGACCTGACCGTAACGGAGCGCGTACGCAGGTTCGTCCTAGCGGACGGCCCGTTCACGATCGAAAACGAGCAGCTGACACCCAGCCTAAAGATCCGCCGCCACGTCCTGAAACAGGCCTATGGCGAGAGGCTGGACGCGCTCTACAAATAACCCTCTCCCTTCAGGGGAGAGGGAGGGGCCCGGGCATTCTTGCGGGTGGGGGGGTGAGGGGCGTGAGGCTCGGACCGCTCGACCCAACGCCCCTCACCATCCCGTCGCCAAACGGCTCCTCCCTCCCTCTCCCTGACGGGGAGAGGGACTAGAGGATCGCGGCTTCGGCTGGCTATTAACAACCGTAGCATAAGCCGCGAGACGCTTCCCCTCTCCCCTCCGGGGAGAGGGAGGGGCCCGCACGCCTTTGCGTGTGGGAGGGTGAGGGGAATGAGGCTCGGAACGCTCGCCCCGACGCCCCTCGCCCTTCCGTCGCCAAGTGGTTCCTCCCTCTCCCCGGCGGGGAGAGGGACTAGGCGATCACTTCTTCGCGGGAGTCGCAGCCGGCACGACGGCCATCGTCCAGTCCTTCTCCGGCCGCAGATACTTCGCCGCCGTCGCCTGCAACTCCACCGGCGTGGTCGCCACCAGATCGCTCGCGATCCGCTGCGTCGCCGCGATCCGCCGCGGATCGAACGTCGCGCCGCCGAGCTGCTGCAACCAGAACTGGTTCCCGGTCGACGCGCGCAGGATATACTGCCCCATCGGCTTCTTGATCCGGTCCAGCTCGTCCGCCGCGATCGGCGTCGACACCAGTTCCGCCGCGATCTGGCGAGCAATCTGGAAGAAGAACGACACCTTGTCCGGCGCGACCTGCCCGATCGCCACCATCCGGCCGCCGGTGTTCATGCCCACTGGCCACTGGCTCGACACGTTGGGGCTGTAGCTCGCGCCCGCCGCCTGCCGGAGCCGCTCGAACAGCCGGTCGCTGAACACCTGCGCCAGCACATCGAGACGCCGCGCCTCGACGATGTTGTCGATCCCGCCACCGGTCGGCCAAGCGATCACCGCCGCAGCTTGGTTCTCAGGTCCGGTATGCGCGCGCATCACCGGCGTCGCGTTGTGCGCGGGGAAGCCGACCGGCGCCCCCACCGTCGACACCGCCGTCCGCGGCTTCATCGCCCCGAACGACTTCGCCACCGCCGCGATCGCATCCTCGGTCTTCACATCGCCGAAGATCGAAACCTCGATCGGCCCGGTCTTCAGGATCGACTCCCAGAACGCGCGGAAGTCCTTTGCATTCAGCGCCTCGACGGTCGGCTTCGACGGCGTCCCCCAACGCGGATCGCCCGCGCGCAGCAGGCCTTCGAGGTCGCGCGACAACACGCCGTCGGGCGACGAATCATACCCAGCGAAGCCCGCCAGAGCCGCCACCCGAGCACGTGCTACAGGAGCCGGATCCCACGCCGGGAATGCGAGTTTCGCCGCCATCAACCGCAACTGATCCGAATAATCCGCCGGCGACGTGATCGCGCTCAGCGTGAACGCATCGTCGTCGATCCCGAAGTCGAGCCCGATCCGCCGACCCGCGGTCAACTGGTCAAGATCGCCTTGGTCGAGCTTGCCGATACCCCCTGCGACCAGCGCGAGATCGCCCGCCCAGGCCGGCGTCGGCCGGTTCGACGGGATCGCGGTATAGCCGCCGCCGAATCGTACGCGCACATACACGCGCCCGGTCTCGCCCGCGTTCGGGAACAGGAGCACGCGCGTGCCGTTGGCGAAGTTCACCTGCTCCATGTCGAACGCGGCGATCTTCTCGCGGCTCGCGACGACGCCCGGCTTGCCGAGCGACGGCAGCTTCGAAAAGTCGACCGCAGCCTGAGCACGCCGCTTGCCGGCCAGCCCCGATACGTCAGCCTTCAAAGCGGTCGCCAATTTGTTCGCAGCCCCCGCATCAGGCGCCTGCGTATTCACGAGCGCCCGGGTAGCAGTTCCCTCGAAGATCGCCTTGCTCGACGCGAGCAGCGTGGCGGGCGTGAACATGCCCTTCGCCTTGGCGTCCTGCAAAATCTTGTACGACGTCTCCGGCCCCGCGACCGTCTCGCGGATGTCGAGCGCACCGACCATGTCGTCCGCCTGCTTCGAGCCCGCCTCGACCTTCGCCGTCTCGACGCTGGTCCGCATGATCGTGTCGAAATCGGCATATTCGCGATCGACTTCGGCCTGGCTCGGCGCGTTGGTCTGCGCGTCGGCGATCACCGCGCGCACGTCCTTCAACGCCGATTCCCAGTCGGTGCCGATCGGCACGATGTTGACGCTGGTCAGGTTCGCCGAGCGCGACACGTCGTCGATCGATACGCCCGCCTGCAGGAAACTCCCGCCCGCGCGTGCCCGCGTCTCGAGCCGCCGACTGATCAGCCGCGTCGCCAGCACGTCGACCAGCCGCTTCTGGTTCATGATCGCGGTGTCGTCCTTATACTCCCAAGGCCGCACCACGCCGAGCGTCACCACCGCCGGAATCGCCGGCTCGACGATCGTCGCGGAGACCGGCGCCTTCGGATCGGGCTTGCCGAAATCGGGCGCTGGCACGACCGGGCCGATGCCCTTCCAGTCCGCGAAGTTCTTGACGATCAGGCGCCCGAACAACGCCGGATCCATGTCGCCCGAAATGATGACGACAGTGTTCTCCGGCCGATACCAGCGATCGTGGAACGCCTTGACCGTGGCGCCAGTGGCGGCCTCCAGCGTCTTGATATTGCCGATTGGCGAACGATCCGCGAGCGGCTGTCCGGCGAAGAACGTCGCGCGGATCGCATCGCCGAACCGCACCTGCGGCCCCGGCTGTTCGCGCTGTTCCGCCAGCACGACCGGACGCTCGGCGGTGACCGACGCGTCGGTGATGACCGGCTTTTCCATCATCCCCGACATGATCTTCAGGCTCTCGTCGAGGCCAGCCTCGGTCGCCGACGGAAGATCGAGCTTGAACGTGGTCGAGGTCGGCGTCGTCTGCGCGTTGGTATCCGAGCCGAAAGTCGCCCCGAACCGCTGCCAGACGCGCTTCGCCTCGCCGTCCGGCACGTATTCCGAGCCGCGGAACGACAGATGCTCGATGAAATGCGCGAAGCCACGTTCGCTGTCGGTCTCGTTCAGTGACCCCGCATCGATCCGCACGCGCACCGACACCTGGCCCGGTGGCACGCCGTTCTTGCGCACCGCAAAGCGCATGCCATTGGGCAACGTGCCGAACTTCCACTCCGGATCCCGCGTGAGATCGCTGCCCTTGTAGAGCCACGCGGTCGTATCGATCCCCGACAGCTCGGGAAGCGTCGGCGCTTCCTTCGTGGGGGTGGATACGGCCTGCTGCGTCGCCATCTGGCCGCTCGCCGGAATGGCGAGGCCGAGGATGACGGGGATGAGGACGGGAGCGCGGTACAAGCGCGAAAAGGACACCATGGTTCACCTGTAGCGGTCGCGGGCGTCGCTCGCCAGTGCCCTGCCTCCGCACCGGGCGCGCGGTGCCATCATTTCGTCCAACACTGCCGGTATATCGTGTGCGAACAAGGGGATCGGCGCCACCGCGCGCCTGGATGCAGGGTAGAGATGACGGTCGAAGCCGAACTGGGGCACGAACTGGGGCAGTGTTCATTGTGGCGGGATTCGGGCGAACCGGCAGTACGCCGCAGCGCCCGCGTGCCCGATCTCAACGTCATATCCGGCGCGCCCAAACCCGGTGCGCCGATGGTCGCCGAGGCCAACCGCCCGCTGATCATCCGCGTCGGCAAGCATTTGCGCGGCGTGTTCGACCGCATGATCGCGTCGTCCTCGCTGGTCGCCAACGATCCGGTGCTTGACGTCCGCGACTTCGCCTGGACCGCAGGCCTGCGCGACAACTGGACCGCGATCCGCGACGAAGCCGTCCGCGTCGCGCTGCAAGGCGAAGCATCGCCCAGCCTCGCGACGATCTCGCCCGATCACCGCTCGATCGCCGAGGTCGACAAATGGCGCTCGTTCTTCCTCTATGGCTACGGCTACCCGATCGAGGAAAGCCTCGCGCGCTGCCCGCATACGGCAGCAGCCGTCGCGCGCATTCCCGGCCTCAACAGCGCGTTCTTCTCGATCCTCGCGCCGGGCACGCACATCCCCGAGCATCGCGGCGTGACCAAGGGCCTCATCACCTGCCACCTCGGCCTGATCGTCCCTCGCGACGGCGACGTCCGCATGCGCGTCCACGACCGCGTGGTACGTTGGGCGGAAGGCGAGACGCTCGTGTTCGACGACACCTATCAGCACGAGGTCTGGAACGACACGACCGGCACCCGCGTCGTGTTGCTGATCCAGTTCGAACGCCCCCTGCGCAACCCCGGCAAGTGGATCGCCGACCTGTTCCTCGGCGTCGTCCGCCGCTCCGCCTTCGTCCAGGACGCGGTCCGCAACATCGGCAACTGGAACGCCGCGGTGAAGGCAATGGACGTCTGAGTGATCCCGCGTGAGCGGTTGCACCGATCCGGACCGATCTCCGGACGTCGTCGTGGTCGTCTACTGATACGCTCAGGCCAGCAGTGGGAGAGGGCGTCGTGGACAGTGATCGTGCGAGACCGAGATTCATCCTGACGATCGATGGCGGCGGGACGCGCGGACTGATCCCCGCGCTGATCCTCGCCGAGCTGGAGCGCCGGATCGGCCGGCCACTGCACGATTGTTTCGATCTGATCGCCGGCACGTCGACCGGTGGAATCATCGCCGCCGGCCTCACCGCACCCAGCGAAGCGGATCCGAAACGGGCCGCCTGCACGGCGGGCGACCTCGTCGATATCTACCGCAACGAGAGCAAGCGGATCTTCCCGCACGTCTTCGGCATACCCCTTCGCGTACCGGGCTGGCCCTATAGCGCCCGGCCGCTCGAACGGATCCTCGCGGCGCGGGTCGGCACACGCGTGACGACGCGCGATGCGCTGACGAATATCGTCATTCCGGCGTATGACCTACTGGCGCGCAAGGCGGTGTTCATGGCCGGCGGCCCCGACTATAACCGCAAGCCCGGCATCCCCGAGCGGGTTTTCCCGCTGCACATCGCCGCGCGCGCGACATCGGCCGCTCCGACGTTCTTCAAGCCGGCCGCGATCGACGATCCCACCAAATTGGAGCCGGATCTGCTGATGGTCGATGGCGGCGTGTTCGCCAATGATCCGACGATCGCCGCGATCATCGAGGGGCGCAAGCTCGGCTGGCATCTCGGCGACATCGAGATCCTGTCGCTGGGTACGGGCCGGTCCGATCGCCCCTATCCCTCCGCGCGGAACTGGTCGTTCCTGGGCTGGGTGAACCCGTTCCGGGGCGTGCCGATCTTCTCGATCCTGATGCAGGCCGGCTCCAGCACGATCTCCTATCAGGCCCGGCGGCTGGACATCGCCGCATATGACCGCGCCGATTTCGCGTTGCCCTCTGGTGATGGCGGACTGGACAATTCCAGTGCCGCGTATCTCGCCGCTCTCACCACGCTGGCCGAGGACTGGATCGTCGCCAACGATGCAATGCTCACCCGCTGGGCCGACAAGTTACGGACCAAGCAGTCAGGTCCACCGCTGCCGCTCGCGGCGTAAGCCCCCGACTCAATTTACACGTGTCGCGTTGCCGGACAGCCAGCGCGCGGTACCGGCGCGAACGAGTTAGCCGGAATGCCCTCACCCCCCGAAAGAAACCGTTTCCCGTTCCGCGCTTGATCCCCCGCCCCCTTCGGGCCACATGCCCCTCATGCTCATCGAAACGGAATCCACTCCCAACCCGTCGACGCTGAAGTTCCTGCCGGGACGCACCGTCATGGAAGCTGGCACGCGCGACTTCGCCACCCCCGAGGAAGCCGAGGTGAGTTCGCTCGCCGATGCGATCTTTGGTCTCGGCGACGTCACCGGCGTGTTCTTCGGCCGCGATTTCGTCTCGGTCACCGCCGCGCCCGGCACCGCCTGGTCGGACCTGAAGCCCGATGTGCTCGCGATCCTGCTCGATCATTTCTCCGCCGCGATGCCGCTGTTCAAGCCCGCGCGGGCCGGCTTCTCGGTGCCGTCGGACGAGCCGGCGCTATCTGACGACCCCGCAGACGCCGACATCGTCGCGCAGATCCGCGAACTGATCGACACGCGCGTGCGGCCTGCGGTAGCGAACGACGGCGGCGACATCGTCTATCGCGGCTTCGACAAGGGCAAGGTGTTCCTCCAGCTCCAGGGCGCCTGCGCCGGCTGCCCGTCTTCGAGCGCGACGCTGAAGAACGGCATCGAGCAGCTGTTGAAATACTACGTTCCCGAAGTCACCGAAGTGAGAGCTGTCTGATGCGTCAGAAACTCGACGATACCGTTCTCGACACCGTCTTCCGCGATGCCCGCAGCTATAATGGCTATACCGATCAGCCCGTCGCAGAGTCTGAACTGCACGCGATCTGGGACCTGATGAAGTGGGGCCCGACGTCCGCGAACCAGCTCCCCGCGCGCCTGATCTGGGTGACCAGCGACGAGGCCAAGCAGAAGCTCGCCGATGCATGCAGCGCGCAGAACCAGCCGAAGATCCTCAACGCTCCCGTATCGGTGATCATTGGCATGGACACGAATTTCCACGAACGCCTCCCCGAGCTGTTCCCGCACGCCGATGCGAAGTCGTGGTTCGACGGCAACGCCGAACTGCGCGAGGCATCTGCCTTCCGCAACTCGACGTTGCAGGGTGCGTATTTCATCATCGCCGCGCGGATGCTCGGGCTCGATACCGGACCGATGTCGGGCTTCGACGCGGGCAAGGTCGATGCGGCGTTCTTCCACGATACGCCGGCGGTACGGACGAACTTCATCTCGACGCTCGGCCACGGCGATCCCGCGACGATCTACGCCCGCTCGCCCCGCCCCGATTTCGCGAAGTTCAACAGCATCGCTTGAGGCGGGACCTGCTCCCTCTCCCCTGCGGGGAGAGGGTCGGGGTGAGGGGCAGTTGGGAAGGGTAGCGCTCGCGGCGCCCCTCACCCCGCCCTCTCCCCTGAGGGGAGAGGGTAAGAAGTAATGCGCACCTTAGTCATCGAAACATCCACCACCGCCTGCTCGGTCGCGCTCATCGAAGAGGGCGCGATCATCGCCCACTCGCACGACGTCGTCGGCCGCGGCCATGCCGAGCGCCTCATCCCGATGATCGCCGAGCTGCCCGAAGGTGGCCGAGCCGACCGCATCATCGTCGATTGCGGCCCCGGCAGCTTCACGGGCGTCCGCGTAGGCATCGCCGCCGCGCGCGGCCTCGCGTTAGGCTGGGGCGCGGAAATCGCCGGCTTCTCCTCGCTCCCGCTGATCGCCGCCGCCGGTTTCGCCGCGCGACCAACCCACGATATTGCGGTGATCATGGAAGGCGGGCATGGCGAGGTCTTCATGCAAGCGTTCTCCGCCGATCTGTCGCCGCGATCCGACATGGTATCGCTGAAGCCCGACGCCGCGCTCGCCGCGCTGGCAGGACGGCGCGCAGTCGGCAACGGCATCCGCTGGCTCGCCGCACTCGACGACAGGTTGGACCTCACCGAAGCACTCCCCGACTCAGCCTCCGCGATCCTGCTGCCCGCAGAACTGACCGCGCTTGCGCCAAGCCCGATCTACGGTCGCGCCCCCGACGCCAAGCCGTCGGTCCCGAGATAATGGCCACCCGCCAGGCCACCACGCGCACCGTCACGCTCCGCACCGGAGACGCGCGCGATCTTGCGATCGTCGACGCGCTGATGACCGACGCGTTCGACCCGCGCTACGGCGAGGCGTGGACGCGCAGCCAGTGCCTCGGCGTGCTCGCACTGACCGGCGTCCACCTCACGATCGCGTTCGTCGACGATTTCCCGGCCGGTTTCACGATGACGCGGTCGGTCACCGACGAAGCCGAACTGCTGCTGATCGCGGTAGCCCCCGATTATCGCCGCCGCGGCGTCGGCACGGCGCTTATCCGCGCCGCGATCGCAGATTGCTCGGTCGGTAGCATCGCCAAGCTCCATCTCGAGGTCCGCGCGGGCAACGACGCGGTCAAGATGTACGACGCGCACGGCTTTACCAAGGTCGGGGAACGCCGCGCCTACTACCGCGGCAAGACCGGCGTCGCGTATGACGCACATACATATTCGAAAGATATCAACAGCTAAGGCTTATTGCGAGTCACTATCCCTTTTCGCAACAGCGCGGAGGCCCTACATGGCACTCAACGAGGGAACGACACATGCCGCGCAAAATCGATCTGGAAGCACTCTGCAACGAGAAGGGCCTGCGCATTACCGAGCAGCGGCGCGTCATCGCGCGCGTGCTGTCCGAGGCCGACGATCATCCGGACGTCGAGAAGGTCTATGAGCGCGCGTCGCAGATCGACCCCGGCATCTCGATCGCGACGGTGTACCGCACGGTCCGCCTGTTCGAGGAAGCCGGCATCCTCGACCGCCACGATTTCGGCGACGGTCGTGCCCGCTACGAGCCTGCACCCGAGGCGCATCATGATCACTTGATCGACGTCGAGAGCGGCAAGGTGATCGAATTCGTCGATCCCGAACTCGAGCAGTTGCAGAAGGCGATCGCGGAGAAGTTGGGCTTCCGGCTGGTCGATCACCGCATGGAACTCTACGGCGTCGCGCTCACCCGCAAGGACTGACGCGATCGGCCGAATCCGCTTTGGCGCGCGGTTGGCGGCGCTGTTGCTAGCGCTGGTCCTGGCGCTGCCATTGCACGGTATGTGGCGACTGTTCGGCCGCAAATCGCCGTGGCCGCCACGGTTCCTGGGGCTGGTCTCGCGCATAGTCGGCGCCCGCCCCCGCGTCGTCGGCACGCCGCTTCGCCATGACGTCGTCTTCGTTTCGAACCATCTGAGCTGGATCGACATCCTCCTCCTGTCCGGCGCGACCGGCACTGCGTTCGTCGCGAAATCCGAACTCCGCAGCGCCCCGCTGGTCGGCTGGCTCTGCACGCTGAACCACACGATCTTCGTCTCGCGTGCCGACCGCATGGCGGTGACCGCCCAGATCGCCCAGATCCGCGACGCGTTGGCGGCAGACTGGCCCGTAACTCTCTTCCCCGAAGGCACGACCGGAGACGGCACCATTCTCCTCCCCTTCAAGGCCGCATTGCTATCGGCCCTCGACCCGCCCCCACCCGGCGTCCGCGTGCAACCCGTCCGCATCGACTATGGCGCGGCCACCGACGAACTCGCCTGGGTCGGCGACGAGCCCGGCCAACACCACGCAGCCCGCGTCCTGATGCGCCGGGGTACGTTCGTCGCGACGCTGCACTTCGCCGACCCCTTCGACCCAGCAGAATACGGCGACCGAAAAGCCATAGCCGCCGAAGCCCGCCGCCGCATGGAAGCGCTGTAAGCCACGTCCAAAGAGTGTTCCCCCGCGAAGGCGGGGGCCCAGTCTGGACTCCCGCCTTCGCGGGAGAACAAGGGGGCGCCACCGCATTTCAACAGAGGAACACCACCCCGGCGAAGGCCGGGGCCCAGTTGGAAAGGTCACCGTAACAACATTCAGTGCTAAGTTGGCGACGTCCCCCAACTGGGCCCCGGCCTCCGCCGGGGTGGCGCGCCTTTAAGCGTTGGCGCCGTGTGACAGGCAGGAGCAACGCCCCCTCCCCCCGCGCGCGGAAATTTGGTAGGACGCGGCTATGTCTCCCCCCAAAACCTTCCACGTAAAATCCTTCGGCTGCCAGATGAACGTCTACGACGGCGAGCGCATGGCCGAACTGATGGCCGCCCAGGGCCTCACCCAGGCCGACGCGGTCGACGCCGACGTAGTCGTCCTGAACACCTGCCACATCCGCGAACGCGCCACCGAAAAGGTCTATTCGGACATCGGCCGCCTCCGGAAGGACCAGCGCCGCAAGTCCGGCAAGACCCCCATGATCGCCGTCGCCGGCTGCGTCGCGCAGGCCGAGGGCGAGGAGATCTTCACCCGAGCCAAGGTCGATATCGTCGTCGGCCCGCAAGCCTATCACAACCTCCCCGAGCTCGTCGCGAAGGCCGCCGCGGGTACGCCCTCGCTCGACACCGACATGCCGCTGCTGTCGAAGTTCGGCGCGCTCCCCGCTCGCCGAAAGGTCGCCCCCTCGGCATTCCTCACCGTGCAGGAAGGCTGCGACAAATTCTGTACCTACTGCGTCGTCCCCTACACGAGAGGCGCAGAAATCAGCCGACCGTTCGCCGCCATCGTCGACGAAGCCAAGGCGCTGGTCGACGCCGGCGCGCGCGAGATCACGCTGCTCGGCCAGAACGTCAACGCGTGGTCGGAAAACGAGCATGGCCTGCACGACCTGATCCGCGACCTCGACCACATCCCCGGTCTCGCGCGCATCCGCTACACCACCAGCCACCCCAACGACATGACCCAAGGCCTGATCGACGCCCACCGCGACATCGAGAGCCTGATGCCGTTCCTCCATTTGCCCGTGCAGGCCGGCAGCGACCGTGTCTTGAAGGCGATGAACCGCAGCCACACCCGCGACTCCTACCTCCGCCTGCTCGACCGCGTCCGCGCCGTTCGCCCCGACATCGCACTCTCGGGCGACTTCATCGTCGGCTTCCCCGGCGAGACCGATGCCGAGTTCGAGGACACGCTGAGCCTGGTCGATGCGGTAGGCTATGCGCAGGCGTACAGCTTCAAATACAGCCCCCGCCCCGGCACGCCTGCCGCCTCGATCGTCGAGCAGGTCCCGGAATCGGTCATGGACGAACGCCTCCAGCGCCTCCAGGCCGCGCTCAACCGCGACCAGCACGCCTTCAACGCCGCCACCGTCGGGCGGAAGTGCACGGTCCTGCTCGAACGTGCGGGGAAGCTCCCGGGCCAGCTGATCGGCAAGTCCCCCTGGCTGCAATCGGTCCACTTGATCGGCGATCACGCAATTGGCGACTTGGTGGGAGTCACGCTGGCGGCGGCAGGTCCCAACTCCCTGACCGGTATCGAACGGATCGCCGAAGCCGCCTGAACCCCGATCTGATCCTCCCCCGCCAGGGGGAGGTGGCAGGCACTTGCCTGACGGAGGGGGAGGTAAGCGCCAACGCATGGATCCGTGTCCTCCCCCTCCGTCACCTGCGGCGACACCTCCCCCTGGCGGGGGAGGATCGCAACGGCGTCCCTGAGGCGTCAGAACGATACGCGCGGCTCTCGAAACCACCCCCCGCGATTTCGCTGTCCTACATCCGGATCGCCTGTCACACTCACCCCCGATGCAGCTTCGCCCACGCGACTCGAACCATCTCTCGGCCAGCGCTCCCGCGCGGCTTGAACGCGTCGCTTGGCGTGCTCATCTTCCTTTCAAAGGTTACGGTTCGACGCTTCTAGGCGTAACCTTTGACACCCTGAAAGGACCGTATGAGCCGTAAACCCGTTCCCGCCCAGTCCGGTGACCGCGCCCGAGTCGAGCTGCTGTTCGACAAGCCCCAATTGCTCGTCCGGCTCTTCGGCCAGTACGACCAGAATCTGGTAGCGCTCGAAAACCGGCTCGGCGTCTACATCACCGCACGAGGGAACAAGATCGGCCTGGAGGGCACCGCCGAACAGGTCGCCAAGGCCCGCGACGTGCTCCACGATCTCTACGCCCGTATCCAGCGCGGCGAGGACGTCGATGCCGGCCTGGTCGACGCGTCGATAGCGATGGCGGACGAACCCGTTCTCGAAGGCATCATCCGCGCCGATGCGGGTGGCGGCGGTGCGCCGCCGATTATGATCCGCACCCGGAAAAAGACTATCGTGCCGCGCACGCCGGCGCAGGCGCACTATATGCGCGAGCTCGCCAACAACGACATGATCTTCGCGCTCGGGCCGGCAGGTACGGGCAAGACTTACGTCGCGGTCGCGCAAGCCGTGCAGCAGCTCATCAACGGCAGCGTCCAGCGTCTCATCCTGTCACGTCCCGCAGTCGAAGCCGGCGAACGCCTCGGCTTCCTCCCCGGCGACATGAAGGAGAAGGTCGATCCGTATCTCCGCCCGCTCTACGATGCGCTCTACGACTGCCTCCCCGCCGAGCAGGTCGAACGCCGCATCGCGAGCGGCGAGATCGAGGTCGCCCCGATCGCCTTCATGCGCGGCCGCACGCTTGCGGATGCCTTCGTCATCCTCGACGAAGCGCAGAACACGACGCCTGCGCAGATGAAGATGTTCCTCACCCGCTTCGGCCAGAACAGCCGCATGGTGATCTGCGGCGATCCCAAGCAGGTCGACATCCCCGGCGGTGTCGCAGCGTCCGGCTTGGCAGATGCAGTCCGGCGGCTCGAAGGCGTCGAGAGCATTTCGATGTGCCGCTTCACCGTCGGCGACGTCGTCCGCCACCCGATCGTCGGCCGCGTCGTCGAGGCATACGAAGGAACCGATGGTTGATGCTCGGGATATCCCGGAGTATCTTCGGGATATCCCAGGAGGATGACGATGGCCTCTCTCTACATCAAGGACAACGAAACCGCCGAACTCGCCGCTGAGCTTGCGGCGCGTCTGGGTGTCACCAAGACCGAGGTCGTTCGTGATCTGCTGCGTCGCCATAAGGCAGAGTTGACGCCGTCGGTTTCGGTGCCGAGCATGCGCGAACGCCTGGATGCATGGCGCAAGGCTCACCCTCTAGGTGAGCCGACTGGCCTTAAAGCCGATAAGGCCTTTTTCGACGAATTATGGGGCGAGGAACCGGATTGACCCTGTTCGTCGATGCATCCGCGCTTGTAGCGATGATTACAGGTGAATCGGAGCGCGACGCTTTCATCACCCGTGTCGAACATGACGGAAATGCCTTGTGGTCGGCGATGTCATGCTGGGAGACGGTGTCCGCTCTTCGTAGCTCCTATCGGTTTGATATCGATGAGGCTCGCGGTGAAGTGGAAAACACTGCTCGGGTGTTGGCTCTTCGCCTTATCGCAATTGGAGAGAGCGAATTATCTACGGCCCTCGACGCCTATCAAATCTACGGCAAGGGCCGCCACCCCGCCAAGCTCAACATGGGCGATTGTTTTGCCTATGCGTGTGCGAAAACCCATGGCGCGGAACTTCTCTACAAGGGTAATGATTTCGCCCTGACCGATCTCGCCTGAAGGACCTGCATGCTCGAAATCGCACTTTCCTCCGACGCCCCTTGGCCTGAGCAGGATTGGGACGCCCTCGCCCTGCGTGCGGCAACGGCAGCGATCCAGCGGACCCCGCACGGCGAGCTGCTGACCAGCGCCGCGACGGTCGAGATCTCGATCCGCCTCGCCTCCGACGAGGAGGTCCACACCCTTAACAAGCAGTACCGCCAGAAGGACAAGCCGACCAACGTCCTGTCCTTCCCGATGGTTCAGCCCGACCTGCTCGCCACGGTCAGCCAGAATTCGGACGATGGCGAAGTGCTGCTCGGCGACATCATCCTCGCGCACGGCGTCTGCGTCGCGGAAGCGGCCGAGCGCGGTATCTCGGTCGAGGATCATGCGATGCATCTGATGGTGCACGGCACGCTGCATCTGCTAGGCTATGACCATATCGACGACGACGAGGCCGAGGGCATGGAGCAGATCGAACGCGACACGCTCGCCGCCTTGGGCCTCCACGACCCTTACCTGATAACAGAGGACTGACGACCACGATGGCCGATGGCCCCAATGCCGGTAACGGCGATAGTAGCGACAGTATCTGGCGCGGGCTCAAGGGCCTGATCTTCGGTGCTCAAGACGAATCCCTTCGCGACCAGCTCGAGGATGCGATCGACCGGCACGAGGGCGATCCCGCCCCCGATGCAAAGGGCGATCTCACCCCGCTCGAGCGCCAGATGGTCCGCAACCTGCTGCATTTCAGCGAGCGCGACGCGGGCGACGTCGGCGTGCCGCGTGCGGACATCATCGCGGTCGAGGAAGACACGCCGTTCGCCGATCTCGTCAAGCTGTTCGCCGAAGCGGGCCATAGCCGCCTGCCGGTCTACCGCGACAACCTCGATACGATCATCGGCATGGTCCACATCAAGGACGTCTTCAACATCCTCGCGACCGGCGCCGAGCATCCGACGTCGATCGCCGGGCTGATCCGTGAGCCGCTCTACGCGCCAATGTCGCGCGGGGCGCTCGATCTGCTCGCGGACATGCGGCAGAAGCACGTCCACCTGACGATCGTGCTCGACGAATATTCCGGCACCGAGGGCCTCGTGACGTTCGAGGACCTGATCGAGGAGATCGTCGGCGAAGTCGAGGACGAGCATGACGAGGCGCCGCAGGTGCTGATGACGCCGATCGAAGACGGCGCCTGGGACGCGGATGCGCGCGCCGAACTCGAGGATGCCGCCGAACTGATCGATCCGCGTCTGGCGGAGGTCGACGGCGATATCGACACGCTGGGCGGGCTGGCGGCGCTGCTCGCGGGGCATGTCCCGCAGATCGGCGAATGCGTCGACCATCCGAGCGGGTGGAAGCTTGAGATCATCGACGCCGACGAACGCCGTATCAACCGGTTGCGCCTGCATCCGCCGGTGGTGCCGGTCGAGGACGACGACTGACACAGCCTGCGCAATGGATCGACGGGCCTTTTGCCCATGATCCATTGCCCCGGCCCTGCCGCCGTTCTAACTTCCCTTCATGCGCAAACATATCCTCATCGTCCTTGGGCTGATCCTGCTCGTGATCGCCGCGGGCGTCACCTATCTCGCCTGGCCCGACACGGCGGAATTGTCGGTCGACCAGGTCGCCGGCAAGCTGCCCAAGATTACCGATCCGCGCATCCAGACGATCCCGACCGTCAAGGTCGCGAAGGTCGTCGGCTGGCAGAACGGCGCGATGCCGACGCCTGCCGCGGGCCTCAAGGTCCAGCCGTTCGCGACCGGGCTCGACCACCCGCGCTGGATGTACCGCCTCCCCAACGGCGACGTACTGGTTGCCGAGACGAACTCGCCCCCGCGCGAGGGCGGCGGGATCACCGGCTGGGTGATGAAGACCCTTATGGGCCGCGCCGGCGCCGGCACGCCGTCGGCCAACCGCATCACGCTGCTTCGCGACGCGAACGGCGACGGCGTGGCTGAGACCAAGTCGGTGTTCATGACCGGTCTCAACTCGCCGTTCGGCATGACGCTGCTCGACGGCCAACTATACATCGGCAACACCGACGCGCTCGTCCGCGTGCCGTACACCGATGGCGCGACCAAGATCACCGCCAAGCCGGAGCTCGTTATCAAGCTCAACCCCGGCGGCAATCACTGGGCGCGCAACGTCATTGCCGCCGCGGACGGCAAGACGCTTTACGTCGGCGTCGGGTCGTCGTCGAACATCGCCGAGAACGGCATGGACGCCGAGAAATACCGCGCCAACATCCTGCAGGTCTGGCCAAAGGACAAGAACTGGCGGATCTACGCGGCCGGCCTGCGCAACCCCAACGGCATGGCGATCAACCCCAAGTCCGGCGGCCTGTGGACCGTCGTCAACGAGCGCGACATGCTCGGCTCCGATCTCGCGCCGGACTATCTGACGCAGGTCGAGTTCGGCGATCATTTCGGCTGGCCCTGGTATTATTGGGGCGGCTATCCCGACAGCCGCGTCGAACCAAAGAATCTTGCGCTACAGCAATACGCCAAGCGCCCCGACTACGCACTCGGACCGCACGTCGCAGCCCTCGGCCTGACCTTCTCGGCGGACGCGAAGCTCGGCGCGAAGTTCGCCAACGGCGCGTTCGTGGGCGAGCACGGCTCGTGGAACCGCAAGCCGGTGTCGGGGTACAAGGTCGTCTACGTGCCCTTCGGCGACACCGGCTTCCCGGCGGCGAACGCGAAGCCGGTCGATGTGCTCGGCGGGTTCCTGAACAAGGACGGCGATGCGCAGGGTCGCCCGGTCGGCGTCGTCACCGACAAGACCGGTGGGTTGCTGGTAGCGGACGACGTCGGCAACGCGATCTGGCGGGTCACCGCCGGGGGCTGATGCGAATGGGGCGGGCAAAGGTTTCGCCCCTTTTCCCGTCACCCCGGACGCGTTCCGGGGTCCACCGTTCCGCGCACGCGAACCCATGTAGCTTGCCGAACCGTGGATGCCTGACCAAGCCCGGCACGACGGATATCGCCGGTCGTTAACGAGCGGCGATGTGTTGACCTGATTTTGTTCAATCCGTCATCATCTGATGCACCCGCTCACGCCGCCAAAATCCCCCGGGCCTCGTCCAGGTCATCCTCGTCGACCATCACACGGACCGGAATCAACAACCAGCTCCCCTCCAGGATCGACATCCCGCCATCGAACGCAACCGCCGGAATGCCTTCGCTCTCCAGCCGCCCGACGATGATATGCGCCTCGTTCCGGCCGTACCGCCCGAGTTCGACCAGGCTCATGCGCCGACGCGCTCCGGCAGGATAGTGCCGAGCCGCACCGGCAACCCGTCGATGCTCTCGGTCGGCCCGCCCAGTTGCTCGATCCGCTCGGCGTCGGTCTGCTTCGCGTGATACTTCGACAAGGTCTGCCGCTCGCGGTCCAGCGTCATGAACGGCACGCCCCAGCCGCAACTCGTCTGCACCTCGTCGACCGCGATCACGAAGATCTGCCGCGTGCCCGGCAACGGCGTGAACTGCGCGTAAAGGTCAGCCCAGCCATCATCCTGCGGCAACACCGCACGGCCTTTGCCGTAAATGCGGAAAATCAGCGCCGGTTGGTCGAACGCGCAGAACATGATCGTGATGCGACCATCGACGCCCAGATGCGCGTTCGTCTCGTTCCCCGACCCACCGACATCGAGATACGCGACCGTCTTCGGATCGAGTACGCGAAAACTGTCCATGCCCTTCGGACTGAGATTGATCCGCGCGCCTTCCGCGGCTGTCGCAACGAAGAACACCGGTTGCCGCATCACGAACGCGCGATGATCGTCGGTGAGCGCGGGGAAGAAGTCCATCGTTCGTCTCCGAATTGACGCGCGTCGTCAACGCGCATACTTTGTGCGCATGAAACATGATCCTATCGCTACCGGCAAGCGCAAATCGGTAAATATGTCCGTTGACACCGGCATTGTCGCAGCTGCCAAGGAAGCGGGCGTCAACCTGTCGCGCGTCACGGAAGCCGCACTTCGCGGCGCAATCAAGACCGAGCGCGAACGACGCTGGAAGCAAGAGAATCGACAGTGGATCGAAGCACAGAATCGATGGATCGATGAGAACGGAATTCCGCTTTCCGGCCTTGAGCCGCTCTGAATGGCGCAATTCGACGTCCATTCGATCGACGGACACGGGCTTGTCGTGAATTGCCAAAGCGATCTTTTGAGCGACTTGCGCTCGCGGGTCGTTGCCCCATTACGCCAGCCTGACGAACCGTCGGTTTCGCAGTCCAGGCTCAATCCACTCGTGACAGTGCATCAGACGGAATATCGGGTCGCCGTCCAGTTTCTACGCGCCGTCGACAGCCGGCAACTCGGTGAAAAGATCGGTTCGCTTGCCGACTACGAATATGATCTGACGGCTGCAATCGACATGGTCGTTGGCGGACTTTAAGCCGCCGTCCCACCGACTGTAAGCCCATCGACCAGCAACGTCGGCTGCCCGACGCCAGCCGGCACCGACTGCCCGCCCTTGCCGCAAATCCCGATGCCCTCGTCGAGCGCGAAGTCGTTGCCGATGCCGCGCACCTTGGTCAGCGAACTCGGACCGTCGCCGATCAGCGTCGCGCCCTTGATCGGTGCGCCCAGCTTGCCGTCCTCGATCAGATACGCCTCGGTGCAGCTGAACACGAACTTGCCCGACACGATATCGACCTGCCCGCCACCGAACGCCTTTGCGAAGATGCCCTTCTTCACGCGCGACAAAAGCTCGGCCGGATCGTCGTTGCCGGCCTTCATGAAGGTGTTGGTCATCCGTGGCATCGGCGCGTGTGCATAACTCTCGCGCCGCCCGTTGCCGGTGGCCTCGACGCCCATCAGCCGCGCGTTGAGCCGGTCCTGCATATAGCCCTTGAGGATGCCGTCCTCGATCAGCACGGTCTCGCGCGTCGGCGTGCCCTCGTCGTCGATTGTCAGCGACCCGCGGCGATCTTGAAGCGAGCCGTCGTCTACCACCGTCACGCCTTCGGCCGCCACACGCTCGCCGATCCGGCCGGAGAATGCCGACGTGCCCTTGCGGTTGAAATCGCCCTCGAGGCCGTGACCGATCGCCTCATGCAGCAGAATGCCGGGCCAGCCATTGCCGAGCAACACGGTCATCTCGCCCGCCGGTGCCGCGATCGAGTCGAGGTTGACCAGCGCCTGCGACAACGCCTCGTCGATCGCGCGGTTGTACGTCGCAGGCTCGAACAGGTCGTTGTAGAGATAGCGGCCTCCGATCCCGTAGCTGCCCGTCTCGCGGCGCCCGTTCTGCTCGGCGACGATCGACACGTTGAGCCGGACCAGCGGCCGGACATCGGTCGCAACGAAGCCGTCCGCGCGGACGATCTCAACGACGGACCACGTTCCCGACAGGCTGACAGATACCTGCGCGACGCGAGGATCGCGCGCGCGCGCGGCGGCATCGATCGTCTGGCACAGGTTCACCTTGTCAGCGAACGGCACGAGGTCGAGCGGATCGGCAGCGGTGTAGCGACGCTGGTTCGTGCCCTGCGGCGGGCCGGCCTTCTCGGCCACACCGGGTTCGATCAGTGCCATCGTCTCTGCGGCGCGACGGATCGCGGCGGGGGTCATCTCGTTCGAATGCGCGAACGCGGTCATTTCGCCCGACACCGCGCGCAGGCCGAACCCAGAGCTGGTGTCGTAGGAGGCGGTCTTCAGCCGACCATCGTCGAAGCCGAACGCCTCGGCCTTGCGGTACTGGAGATACAGCTCGCCGTCATCGGCCTTGCCGAGCGCCTTTGCGGTCAGCGCCTGCGCCTGTTCGGGGTCCAGGGTATCGCGGTAGAGGAACGAACGGGGGTCTGCTGCTATCGTCATCCGATAGATATAAGAGGCTTAGCGCCCTGCGCCATCCCCGTGATCGCGCAAAGTCGCCTGGTCCGCGCCATCGGCGGCGCCGCCGACCAGGATGAAGCGGCGGTCGCAATAGCCGCAATCGACGTATCCCGTCTCGTCGATCTGCAACCAGACGCGCGGGTGGCCGAGCGCTGCGCCGCCGGGAATGTCGGTGGCGCCGTCGCAGGCGACGCGGGCGTGGGTGACGCGGGTGGTTTCGAGCGGCGGATGCATGCAGGGGCGATAGCAAGCGCGGGCGAGCCGGGCAATTGGTTCTTCCGCGCAGGCGAGAAGGAAGAATGGGTTCACGCGGAGACGCGGAGACGCGGAGGTGTTGCTTCCAGCCTGTCGGTCGGGAGACCGCATGATCTGTTCCGTAGGTAGATGATTGAACGATCGCTACGCGACAAAGGCAACACCTCCGCGTCTCCGCGCCTCCGCGTGAACAAAACTCCTTTGCAACGCCCGAGGGGATGACCAGCCCCGCCGGCCCCGCTATGCCGCGGCCATGACCGAAGCTGCGATCGCAATCAAAAACCTCAGCAAGACCTACGCGCCCGTCGGCACCGCGCCGCCCAAGCGCGCGCTAGACGACGTGACGTTCGACGTCCCTCGGGGCCAGATCTTCGGTCTGCTCGGCCCCAACGGCGCAGGCAAGTCGACGCTCATCAATATCCTCGCCGGGCTGGTCAACAAGACCGACGGCAGCGCCGCGATCTGGGGGTTCGACATCGACGAGCACCCGCGCAACGCCAAGGCGTCGATCGGGATCGTCAACCAGGAGATCCTGTTCGACCCGTTCTTCTCGCCGTTCGAGACGCTCGAGATCCAGGCCGGCCTCTACGGCGTCCCCAAGGCAAAGCGCCGCACCATGGAGTTGCTCCGCGCGGTCCATCTCGAGGACAAGGCGCACGCCTACGCCCGCACGCTGTCGGGCGGCATGAAGCGTCGCCTGATGGTGGCGAAAGCGATGGTCCACTCGCCCCCCGTCCTCGTCCTCGACGAGCCGACCGCAGGCGTCGACATCGAACTGCGCCAACAGCTCTGGACCTATGTCCGCAGCCTCAACCAGGCCGGCGTGACGGTCGTCCTCACCACGCATTATCTCGAGGAAGCCGAAGAACTCTGCGACCGCATCGCGATCATCAACAATGGCCGCCTCATCGCGAACGAACCGACGCGCGAACTGGTCGGCAAGGCGCAGGAGAAGATCGTCGCCGTCACCGTCGATCGCGACGTGACCGATATCCCCGCCAACGCCTGCTTCCAGAAGATCGCGCTCAAGGGCACGCGCACCCTCGAAATCACCTACAAGAAAGACCGCGTGAACGCCGGCGAAGTCCTCGCCGCGATCCAAGGCAGCGGCTTCGGCATCGTCGACGTCTCGACCAAGGAACCCGATCTCGAGGACGTCTTCCTCAGCCTGACTCGCGCCGCCAACGCATGACGAGCGACATCCTGATCGTCGGCTCGGGCGCCGCAGGTCTCACCGCGGCGCTCAACCTCGCCGACCGCTTTAAGGTCACGGTGTTAGCGAAGGGCGCGCTCAACGAAGGCTCGACCGCCTGGGCGCAGGGCGGGATCGCCGCGGTGCTCGAACCCGGCGACACGTTCGAGAACCATGTCGAGGACACGATGGTTGCCGGCGCCGGGCTCAACGACCGCGCGATCGTCGAGATGGTCGTCGAAGGCGCCCCCGCCGCGATCGAACGTCTCACGCATCTCGGCGTCCCGTTCGAGACCGAAGGCAACGCGCTGCACCTGACCCGCGAAGGCGGCCATTCGCATCGCCGCATCGTCCACGTTGCGGACGCCACCGGCTGGGCGGTACAGGAAGCGTTGCAGAAGGCTGCCGAAGCGCATCCGAACATCACCCTCGTCCCCGACCAGATCGCGATCGACCTCGCCACTGGCCGCCACGAGGAACGCTATTCGGGCTCCGGCAACGTCTGGGGCGTCTACGCGGTCGACCGCAAGACCGAGCGCGTCGCCCTCTACACCGCGCGCGCGACGATCCTCGCGACCGGCGGCGCGGGCAGGACGTACCTGTTCTCGACCGCCCCCCGCGGCGCGACCGGCGACGGCATCGCGATGGCATGGCGTGCCGGCGCGCGCGTCTCCAACATGGAGATGATGCAGTTCCACCCGACCTGCCTCTACAATCTGGAGGTCAAGAATTTCCTGATCACCGAGGCGGTACGCGGCGAAGGCGGGCGGTTGATCAATCCGTCGACCGGCAAGCGCTTCATGACGTATTACGATCCCGCGCGGATGGAACTCGCCCCCCGCGATATCGTCGCGCGCGCCATCGACGCCGAGATCAAGCGCTACGGGCTCGATTACGTCCATCTCGACATCAGCCACATGCCGCCCGAATTCATCCGACACCACTTCCCGAACATCCACGAGAAACTGCTCGGTCTCGGCATCGACATGACGACGCAGCCGATCCCGGTCGTCCCCGCCCAGCACTATACGTGCGGCGGCATCGTCATCGACGAACACGGCAAGACCGATCTTCCGGGCCTGTATGCGGCAGGCGAGTGCACCGAGTCCGGCCTGCACGGCGCCAACCGCCTCGCGTCCAACTCACTGCTCGAATGCTTCGTGTTCGGCGAAGCGGCGGCGGACAGCATCGCAGCGACGTGGGATACGCTCCCCCCGCCCCCGCCGATCCGCCCGTGGGACGAAAGCCGCGTCACCGATTCCGACGAAGAGGTCGTTATCAAGCAGACCTGGACCGAAATCCGCCGTTTCATGTGGAATTACGTCGGCATCGTCCGCACGACGAAGCGGCTCGAACGCGCCAAGCACCGCATCGAACTGCTCAACGACGAGGTCGCCGAATATTACCAGCATTTCCGCGTCACCCCCGACCTGATCGAACTGCGCAACCTGCTCCAGACCGCCGAACTGATCGTGCGTAGCGCGCTCCACCGGCATGAGAGCCGCGGACTGCATTTCACGCTCGATTACCCCGAGACGATGCCCGAGGCGGTCGATACGGTTCTCGTTCCATAGGATGATGGCGGCTCGGCGCATCGTCGGCGCGCTTCGTCGCAGCGACGTGCTGCCGCAGTTTCACGTGGCCGATCAACGGATAAGGATCGATGCTTCAGTGCAGGGCGTTCAATCCATCATGACATCGGCGAGTGCGTTCAAGCGTCTTCTGGCAACCGCCCTGTTCGGCACGGCGCTCGCCGGATGCGGATCGGCGTCGCGGCCGACCCCGCCCGCCGTCTCCCCGGTGCATCAGTCCGAAGGGTTCGTGTCGATCCCGGTGCCGCCGCCCCTGCCGCGTACGCCGCGCCCCGCGCCCGCCGGTCTCGTCAACGCGATCTCCGAACTGCAGAGCGGGTTCCAGGGCAAGGCTGGCATCGCGATACGCGCGGTCGACGATGGCTGGACGGTCGAGGCCGGCGGGCGCCAGTTGCTGCCGCAGCAATCGGTCAGCAAGCTCTGGGTCGCGATGACCGTGATGGACCTGCGCGACCAGGGCAAGATCCGCCTCGACGAGCCGATCCTCGTGCGGCCGCAGGACCTGACTCTGTTCCACCAGCCGATCGCGATGCTGGTCAAGGGCGACGGCTATCGGACGACGGTCGGCGAGCTACTGACGCGCGCGCTGACGCATAGCGACAATACCGCGAACGACCGGTTGCTCACACGTGTCGGCGGGCCGTCTGCGGTACGGTCAATGATCGCACGCAAACAACTCGGCGCGATCCGGTTCGGGCCGGGCGAGCGGCTGTTGCAGAGCGGCACCGCGGGGCTGGTCTGGCAGCCGTCCTACGCGGTCAATGGTGGCTTCATGACGGCACGCAACCGGCTGTCGCCCGCGGTGCGCGAGGCTGCGCTGAACGCGTATGTCCGCAATCCACCCGACGGCGCCGCGCCGATCGCGATCGCCGATGCGATCGCCCGGCTGGCGAAGGGCGACCTGTTGTCGGAGACCTCGACTAAAATCCTCATCGACACGATGGGCCGTTCGGTCACCGGCCGCGCTCGTCTGCGCGCCGCGCTCCCGGGCGGCTGGGAGATCGCGCACAAGACTGGCACCGGCCAGGACCTCGGCCGCCGCAACGCCGGCTTCAATGACGTCGGTCTGCTCACCGCCCCCGATGGACGTCGGTATGGAATCGCAGTGATGATCGGCGACACGATCCGGCCGATGCCCGAACGCCAGAAACTGATCCAGGCGGCCGCGGCGGCGGTGGCCAACTACGCGGGCACCACGCGCCCAAGAGGCTGATGTTCCCGTGCTGCAGTGCAGCATGGAGTGGCCGAGACCGGGTGCCAGTGCGCTGCTCGGACGCAGCCTCGAACACTGTCTTGGTGTGACTTTATCGTAACCTTTGGGACTGCGCGGGATGGCCAGCCGCGAGCGGCTCGCCCTAAACCGCCACGTCCAGCCGTTCCACGCAGACCGCAGCGACCGCCGGTCAGTCGAAACCGTTCGCCAGAAACCGCTCCGCCACCGCGCAGTGCATCGCGATCCCGTGCGCCATCACGCGCTCGTCGATCGTCATCTTCGTGTTGTGGAGCGGCGGGTTGGTACGCGGATCGCTACCCTCGGGCGCGGCACCGATGAACGCCATCGCACCGGGCAGCTTCTGGAGGACGTACGAGAAGTCCTCCGCGCCCATCATCGGCGGCATCACCTGATACGCGCCTTCGCCGCCGATCGCGGTCGCACACGCCTTCATCAGGTCGGTCGCCCGCTCGTCATTGACCGTGACCGGATAGCCCTCCTCGATCGTCGGCGCACCAACCGCGCCGTGCGCGGCGGCGATGCCCTCGACCATGCGGATAAACGCCGCGCGGACCTGTTCGCGCGTCCGCTCAGACAGCGTCCGCATCGTGCCAAGCATCTCCACAGTCGACGGGATGACGTTGTGCGCGCTGCCGGCGTTGAGCTTGGTGATCGACAGCACCGCGGGATCGGTGACCGCCACTTGCCGCGCAACATAGGTCTGGAGCGCGGTAACGATCTCGCAGGCGATCGGCAACGGATCGAGGCAGTCGTGCGGCATCGCGGCATGGCCACCGCGACCGGTGATCGTCGCACGAAGCGTGTCGGTCGACGCCATCAGCGTGCCCGCGCGGCTGACGACATGCCCCATCGGCATGTTCGGCGAGATGTGGAGCGCGAAGCCCGCCTCGGGGAGCGGCGAGTCGAGCAGGCCGTCGGCGATCATGTGGCGCGCGCCGTGATGGCCCTCCTCGCCGGGCTGGAACATGAAGACGACCGTGCCAGGCAGTTCGTCCCGCCGTGCGCACAGCGCCTTGGCCGCGCCGACGAGCATGGCGGTATGCGAATCATGCCCGCAGGCGTGCATCGCGCCGTCGATCTTGGAGGCGAACGGCAGACCGGTTTCCTCCTGCATAGGCAGCGCATCCATGTCGCCGCGGAGCAGTACCGTGCGCCCGTTGCCGCCAGCCGTACCGCCGCGCCCGCCACGCAGGATCGCGACGAAGCCAGTGGTCGAGGTCCCTTCTCGGATTTCCAACGGGAGACCGGCGAGCGCGGCCTTCACCTTGTCCGAGGTGCGTGGGCAGTGGAGGCCGACTTCGGGATCGGCGTGGATCGCGCGGCGGAGTGTGATCGCGTCGTCGAGACTGTCTTCACCTACGGCGGTCCAGTCGGTCGGGGCCCAGTCGGTGGTTGATGCAAAATCGAGGGACATGTCTGACTCCTTGAAAACTGGCTTCCACCCCGGCGAAGGCCGGGGCCCAATTGGAAAGGTCGATGTAACGAAGCGCCGTCCGACGTTACCTCCGTTCCCCAATTGGGCCCCGGCCTCCGCCGGGGTGGTGTGTTTGTTTGGGGGGCGGCTCGGCCCCTGATCATGAAGGCAGTCTACCCCCGGAACAGCCCACCTAAAACCCCGCGCAGCACGGTGCCGACCAAACCGCCGCTCGACGACGACCGGCGCGACCTCGTCCCAAAGACCTGCTTGCCGATCTCGTTCGCAACCTGACGGCCGATCGACGAACTCGCAGCTCTCGTCGCGGAGGTTGCCATCTTGGTCCAAGGCGAATTCGCCGCCTCCCGGTCGGCTTCGCGCTGCTGGCGATCCGCCTCGCGCTGGTCCGCAATGCGAGCGCGTTCCGCTTCTTTCGCGGCCTTGGCATCGAGCTTCGCCTGCGCCGCCGCAGCCTTCTCCGCCACGGTCGTCGCCTTGGCCACCGCCGCAGCAGCGCTCGCCTCCTGCGTCTTCGCAGCCAGCAGTTCCTCCGCCGACTCCCGATCGACCAGCGTGTCGTACTTCGCCCCCACCGCATCGGTCTCGATCATCACCCTCCGCTCCGCCGGCGTGATCGGGCCGACGCGTGACGCAGGCGGCTTGATCAGCGTGCGCTCGACCGGTGTCGGTGCACCATCCGCCTGGAGCAGCGAGACCAGCGCCTCCCCCACCTTCAGCTCGGTGATGATCGTCGAGACATCGACGCCGGGGTTCGCCCGGAACGTCTCCGCCGCCGACCGTACCGCCGCCTGATCGCGCGGCGTGAACGCACGCAACGCATGCTGCACCCGGTTGCCGAGCTGACCCGCAACCGTGTCGGGAACGTCGATCGGGTTCTGCGTGATGAAATAGACGCCGACCCCCTTCGAGCGGATCAGCCGAACGACCTGTTCGATCTTCTCCAGCAGCGCCTTCGGCGCCTCGTCGAACAGCAGATGCGCCTCGTCGAAGAAGAAGCACAGCACCGGCTTGTCGGGATCACCGACCTCGGGGAGATGCTCGAACAGCTCGCTCATCAGCCACAGCAGGAACGTCGCATACAGCTTCGGCGACGCCATCAGCTTGTCGGCGGCGAGGATGTTGACGATCCCCCGCCCCTTGTCGTCGACGCCGATGAAGTCGTTCATCTCCAGCGCGGGTTCGCCGAAGAAATTCTCCGCGCCCTGCGTCCGCAACTGGAGCAACGAGCGCTGGATCGCGCCGATCGACTGCTTAGAAACGTTGCCGTACGTCACCGTCAGTTCGTCCGCGCGGCCGGCACATTCTGTGAGCATCGCCTGGAGATCGTCGAGGTCGATCAGCAGCAATCCCTCCTTGTCGGCGACGTGGAAGGCGATCGTCAGCACGCCCTCCTGCACCTCGTTGAGGTCCATCAGCCGCGCCAGCAACAACGGCCCCATCTCGCTGATCGTGGTGCGGATCGGATGGCCCTGCTCGCCGAACAGGTCCCAGAACTGCACCGGATTGTCGGCATAGGCCCAGCTATCGTCACCGATCGCCTTGGCCCGCTCGGCAAAGCTCGCGTGCGTCTTCGCGGTCGGCGAACCGGCCATGGCGAGACCCGAAAGGTCTCCCTTCACGTCGGCGACGAAGCACGGCACGCCGTTCGCGGAGAAGCCCTCGATGATGCCCTGCAACGTCACTGTCTTGCCGGTACCGGTCGCGCCCGCGATCAGGCCGTGACGGTTCGCGCGCTTCAGTTCGAGCGTCTGCGGCTTGCCGTCCACGCTCGTGCCGATGAAGATGCCGTCGGTCATGGGTCTCGTCCTCTGTATCCGGCGCCGACCCTAACCTCGCGCGCCGCAAAGAAAAAGGACCGCCGCTCAGGCGAGCGACGGTCCTTTTGGATCAGTCGTGTCGGTCGTGGATTACTTGATCTTGACCGGCAGGAACGTTGCCGGGCTGCGGCCGCGCTTGACCTGCAACAGGACCTGCGGGCGACCGGCCGCCTTGGCGACGTTGACCGCGTTCTGGACGTCAGCCGCAGTGCGGACGGGCGTGCCGTTGACCGAGATGATGACGTCGCCGCGCTTGAGCTTGCCATACGCATCGCTGGTCTGCGCGACCACGGCGATAACGACGCCCTGCGTGCTGGCTTCGACGCCGACCGCCTGCGCGATCGCCGGGGTCAGCGGCTGCACGCCGATGCCGAGCGCCGCGCCCGCGGTCGGTGCAGCGGGAGTAGCCGAATCGTCGCCGTCATCGCCGTCGTCGCTGCCGAAGCCTTGGGCATCACCGCCGACCACCGCCGCCAGCTTGTCCGCGCTCGGGCGTGGCACGACGACCACATTTGCGACCACCGGCTTGCCGTTGCGCAGGATGTCGAGGCGAGCCGTCGCACCTGGCTTCACGTTCGAAACGAGATAGGACAACGACTGGTCGACCGTCACGGCCTGACCGTTCACCTTGGTCACCACGTCGCCCGCACGCACGCCGGCCTTTGCAGCCGGGCCGCCCGCGGTGACGTCGTTGATCAACTCGCCCTGGTTCTTGGCGATGCCGAGCGCCGCGGCGGTATCCTCGTTGATCGTGCCGCCCGGCTGGAGCTGGACGCCGATATAGCCGCGCTCGATCGTACCGCCCTTCATGAAGGTCGCGATGATCGGCTTGGCGACGGCCGCAGGGATTGCGAAGCCGATGCCGATATTGCCGCCCGACTGGCTGAAGATCTGCGAATTCACGCCGATCACGTTGCCGTTGAGATCGAACATCGGGCCACCCGAGTTGCCCTGGTTGATCGAGGCGTCGGTCTGGATGAAGCGGTCGTACGCGCCGCCCTGTCCGGTGACGCGGTTGATCGCCGAGACGATGCCCGCCGTGACGGTACCGCCGAGCCCGAACGGCTCGCCGATCGCGACGACCCAGTCGCCGACGCGCGCGCCGTTCGAATCGCCGAACTTCACGAACGGCAGGTTCGCCGCGTCGATCTTCAGCAGCGCGAGATCGGATTCCTGATCCTTGCCGATGACCTTGGCGACATATTCCTTCTTGTCGCTGAGCGTCACGGTGATCGAATCGACCGTCGCACCTTGTGCACCAGGCGAGATCACGTGGTTGTTGGTGACGACATAGCCGTCCGGCGAGATCAGGAAGCCCGAACCGAGCGAGGCGCCTTCACGCTTCACCGGCGCGCCGCCCTGGCCGCCGCCGCCCATGCCGCCGAACAGGTCGCCGAACGGCGTGCCCGCGAACGGATTGGCCTGCTGCTTCTGGACGATCGTCTGCTTGGTCGAGATGTTCACGACCGCAGGCTGAAGCCGTGCGACCATGTCGGCGAAGCTCATCGGCGCGCCGGGTTTCGGCGAGACGGCCTGGATCGCACCGGGTTCGTTCTGCGCGACCTGCGCGCCGCTCGGCTGAAGCGCGAGCGTCGCGGTCGCGCCGCCGAGGAGAAGAGCACTGGTAATGGCGTAGGCGTAACGCACTAGATGTTGTCCTCTCGTTTCATCAATCGAAACAGGTACCCCGTAGGGACGCCGTCCTGAATGATGCTTGAATATGGTCTTGAATATGGCTCGGCGTTCAAAGGTTCCGCAGGCTCAACGCCCGCGGCCCTCGAATTCCCTCAGGTAACTGTTGTTCGGCGACAGAATGATCGAGGTCGATCCTTCCGGAGCCGGGCCACCGTCGGCACCGAACGTGTGCCGGTACGACTGCATCGCACGGTAGAAGTCGTAGAAATCGGCGTCCTTGCCGAAGCTCTCGGCATAGATCTTCGCCGAATCCGCATCCGCCTGCGCACGGACGATCTGCGCCTGCTTCTGACCTTCGGCACGGATAGTGATCGCCTCCTGCTGACGCGCGCTCGACATGCGCTTGAGCGCGCTTTCGAGCGGCAGCCCGACGGGCAGGTTCGCCTGCTTGATACGGACATCGACGATCTCGACGCCGTACTGGCTGGCGACGCGCTGGAGACCCTTCTGGATGTTGTCCATCAGTTCGGACCGCTCAGGGCTTAGCAATTCGACGAAGCGCCGCTTGCCGAGTTCGTTACGCAACGCCGAACCAAGAATTGGACGAAGCTGATCGGGAATCCGGTCCTCGCTGCCGACCGCGTTACGCATCTTGCGCGGATCGACGATCCGGTAGCGCGCATAGGCATCGACTTCGAGCCGAAGCTGGTCGGTCGACAGCACCAGCGTGTTGTCCAGCTCCAGATCCTGCACACGCTTGTCGATCCAGACGATCCGATCGACGAACGGAATGCGCGCGATCAGGCCCGCGCCGGTCTGGCCGAACTGGGTGTTCGGCTGCCATGCGTTGACGGTGCGGATCGGCTGGCCGAAGCGCAGGATCACCGCCTGCTTGGTCTCGGGGACGATCGCAAAGGTCGATGCGGCGAGGATCACCAGCAACAGCGCGATGATCCCGGCAACGATCGGGTTACGGAAACTCACGGCGTTCACTGGGCAGCTCCAGGCTGGGGGGCAGCCGCCGCCGCGGCCGGCGCTGGCGTCGACTGAACAGCCTCGGGGTTCGGCAAACGCTTGGCGTTCGACAGCGGCAGATAAGGCACCACCCCGCCCGGTGTCTCGACGATCGTCTTGTCGCTCTTGGCGAGCACCGCTTCCATCGTCTCGTAATACATCCGTCGACGCGTCACTTCGGGGGCGAGCTTGTACTGCTCATAGACCTTGTCGAACGACGCGGCCTCACCTTGCGCGCGCGCCACGACCTGCTGCGCGTACGAGCGCGACTGGTTGAGGTTGGCGATCGCTTCCTGCTGTGCGGCGGTGACGGCGTTGAAGTCCTCGACGATCCGCGCGGGCGCCGCGGCCTGCTTGATCGCAACGCCCTGGATGCGGACGCCCGACTTGTAGTCGTTGAGGATCTGCTGCGTGAGTTCGGCGACGCGCTGCTCGATGACGGTACGGCCAGTGCCGATCGCCTGGTCGAGCGTCGTGGTGGCGACCACCGCGCGCATCGCGCTCTCGGCGGCGGCGCGGACGGTGTCGTTGGGCTCAGCAAGCTGGAACACGTAATCGCGGGGATCCGAAATGTCCCAACGGACCGAATACGCCAGATCAATGATGTTCTGGTCGCCGGTCAGCGTCAGGTTCTCGCCATCGCCGACGGGGAAGTTGTCGGTACGGATCTTCTGCACGTCGACCACCGTCACGTCGGCGATCGGCGCGGGCATCGTCAGGCGAACGCCCGGATCGAGCGTGCCGGCGTATTTGCCGAAATAGGTGACGACACCGCGCTGCTGCGGGCCGATCTGGTGGACCGAGGTGAACAGGATCCAGACGACCGCGATGATCGCGACGCCGATCGCCCAAAGTGCGCGGGCATTGGCGCCCGAGGGCAGGCCGCCGAAGCCGCCAGTGCCGCCACCACCGCCGCCCGAGCCGCGCGCTTTACGCAGGAACTCGTCGAGCGCGGTCGGCTTGGCGGCAGGCTTGCGGCCACCTGGAGGTTGCGCCCAGGGATTGCGCGGGCCGCTGTTACCGTCGTCGCCCGAGCCGCCCCAGGGGCCTTTCGGTGTTTCGGTGGCGAGGATATCGGGGCGCCGGAACCAGCGCGAGAAGATCGTCATACCAACCTTTATAGGTGTGCGCTGGCGGAAAAACAGTGCCAAGCGGCCTTAGCGGTCCTATCTGGCGCGGATGATCGACATCGAAGGCGTAAAGGCGGCGGTTGCTGCGGTAGCGGGCAAGCGGGCGACCGTCCGGCTAGAGGGAACCCGAGCGGGCATCATCATCGACGCGACCGGGCTCGACCCGCAAGCGCGTGACGCGCTGGAAGCGACCGTGCGGATGGCCGCGACCCAGCCCGGCATCTCCGAAGTACGGATTGCCGTAACAGCCGAACGCTCAACGCGGAGGCTCATCGCGGTCGCTAGCGGCAAGGGTGGCGTCGGCAAATCGACGCTCGCCGCCAATCTCGCCATCGCGATGTCGCGCGCGGGGCGCCGCGTCGGGCTGGTCGACGCCGATATCTACGGCCCGTCGCAGCCACGCCTGATGAACGTCGAGGGCACCCGGCCAACTGCAAAGGACAAGGTCCTCGACCCCGTCCCCACCCCGTACGGTGTGCCGCTATTGTCGATGGGCCAGCTTGTAGAGCCCGGCAAGGCTATCGCCTGGCGCGGGCCGATGGCGGCGGGGGCGCTTGGCCAGCTGGTCGAGGCGGACTGGGGCGTGACCGACACGCTAGTGCTCGATCTCCCCCCCGGCACCGGCGACGTCCAGCTGACGATGGTCCAGAAATACCGCCCCGCGGGCGCGGTGATCGTCTCGACCCCACAGGATCTCGCGTTGATCGACGCGCGCCGTGCGATCGACCTGTTTGAGAAGGCCAGCATCCCGATCATCGGGCTGGTCGAGAACATGGCCGGCTATATCTGCCCGCATTGCGGCGAGGCGTCGGACCCGTTTGGCAATGGTGGCGCAGAGGCAGCGGCGCGCGAACTCGGCATCCCGTTCCTCGGCCGCGTCCCGCTGACGATCTCGATCCGCACCGCGTCCGATGCCGGCACGCCGCCCGCCTCGAACCCGGACGATATGATTTTCATGCCGATCGCGGCTCAGGTCGTCGCATGGCTCGGAAAACTGTGAAACCCGCAGGCCTGATCCACGTTGTGTTATTACCGGTCGTACCCGACGCGTAGAGTCGCGGTACGAGCGGACCAGGTTTCTTCTTGCAGGAGGCATCGATGCCGTTGACCGCCGATGCCGACATCAAGTCTTTGCTCGAAAACGCCCGCACGATCGCGATGATCGGCGCCTCGGACCGCCCAGATCGCCCGTCGTACGGCGTGATGGCCAAACTGCAGGCGCATGGCTACCGCGTGATCCCGGTCAATCCGCAGGTCACCGGCGAGCATGTCCATGGGGAGTTCGTTTTCCGAGACCTGTCGCAACTCGGCGACCCGATCGACATCGTCGACATCTTCCGCAACTCGGCCGCAGCCGGCGAAGCGGTCGATCAGGCGATTGCAGCAGGTGCGAAGGCCGTCTGGATGCAGGTCGGCGTGGTCAACGAAGAGGCCGCGGCACGCGCCGAAGCCGCCGGCCTCCAAGTCGTGATGGACCGCTGCCCGGCGATCGACATTCCCCGGCTCGGGGTCGCCAAGATCGAGCAATGACGATTGCCCTCCCCGGCGATCGCGGCCAGTCTGCGTGTCTGTCCGGGACGCGCCGATGCTCGCGATGCTGCTGTCGATACTGATCGAAGACCCGCTAATGGCAACCGCGAAGGCCCGCATGGCGGCCGAGCAACCTTGTATCCAGAGCGCCGACGAGACCGACATCACCGTCTGCGGATTGCGAACCGCCGACCGTTTTCGCGTTCCATTAGTGGTACATGATGCCGGCGACCCAAAGCACGAAAGCGTCCGCAACGAACGTACTCGCCTGCTCAACCGCACCTCGCCGCTCGCCGATCTCAGCCCGTTCCAGGTTGGCGGCGGGATGGCAGGCGTCACCATGACGGTCGGCGGCGAAGGCGGCACGTCGTTCCGCAAGCCCGCGCCGTAAGGATCTGACCATGCTCGCCATAATCCTGTCTGCGCTGCTCCAAGCGTCTGCCACCACCACTGCGCCCGCGACACCGCCAATGCCGGAGCGCTTCTCGATCCTCGTCGACCCATGCGCGACGCAGACGAAGGACGGGAACGAAGTCGTCGTCTGCGGCAAATCCGCGACAACCACGCCCCGCCTGCCGATGCGCGACGATCGCGGCCCGCCCGATCACGCGGTTGCCTCCAACCCCAACCTCACCGCCGTCCGTGCCTTGGAGTTGTCGGATACGCCTTGCGCCGCGCGACAGGGGGGGTGCCAGGTTGGCTTCGGCCCACCGATCGCGCCAATGGCCAAAGCCGCCGTAGGGTTGATCAAGAGCGCCCTCGCGAAGAAGCCAGACAAGCGCGGCCGCGTGCCGATCGACCTCGATGGCCCCGTCGGCACCGTGAACTAGGCGAATGGGTCGGTGAATTAAGGTAGCTCGGCGCCTCACTTCAGCACGCACGATCGACCTCCCCTTGTTTCCCCGCGAAGGCGGGGACCCAGTCTGGGCTCCCGCCTTCGCGGGAGAACAAAGAAGAGGTTGCTTCGGCGGGATAGTCGATCGTTCGAGCTACTCGGGAACCCGCCTCAATCCAGAATATGCATCCACATCGGCTGCCCCACGAGGCTCTGGGACCCCCGTAGCTTCTCCAGCGCCTGTGCGATCGAGCGTTCCGGGCTCTCATGCGTCACGATCGCCACCAACACGCTGCCATCCGCGATCGCGCCGCGCTGGATCAGGCTCTCGATCGAGACACCCGCGTCCCGCATCGCCGCCGCGATCTCAGCCAGCACGCCAACCCGGTCCGCCACGGTGAAGCGCAGATACGCACGCCCCCGCCGCTCTCCACTGTCGGCCTTGGACGCTGCCGTAAGCGACACCACCGGCATCGCGAACGGCGGGCCGAACTCGCCGCGCGCGATGTCGATCAGGTCCGCGACGACCGCGCTCGCGGTCGGACCATCGCCCGCACCCGCACCCTGGAACAACAGGCGACCGACGAAATTCCCCTCCGCCACGACCGCGTTGAGCGATCCTGTGACGTGCGCCAACGGATGATCGATCGGCACCAGATGCGGATGGACGCGCTGGAACAGCCCATCCGTCCCCGCTTCCGCCAGCCCGAGCAGCCGCACGCGATACCCCAAAGCCGCCGCCTCGGCGATGTCCGCGCCCAGCAGATGCCGGATACCGCTGATCGCAACGTCGTCGAACGCGGGCTGCGTCCCGAACGCCACCGCCGCCAGGATCGACAGCTTGTGCGCCGCATCGACGCCGTCGATGTCGAAGCTCGGATCGGATTCCGCAAACCCCAGCGCCTGCGCTTCCGCCAGCACCTCGGCAAAGTCGCGCCCTTCGGATTCCATCTTCGAGAGGATGAAATTGCAGGTACCGTTGAGGATGCCGTAGACGCGGGCGATCTCGTTCGCCGCAGCACCTTCGCGCAACCCCTTGATGACCGGGATGCCGCCCGCGACCGCCGCCTCGAACTTCAACGCGACGCCTGCCCCTTCGGCCGCCTGCGCGAGTTCCAGCCCGTGATGCGCGATCATCGCCTTGTTCGCGGTGACGAAACTCCGCCCCGCCCCCAGCGTGCTCCGCGCCAGCGTCAGCGCCGGACCATCGGAACCCCCAATCAACTCGACCACGACGTCAGCACCCGGCTGTTTCGCCAGCGCGGTCGTATCGTCGACCCACGCAAACCGCGACAGATCGACGCCGCGATCCTTGCCGCGGTCGCGCGCGGAAACCGCAACGATCTCGATCTCGCGCCCGGCCCGCCGCGCAATCAACTCGCGGTTCGCATCCAGCAATCGGATAACCCCGCCGCCAACGGTCCCCAGACCCGCAAGGGCCACGCGCAATGGTTCGCTCATTTTCGTCCTCCACTCGCGCGTCCGGTTACGTTTCGCGGACGTTTTGCGCAATCCTGATGACGCACGCGCGCGGCGCCCCTATCTGGGCGTCATGTCCGGCCGCTTCGATCACCTCCCCAACCGTCGCACGATCATCGATCGCCGCGCCGTCGCCGAAACCATCGCCGCGTTGGAGGGCGTCGACCCGACTGCGCTCCGCCGCGACGCGACCACGCTGCTGAAGGCAGCGCTGGAGAAAGGCCGGGTAGAAGTCGAACGTCGCCTCGTCGAACACCCATCGCGCGGGTTGGAAGCTTCGAGTGCGCAGGCATACCTGATCGACGCGCTGCTCCGGATCCTGTTCGATTTTACGACGCAGCGGCTCTACCCCCTGCCCAATCCTACCTCGGGCGAGCGCCTCACGCTCATCGCCGTCGGCGGTTACGGCCGCGCAGAAATGGCGCCGCATTCGGACGTCGATATCGGCTTCCTCACCCCCGGCAAGCAGACGCCTTGGGCCGAGCGCGTAATCGAATCGATGCTCTACGCGCTATGGGATCTCGGGCTGAAGCTCGGCCAGTCCAGCCGCTCGCTCGACGAGATGGTCCGCCAGGCCAAGAGCGACGTCACCGTCCGCACCGCGCTGCTCGAGGCGCGTTATGTCTGCGGCGATACCGAACTCTACGAACAGGCCTCACACCGCTTCAAGACCGAAGTTCAGGCCGATACCGCGCGCACCTTCATCGCCGACAAGCTCGCCGAGCGTGACGCGCGCCACCGGAAGATGGGCGACACGCGCTACGTCGTCGAACCCAACGTCAAGGAGGGCAAGGGCGGTCTGCGCGACCTCCACGCACTCTTCTGGATCGGCAAATACATCTACGACGTCCAGCGCGCCGCCGAACTGGTCGAGGTCGGGCTGTTCACCAAGGCCGAATATCGCCTATTTCATCGCGCAGACAATTTCTTCCAGGCGGTGCGCTGCCACCTGCACAGCATCACCGGCCGCGCCGAAGATAGGCTGACGTTCGACCTGCAACGCGAGATCGCCGACCGGATGCGGTTCTCCGACCGACCCGGCAAGTCGAAGGTCGAGCGCTTCATGCAGTTCTATTTCCTGCAGGCAAAAACCGTCGGCACGCTCAGCGGCGTCTTCCTCGCGCATCTCGACGAGAAGTTCGCCGCGCGGGGCCGGCGCTTCGGATTGCCGACGATCCGCCGTAGTCCGCGGAAACTCAACGGCTTCGTACTCGATCGCGGGCGGCTGGCACTGCCAAGCGACGACTTCTTCCGGGCCGACCCCGAACGCCTGATCGAGATCTTCCAGCTCGCCGACAAGCACGGCGTAGAGATCCACCCGCTCGCGATGCGCGCCGCGGCGCGGGATGCGAAGCTGGTCGACGACGTCCGCAACAGCCCGACGGCGAACGCGCTATTCCTCGACGTGCTGACCTCGCCGCGCGATCCCGAACTCGTGCTGCGCTGGATGAACGAAGCCGGCGTGTTCGGCCGCTTCGTGCCCGATTTCGCGCGCGTCGTCGCGCAGATGCAGTTCGACATGTACCACCACTACACCGTCGACGAGCACACGATCCGCGCGATCGGTCTGCTCGCGCGGATCGAGAACGGCACGCTGAAGGAGGACCATCCGCTTGCCAGTGCGATATTCGAACAGATTGTGTCGCGGCGCGCGCTGTACGTTGCGGTCTTGCTTCACGACATCGCCAAGGGCCGCGGCGGCGATCATTCGATCCTCGGGGCGGAGGTGGCGCAGCGCCTGTGCCCACGCTTCGGCCTGACGCCTGCCGAGACCGAGACCGTCGCATGGCTGGTGCGCTGGCATCTGCTGATGTCGGCGACCGCGTTCAAACGTGACCTCAGCGACTTCAAGACGATCCTCGATTTCTGCGACGTTGTGCAGAGCCCGGAGCGCCTTCGCCTGCTGCTCACACTGACGATCGTCGACATCCGCGCCGTCGGGCCGGGCGTGTGGAACGGCTGGAAGCGCCAGTTGCTCGGCGACCTCTACGAATCTGCCGAGGAAGTCCTTCGGTTGGGCCATAAGCAAAAGGGTCGCGCCGAGCGGATCGCGGCCAAGCAGCAGCATTTGCGGGACGCGCTAGGATGGAGCGAGGAGACGTTCGCGACGCTCGTTCACCGGCTCCCCGAAGCCTATTGGATTGCCGAACCTGAAGACGTGCTGGCGCACAACGCCCGCTTCCTGGCGACCACGGGCAACGCGCAGCTCGCGATCGACGCACATGTCTATCCCGGGCGCGGGGCGACCTTGGTGACGATCTACGCTGCCGATCATCCCGGGTTGTTCTACCGCATCGCAGGCGCGATCCACGTCGCCGGCGGCAACATCATCGACGCGCGCATCCATACCACGCGCGATGGGATGGCCGTGGACAACTTCCTGGTGCAGGATCCGTTCGGGCGGCCGTTCGACGAGTCCGGGCAGCTTTCACGCCTCAAGACCGCAATCGAGGACGCGCTCGCCAACCGCGGCAAGCTTGCCGACCGCCTTGTCGCGAAGCCCCTGCCCCGCACCCGTGCCGAGGCGTTCGATATCGTGCCGAACGCGCTGGTCGACAACAAGGCGTCGAACCGGTTCACCGTGGTCGAGGTCAATGCGCGAGATCGGCCGGCGCTGCTGAACCAGCTCGCCAATGCGCTGTTCCAGTCGAAAGTGACGATCCACTCGGCGCACGTCGCCACCTATGGCGAGCGGGCCGTGGATACCTTCTACGTCACCGACCTGACTGGCGATCGGATCACCCAGCCCGCGCGGTTGAGGACGCTGGAGCGGCGCCTGCTGGCGGCGGCGGCAGGCGAAGAGATCGATCTGGCTGCTTAGCGCCTCGGTGTTCTCCCGCGAAAGCGGGAGCCCAGGGTAAAGGAACGGGGCGCTTGGAAATCCTGGACTCCGGCGTTCGCAGGAGAACAAGGAGTGTTCAGGGGGATTTCTCGATCACAGACTCGAGCACGGAAAAGCCGGCCCGCAGCGAACTGCGGGCCGGCTTTTTCATTCAGTCACCCGATCAGAAGCGCGAGCGCAGCGTCAGGCCGTAGGTGCGTGGCTCGGCGAGGAATGCCGAGTAGAGCGCGTTGCCGGTGCCACCATAGGCTGCGACGTTGGCCGAAGACCCGGCACCCTGGAACGGCGTATTGAACGCGACCTGGATGTAGTTCTTGTTGAACACATTCTGTGCCCAGAACTCGAGCGCCCAAGCCTGGTCCTTGCCGCGCAGGCCAACGCGGGCATTGACCACGGCGAAGCCGTCCTGCTTCTTCTCCGGCGCCAGATCGGAACCGGTATTATAGTCCGACGACAGGCGGCTATCGACATAGATCAGCCCCGACATGCCGTTCGAGCCGAGATCCGGTGTCCAGGCGAACGACGTCGTAACGACGTTCTTGGGGGCGTTCGACAACTGGCTGCCCGGCAGCAGGAAGAGCGCGCGGTCGAGCGGCTCGCCGGTGGTCGAGCTGCCGATCAGGTTCTTGCGGAAATGGGTATCCGCATAGGTGTAGCCTGCCGTGAACGTGACCTGCTTGATCGGCGACATCGTCGCTTCCAGCTCGACGCCCTGCGAGATCACGCCCGGCTTCTTCGAACGGTTGGTCGGGCACCCTCCGGTCTGCGCACCAGTGACCGGATTGAACCCGTTGTCGCTATCGAGGCCGCCCAGGCTGTCCTTGCACGCTTCGATGTTCTGCACGACGAAGATCGAGCCGTTGAAGGTGTTGAGCTGGAAGTCGGTGAACTCCTCGCGGAACGCGGCGACGTTGAACGTGAAGCCGCGCGTGTTGAACTTCGCACCGAGCTCGTAATTGTTCACCTTCTCGGCGTTGAAGCGCAGACCCGGTGCATCGGCATTGGTCCGCGGCGTCAGCACGCCGTTTACCCCGCCTAGATCCGAACGGTCGAGGTTGTAGCCGCCCGCCTTGTAGCCCTTGGCGAACGACGCGTAGGTCAGCAGCTTGGTGAACGGCTTCCACGACAGGACCGCCGTGCCGGTGAACTCGCCGTCGCCAAAGCTGTCGTTGAGGCTGAGCGCGTTCAACGCCGGGCTGGAGTTGCCGGTGCAGGTCAAGGTCACGATGCCCTGCGCGAACGCCGTGGCCCCGCTCTGCGATTGCGTGAGGGGAGCGAGTGCCGCCTGCTGGATCGGGCAGACCGTGTTGTTGTTGTTGAACTTCGCGTTGAACTTCTTCGTTTCGTGCGTGTAGCGAAGACCGCCGGTCAGCGACAACGTGTCGGTCAGATGCAGGATGTTGTGTGTGAAGAACGCGTAGTTCTCGCTCTTCTGGCGATAGATCGAGCCGGAGTCGCCGACGTTGTTGACCCCGCCACCGAGACCGACCCCACCGGTCAGGCGGTCGAGCGCCGACGTGATCAGACCACCAGCTGGGCCAAAGGCGCCGGCGATCGTCGCGCGTCCGGCCGCGCTCATGCAGCCTGGGTTGTTCTGGTTCTGCAGCACGGCGTTCGGGCTGACTGTGGCGACGAGGCGGCAGGCCGCGAACTGCCCGTATTGCGCGCCAAAAACGACGTTATCGACCAGCTTGAGCTTCTCGTTCGAGTAGAAGCCACCGACCAGCCAGTCGAGCTTGTCGTTGAACAGCGAACCCTGGAGGCGCGCTTCCTGCGTGAAAGTCTTGAACTGGCGGTAGGCATTGCCGTCCGCCGCGCGGTGCGTGAGATCGATGTTGGTATAATCGACATCGCCCGCGTTGCCCGACTTGTACTGGCGATACGCGGTGATCGACGTCAACGTCGCGCCACCGAGATCCCAGTCGGCCTGCAGCGAGCCGCCGTAATCCTTGGTCGTATTCCGGAAGGTCTGGCCGGGCGTGATCGCGACGTCGCGGCTGAACGGATCTGGCGTGTTGCCGGCCAGCGGGAACACCGCACCCTGGCGACGCAGGATGTCGACGATGCGGTTCGTCGTGTTGTTCGTGACCGCGCCATCGGTGTTGACCGTCGCGAAGAACGGCGCGACGCCGGCTGCGTTCGGGGTGGGATCGGTCGTCTCGACCTGGTTGTAATAGACCGCGCCGCAGCAGCTTTCCTTGCGGTGCGAATAGTCGCCGATCAGGCGGAAGCTCAGGGTATCGGTCGGCTTGAACAGCAACTGGCCGCGGACGAAATACCGATCACGGTCGTTGACCCGGCTCTCGCTGCCGTTTGCCGCCGTGACGTTCTTGTAGAAGCCGTTGCGATTCACGTAGACGCCGTCGACCCGGAAGGCGAGCGTGTCGGCGATCAGCGGCCCGGTGATGCCGCCTGCAAGCCGCTTCTGGTCGTAATTGCCGTAAGTCGCCTCGGCGTTGCCATGCCAGTCGAACTCCGGCGACCGTGTGATGATGTTGATCAGGCCCGCGGAGGCGTTGCGCCCGAACAATGTGCCCTGCGGTCCGCGAAGAACCTCGACGCGGTCGATCTCGCCCAGTTCGTTGAGACCGACGCCGGTGCGGCTGCGATAGACACCGTCGATAAAGACCGCGACCGAGCTTTCGAGGCCGGGATTGTCGCCGACCGTACCGATTCCGCGAATACGCGCGGACGCGTTCGACTCGTTACCGGTTGAAGAGATCAGCAACGACGGCGCGAGCTGGTTGAGCGAGCGGATGTCGCTGCCGCCCGAATTCTGCAGCGCTTCCTGACCGACCGCCGAAACCGCGATTGGCACGTTCGACAGACGCTCGGAACGGCGCGTCGCAGTGATGACGATGTCGCTGGCGTTACCCTGAATCCCGGCGTTGGCGCTCGCCGCCCGCGTGGTGTCGGCGTCCGTTGCAGCGTTGGTCTGGCCGGCAACCGATGCGTTGGCGGTACCCTGCGAGGGCGATGCCTGCGCTTCGACGGTGGACGTCGCCTGTTGCGCGAATGCCGGCGTGACGATGGCCGCAGTCGCGACGGCGGACAACAGATATGCGGTCATACGCATCGGCATTCTCTCCCTGACGTGTTCGAATGTTTTCGAACTTATGGTTTGGCCGTTAGGTAGAGATATTCCACCGTTCACGTCTAGTGATTTCCGCATACGGAAGTCTATTTTTGAACATTGTGTCTCCAAACCGCCACATAGTGACAGGCACCAAACCCTAGTTTCAAATCGCAACTGTTTCAGGAAGGGAGAGCCCAAAGATGGCTCTAGTGATTTCGATGTCGGTCGCGTCTCGCCGGCAACGCGGGCGAGATCATTTCCACGGCGATGGCCGGCCGGGGTGGGAGAAGTCGCCGCGATGACCCCATCCGCCGCCATTCTGCATTCGCAAATTTGGAGAGCAGGCCCTGTCGAGATGGCCTGCTCCAAGCCTCTAGCCACTCCGCCGATACCCATGTCGTTGCCGTCACCAAGCTGCTGGATCGTAAGAGACGGCGGACTTGAATGCGTGAGGGCGCGTCACAAACATGCCATACAAAAAAGAGGCCGGCCGATCCCTCGGGACCGACCAGCCTTCAATCTCACAAAATAGCAGCCTGAGGCTGCTCAGCCGTTACTTCGGTGCAAGCACCATCAGCATCTGGCGGCCTTCCATGCGCGGATACGCCTCGATCTTGGCGATCTCCGCGACGTCGTCCTGTACGCGCTTCAACAGGTTCATGCCGAGCTGGCCATGGCTGAGTTCGCGACCGCGGAAACGCAACGTGATCTTGACCTTGTCGCCCTCGCCGATGAAGTCGTTAACCTTCTTCATCTTCGTGTCATAGTCATGGTCGTCGATGTTCGGACGCATCTTGATCTCCTTGATCTCCTGCGTCTTCTGCGACTTGCGTGCGAGGTTGGCCTTCTTCTGCGCCTCGTACTTGAACTTGCCGACATCGAGGAACTTGGCGACGGGCGGATCGGCGTTAGGCGACACTTCGACCAGGTCGAGGCCATGCTCGGCTGCCTGCTCGATCGCTTCGCGCGTATACATCACGCCCAGATTTTCGCCCTCGTGATCGATCACGCGGACCTTCTGGCTCTGGATGAATTCGTTGAATCGCGGGCCGTTCATTGCGGGCGTCTGCATCGGCCGGCGCATCGTGGGAGGACGTATGGGGTTTGCTCCTGAAGTTTCTGACAATATTTGGGCCGGCGTATAGCGCAGAAACCCGCGCTCGGAAAGCCGGCCCCGTTGGATCACATATCGGGTGCGCGAGCCTCGTCCGCAAGACGCGCGATCGCCTCGTCGAGCGTCAGGATGGTCTGGGCCTGGCTGCCGAGCGTGCGCAGCGCGACCTTGCCCTCCTCGGCCTCGCGCTTGCCGACGACCAGCAGGTTCGGCACCTTCGCCAGCGAATGCTCGCGCACCTTGTAGTTGATCTTCTCGTTGCGCAGATCCGTTTCGACGCGGATGCCCGCCGCCTTCAGCTTCGCCGCAACTTCCAGCGCATAATCGTCGGCATCCGACACGATCGTCGCGACGACCGCCTGCACCGGCGCGAGCCAAAGCGGGAAGCGGCCGGCATGATGCTCGATCAGGATGCCAATGAAGCGCTCGAACGTGCCGAGAATCGCGCGGTGCAGCATCACCGGGCGATGCCGCTCGCCGTCCGCGCCCACATAGGACGCATCGAGTCGCTCGGGCAGCACGCGGTCCGACTGGATCGTGCCCACTTGCCACGTCCGGCCGATCGCGTCGGTCAGGTGGAATTCGAGCTTCGGCGCATAGAAGGCGCCCTCACCCGGCAGTTCCTCGAAATTCGCCTTGATCGTGTCGCTCAGGCCCGACTGCATCACCGCCTCGCGCAGTTCCGCCTCGGCCTTGTCCCACATCGAATCTTCACCGAACCGCTTCTCGGGACGCAGCGCGAGCTTTACCGCGTAGTCGTCGAAACCGAGGTCCTTGTAGACGCTATCGAGGAGCTCGCAGAACTTACGCACCTCCTCGACCAGCTGATCCTCGCGGACGAAGATATGCGCGTCGTCCTGTGTGAACTGGCGGACGCGCATGATGCCGTGCAGCGCGCCGTGCGGCTCGTTGCGGTGGCAGCAGCCGAACTCGGCCATCCGGATCGGCAGATCGCGGTACGACTTGATCCCCTGCTTAAAGATCAGCACGTGCGCCGGGCAATTCATCGGTTTCAGCGCCATCAGGTCGCCTTCGCCCGACAACACTGCGCCCTCGTCCTCGACGTTCGGGATCTCGTCCGGCACGACGAACATGTTCTCGCGGTACTTGCCCCAGTGGCCCGACTGCTCCCACTGCTTGGCGTCCATCAACTGCGGAGTCTTCACCTCGGCATAATCGGCAGCATCGAGACGGCGGCGCATATACGCCTCCATCTGGCGCCAGAGCACGAAGCCCTTGGGATGCCAGAACACCGAGCCCTGCGCCTCGGACTGGAGGTGGAACAGGTCCATCTCCGCGCCGATCTTGCGGTGATCGCGCTTAGCGGCCTCCTCAAGACGGAAGAGATGCTGGTCGAGCTGCTTCTTGTTGAGCCAGCCGGTGCCGTAGATGCGGGACAGCATCGCGTTCTTCTGGTCGCCGCGCCAATAGGCGCCGCTCACGCGCGTCAGCTTGAAGGCGGCGGGGTCGAGCTTGCCGGTCGAGACCATGTGCGGGCCGCGGCACATGTCGAGCCACTCGCCTTGACGGTAGATCGTCAGTTCCTCGCCCTCGGGCAGTTCGGCGGCCCATTCGGCCTTGAAGCTCTCGCCCTGCTGCGTCCAGCGGTCGATCAACTGCTGGCGCGACCAGACCTCGCGCAGGAACGGCTCGTTCCGGGCGATGATCGCGCGCATCTCGGACTCGATCGCGGGGAGGTCCTCGTCGGTGAACGGACGGTCCTTGGGGGCGAAATCGTAATAGAAGCCATCGTCGGTAGCCGGACCGAAGGTAATCTGCGTACCGGGGAACAGATGTTGCACCGCCTCCGCCATGACGTGCGCGAGGTCGTGACGGACGAGTTCGAGCGCGTCGGCCTCGTCGCGCGCGGTCACCAGCGCAAGCGCGGTGTCGCCCTCGAACGGCCGGTTGAGATCGCGCACCTGGCCATCTATGCGCGCGGCGAGCGCGGCCTTGGCGAGGCCCGGCCCGATCGCGGCGGCGACGTCCGCGGGGGTAGTCCCGGGCGCAACCTCGCGGACGGAACCGTCGGGCAGCGTGATTCGGAACATGGCGGACATGGAGGACTTTCTGGTGTTGGAAGAGGCGCGGCTTATGCCGTCGCATACCCTATATAGGCAAGCCGGCGTCGAACGTCACGCCACCCCGAACGGTACGACGTGGTTTGCCTGTGTGTGGCCGACCTCGGCGCGGCCGAGATACGGCACGCCCATGTCGCGCGACCAGCGGACCATCATGTAATCCAGCGTCTCGCCCCAAGGTGGATCGTTCTCTTGCACCGCCGTCACGGCGCCGAGGCGCAGTCCGGCGATGCCCTTCAACTGCGTGGCGTTGGCGACTTTGAAGAGCATGCGGTCGATCGCGTACATCGGTTCGGACACCTCCTCGACGATCAGGACGTGGTCGGTCAGGTCGGGCAGCCACGGCGTACCGATCAGCGAGGTGAGGATGCTGAGGTTGAACGCCGCCGACGGGTGCCCGTTCAGTCCCGGCTCAAGCCCCGCCCTGTCACCGCGCACCATCCAGCCAAGCGAGCGCGCGACGGTCGCCTCGCCGTCGTGGCGGTTCACGTCGCTGACCATCGGCCCGTGCACCGGCCGCCCGATCCGCCGGGCATAGAGCGCGCCGAGCAGGAAGCCGACGTCGGAATAGCCGAGATACGTCTTGTGGCGTGCGGCGCGGCCGAGTTCGGGCATGACCATCGCGAGGATACGATTGGAGCCATAGCCACCGCGCAGGAACCAGATCGCATCGAACGCCGGATCGTTGGCATATTCGAGGAACGCCGCCGCCCGTCGAAAGTCGGAACCGGCGAAGTGGCCGTCGGTCTCCAGGCACTGCGGGTGGAAGACGAGCTCGACCTCCGGGAACGCAGTGGCCGCGTAGGCGGTGATCTTGGGGATCGCCGCGGGATTGGTCCGGCTCGACGCGGCGAGGACACCGATGCGCATTGTTCGTGTTCCCGACCTTGCCCCGTTACCAAACCGTCCATATCGCGGGCCGATGGATATCAGCAAACCCTGTTTCTTCGTCGGCATCGGCGGCAGCGGCATGATGCCGCTCGCGATGATCCTCGCGGGCCGCGGCGCGACCGTCGCCGGATCGGACCGCAACCTCGACCAGGGCCGCGTCCCCGCCAAGTTCGACGACCTCGCAGCGAAGGGCGTCGCGCTGTTCCCGCAGGACGGCAGCGGCATCGTCTCGGCCGACCAGCTCGTCATCGCTTCCGCGGCGATCGAGGCGAGCGTACCCGACATGATCGCCGCGGAAACGCTCGGCTGCACGCGCTCGACCCGTGCGGCGATGCTGGCGTCGCTGTTCAACGACAGCGGCCTGCCGATCGGGGTAGCGGGGACGAGCGGCAAGTCGACTGTAACCGGGATGATCGGCTGGATTCTGCATGCCGTGGGTCGCGATCCGACCGTCATGAACGGGGCGGTGATGAAGAACTTCGCGACCCCGGACGCCCCGTTCGCCAGCGCGCTGGTCGGCGAAGGCGAGGCGTTCGTCAGCGAGGTCGACGAGAGCGACGGGTCGATCGCCGGCTATGCGCCAAAGATCGCGGTGCTGAACAACGTCAGTCTCGATCACAAGTCGCTGGAGGAACTGCGACTGCTGTTCGGGGACTTCATCGCGAAGGCCGAGACGGCGGTGGTGAACGCAAACGATCCCGATGCGGCGGCACTCACGTCGCGGCTGCCGCGGGGTCAGGTGACGACGTTTGCTATCGATGCTTCGGCCGATCTCCGGGCCGAGAATCTGAAGCCGGAACCGTTCGCGATCCGCTTCGACATCGTCTCGCGCGGGGTGCGGACGCCGGTTAAGCTGGCGGTGCCGGGGCGTCACAACGTGTCGAACGCGCTTGCCGCGATCGGGGCGGCGATGGCGGCGGATGTGTCGCTGGCCGATGCGGTGAAGGCGATTGCCGGGTTCACTGGTCTGCGTCGCCGCTTCGACCTCGTTGGAGAGGCCGGCGGAGTCGCGGTGATCGACGATTTCGGGCACAACCCGGACAAGATCGCGGCGACGCTCGACACGCTCCACGCGTTCCCTGGGCGACTGCTGCTGTTCTTCCAGCCGCATGGCTATGGGCCGTTAAAGGTGATGGGGCGCGAGTTGGTCGCTACGTTCGTCGAGCGGATGGCGGAGGACGACGTGCTCGTGCTGCCGGACCCGGCCTATTACGGCGGGACGGTCGCGCGGGAGGTCACCAGCGCGGATATCGTCGAGCAGATCGTCGAGGGTGGTCGGGACGCGCGGCATGTCGCCGACCGTGCCGAGGCTGCCGCGGCGCTGGTCGCGGAGGCGCGGCCGGGCGACCGGATCGTGGTGATGGGCGCGCGCGACGACACGCTGAGCGTGCTGGCGGCGGGGATGGTCGACGCTCTCGCCACCTGATACAGAGCAAGCAGGAGACCGCCCATGTTCCGCCGCCTGTTCCTCGACCACCCTGCCACCGTCGGGGAGAGCTATGTCGAGCATTTCGGCGTCGCCGGGCGCTTCGGTATGACGATGATCAAGGGCGGCCTCGGCGCGCTGGTCCACGCCTTCGTACCGGCGCTGTGCAAGACCCGCGGGAGCGACACGGTCGCCGAGCTGCACCGCCAGATGGTGCTCAAACGCGGCGCGGTCGCAGCCGACCAGACGCAGATGAAGACGGTCGAGTTCATCATCTGACGATCTTTCGGCGGCCCGCCGGCTTCCAAAGGTTAGGATAAAGTCACGCCCAGGACGCGTTCGCGGCCGGGTTGAGGGCGCGTGCCCCTGCGCCATCTCGGCGCTCCCTACCGACGATTAGGCAAGCTTGTGTAAAGCGACATTGACTCGCTCGTTATGACATGACAAGTTTCCTTTACTGATTCGAAAGGACACTTGACCATGCATAAGAGTCCCGCTCTCCGCCGTTACAATTACACCGTGTTGGGCCTCAGCCTCGCTTACATGGGCGCGCTGTTTGGCATCGTTGTTCTGTTCAGGACCCGTCCGCCCCACGGGGCCCTCGCGTATGCCGCCGCCATCCTGCCGGCGCTGCCACTGGTCGGAATTTTTCTGGCCTGGGGTCGCTATCTCACTGACGAGCCGGACGAATATATCCGAATGCTCACGATCCGACAGACGCTGATCGCGACTGGCTTCATGCTTTCGGCGACGACGATCTGGGGATTTCTAGAAAGCTTCGGCTTGGCTGTGCACATCCCCGCCTATGCGGCCGGTATCCTGTGGTTTGCCGGACTAGTGCTGGGTGGTTGTGTCAATATTTTCGCGGTGAGGACCGGTCGCTCATGAAGAACCGCCTCAAGGTGCTGCGCGCCGAGCGGGACTGGAGCCAGGGCGACCTCGCCGACCGTCTCGACGTGTCGCGGCAGAGCGTCAACGCGATCGAGACGGGGCGGTATGATCCGTCGCTCCCGCTCGCGTTCAAGATCGCCGAACTGTTCGACCTCAGCATCGAAGACATTTTCACGAGCCCATCGAAGGAGTCATGACATGATTTCGCATCTCAAAGCTCGCCTTGCAGCGACCGCCGTGACGCTGATGATCGTCCTGAATCCCGCGGCGGGCCACTCGCAGGCTGCGACGGCCGCCACGCCGAAGGTCGATGCGGCCGAGGCTCAGATGCCGCATATCTCGGTGCAGACCATCGGCAAGGGCACGCCCGTGATTCTCGTTCCAGGGCTGTCGTCGCCACGCGCGGTATGGGAGGGCGTCGTTCCTACCCTAGCAAAGTCGCACCGGGTGTATGTCGTGCAGGTCAACGGCTTTGGCGGCGACGATCCGCGTGCGAACCTGTCGCCAGGCATTCTCGATGGCATCGTCGGCGACCTGCACACGCTGATCGCCCAGTCGAAACTCGGCAAGCCGGCGATCGTCGGGCATTCGATGGGCGGGCTGGTCGCGCTGATGCTGGCGAAGGCGCATCCGGAGGACGTCGGCAAGCTGATGATCGTCGATTCGCTGCCGTATATCGGCGAGATCTTCGCACCCGGCGCGACGGTGGCGGCGCTCGAACCGCAGGCCAGCGCGATGCGCGCCGGGATGGCCGCGGCGTACGGGAAGCCGGCGAACCCCGCGGCGAACGAGGCGCTTGCCGCGCGCATGGCACTGAAGCCGGACTCACGCGTGGCGGTTGCCGGCTGGGCGGCGAAGGCGGATGCGCGGGTCTCGGCGCAGGCGATGTACGAGGACCTGACGACCGACCTGCGTCCCGACATGGCGTCGATCGCCGCGCCGATCACCTTGGTCTATCCGTGGAACGCGGTGGGGCCGACCAAGCCCGCTGCCGACGCGCTCTATCGGAAGGCTTACGCGACGGCGCCACACGTGACCTTGGTCGACATCGGCGATGCCGCGCATTTCGTGATGCTCGACCAGCCTGCCGCGTTCCAGGCTGCACTCGACGCCTTTCTCCAGCGCTGAGGCGCGGCTAAGGTGTCGGCATGACCGATACCGCCACGCCGCCTGCACCGACGCCTCCGGCCAAGGAGCGCCCTCGCCTCGCCTATCATCACACGCCTGCGGCCGAGGGCGTGGCCGGACCGACGATCGTCTTCCTGTCGGGCTATGCGTCCGACATGACGGGGACCAAGGCGGTGACGCTGGAGGCGTGGGCGAAGTCCGAGGGACGCGCGTTCCTGCGGTTCGATTATGGCGGGTGCGGGCAGAGCGAGGGCGCGTTCGAGGACCAGACCCTGGTCGACTGGCGCGACGACGTGCTGGCGATGATCGATGCGCTGGTGGAGGATTCGGCGATCCTCGTCGGATCGTCGATGGGCGGCTGGCTGATGCTGCTGGCGGCGAAGATGCGGCCCGATCTGGTCAAGGGTCTGGTCGGGATCGCGCCGGCGCCCGACTTCACCGACTGGGGCTTTACCACCGACGAGAAGATGGCGCTGCTCAGCAACGGCCGGATCGAACGCAAGAACCCCTATGGTCCCGAGCCGACCGTCTATACGCGCCCCTTCTGGTCGTCGGGCGAGGCCAACCGGCTGATGTTCGGTGAGATCGCGTTCGACGGCCCGGTCCGGCTGGTCCAGGGGCACCGCGATCCAGACGTGCCGTGGCACCGCACCGCACGCCTCGCCGAGCTGTTGCGTTCAGCCGACGTGCAGACATGGCTGGTCAAGGACGGCGACCACCGCCTGTCGCGTGACAGCGACATTTCCCTCATCATTCGGGCGGTCGAGGATGTGATCGCCGCCTTATGATCTTGATAGTGTTGCTTGCCGCTGCGCAGGGCGCCGCCCCCAGTCCAGCCGCCGCTCCTGCTGCCGGCCCCGTCGATGTGCAGGGTGGTCGATTCGCTCGCTGCGCCGCCCTGACGCAAAGCGACCCCGCCGCCGCACGCGCCGAGGCGGGGCGCTGGCGAATCAGCGGGGGACGGTATTTCGCACGGCAATGCGCCGGGCTCGCCTTCGCCGTCGAAAAGAATTGGCCGTCGGCCGCAGCCGAATTCGAGGAAGCGGCGCGGGAGGCTCAGATCGCGAAGGACACGCGAGCAGCCAATTATTGGGCACAGGCGGGCAATGCATGGCTCGCCTCGGGGCAGCCCGCCAAGGCGCGTGTCGCGCTCGATTCGGCGCTTACCGCGGGATCGCTGACCGGACTGCCGCTGGGTGAAGCGCAACTGGATCATGCGCGCGCGCTGGTCGCGGCGGGAGAGCTAGATGCGGCGCGGAGCGATCTCGATCTAGCGCTGACCACCGCCGGCGCCGACCCGCTTGCGTGGCTGTTGTCGGCGACGCTAGCCCGTCGGATGGGCAACATTCCGCGCGCCAAAGCAGATATCGCACAGGCCTTGAAGCGCTCGGCCGACGATGCGTCGGTTCAGCTGGAAGCGGGGAACATCGCGGCGTCGGCTGGCGACGAAGCGGCTGCGCGGGAGGCATGGGGAACGGCTGCGAAATTGTCGCCGACGACCGATGTCGGACGCAACGCGGTTATGGCGCTCAGGCAGTTCGACGCTGCGAAATAATCCGGAATGCTGGGCCAGTCGCTCACGACCGGCCCGGCATTCTCATCAGCGGCGGACCATCGTGCTGCGTGCGATCTTGCTCACCAGACCGGGCAGACCAGGATAGCTCGCCTTGTGATACGGCGAGAGCGCGTCGAGTTCGGCGGTGATGCGGCGGTGAGCCTCGCCGAGTGCATGGTAGGGTAGACCCGGCAACAGGTGATGCAGCGCGTGGTAGCGCAGACCAACCGGTGCCCACAGCGCGGGCAGCAACGCCGGCGGCGGGACGTTGACCGTATCGAGATACTGCGCGGTTACCGTCATCGGCTCGCCGTCATTCTCCCACAGATGCGCGACCAGCGTGCGGACCTGATTAAGCACCGCGAATGCCGAGGCGACGACAAAGATCGTCACGAACGCGCGCAGCGGCAGCACGCCGGTCACCGTAATCGCGATCAGCGTGATCGCCCACAGGCTCGCAGCAATCTCGAGCCGATCCCAATAAGCCTTTGCCTCGCCTTCAGGGGCGCGGCGGCGGAACTGCGGGTTGATCGCGAGGGCCGAATAGCGCTCGACGATCATCGTCCGCAGCTTGGGCGACAGCAGCGAGATCGGCGACAGGATCGCGAACCGGATCAGCAGCGCGATCGGTGCGAGCGCCGACACGACGATGAACAGCGGCAGCGTCCACGGCTTCATGAGCGCGAGCGGCAGGTATTCGGGATCCTCGACCGTGCCGTAGCGGGTCTTGGCGTGATGGAGGTTGTGGACGCCCTCGTACATGAAGGACGGGGTCATGAGCGGAATGCCGACTAGCACGTTCCAGCCGAGCCGGAAGTTCGAGACGGACGCATGCTTCATGTGGCTGACTTCGTGAATGAAGCTCAGACCGCGGTAGAGCCCCAGCATCGCCATTATGCCAGCAACGATCACCACCGGCGTCGACGTCGAGGTGGCCGCTACTGCCAGCGCACCATAGCCGACCACCATCGAAGCGATCAGGTCGGCCCAATAGATTGCCGGGCGCGGCTTCACCAGATCGCGCGTCAGGTCGGCAGCTGCACGCAGCATCGCCTTGTCGTCGGCAACGCGCTCCATCCCTCCGACGCGGGGCGAACCCGCGGGAATGGAAGCTGGAGCGGCCGTGCCGCGAGCGAGGCTGAGCGATGTGTCCATGGGCATATCCATTGCCCGAAGATAGTGGCGGTACCGTGGCATTTACAGGCCGCACGGATGCCACCGTGCCGGAGGAAAGCCGATCACTCTGACAGGGTCTTGCGATGACGCAGGTGTCACTCGCCTTTATTCGCTTCGCTGGGTAGACACGCGCAACTGCGTATTTGGGAACACGACATGGCCAAGCTCATCATTCGACCGGTCGAGACCAAGAAGGACCGCAAGATCTTCATCGATCTGCCGTTTCGTCTCTATGCCGACGATCCCAATTGGGTGCCGCCTTTGAAATCGGAAGCGCTGGGGCTGATCACGCCCGAGAAGAACGGCTGGTTCAGCCATGCCAAGGCGCAGTTGTTCCTGGCGGAAGAGGACGGCCGCGTGGTCGGGCGGATCTCAGCGCATATCGATACGCTCGCGCTGACCATGCCGGCCGAGCAGGGGTTCGGGCCCGGCGTCGGCCAATGGGGCCTGATGGAAGCGGAGCGGCAGGACGTGTTCCAGGCGCTGCTGGAGCGCGCCGAGGCATGGCTTCGCGAGCAGGGCATGACGCGTGCGCTGGGACCGATCAGCATGTCGATCTGGGAGGAGCCGGGCCTGCTGATCGACGGTTACGACCATCCGCCCACGATCATGATGGGCCACGCCAAGCGGGAATATCGCGGCTGGATCGAATGGGCGAACTATCGTCCGATCAAGCAGCTGATGACCTATGAGGTCGACGTCACCAAGCAGTTTCCGCCGATCGTCCAGCGCATCATCAAGTCGGGCGAGAAGAACCCGCGGATCAGCGTGCGCAACGTCGACAAGACCAAGTTCGAGGAGGAGGCGGCGATCATCCTGTCGATCCTCAACGACGCGTGGCGCGACAATTGGGGGTTCGTGCCGCTGACCCCGCCGGAGATCAAGGACGTCGGCGTGAAGCTGAAGCCGATCGTGTTCAACGACCTGATCCGGATTGCCGAACTGGACGGCAAGCCAGTCGCGTTCATGATCACGCTGCCGGACCTGAACGAGGCGATCAAGCCGCTGAACGGGAACCTGCTGCCGTTCGGTTGGGCCAAACTGTTGTGGTGGTTGCGCAAACCCAAGGTGCGGACGGTGCGCGTGCCGCTGATGGGGGTGGTGAAGGAACTGCAGGCGTCGCGGATGGCGAGCCAACTGGCCTTCATGATGATCGAATATATCCGTCGTGCCTCGGTCGAGAATTACGGTGCGCAGCGTGCGGAGATCGGCTGGATCCTGGACGACAACCAGGGGATGCGGTCGATTGCCGAGACGATCGAGAGCCGGGTGAACAAGGTGTACCAAGTGTACGAGCGGGTGCTGTAACGCGCGCCTCTTCTTTGTCATCCTGACGAAAGTCAGGACCCAGGGTACCAAACGCTGCTCCATTTTGGCTCTGGATCCTGACTTTCGTCAGGATGACGGAAGGCATTGTGCCGCTAATCCCGCCTCCCCTTGCCAAGCGGAATCTTGAGCGTCACCGCGGCCCCCTGCCCGCTTGCGCCGGGTAGCTGCGTTCGGATCGCGTGGACGTTGCCCGTGCCGCCATCCGGCAGCCGGAACGACAGCGGGTCACCCCGCGGCGGCTGGACCGGTGCGGGGAGCGTCGCCAGCCTTTGGTCGGTCGAACGCGCGCAGACGACGATCTCGCCATCGGGGTCGGTCTGGACCGGACACGGCATCGTCGGCCTAACAGGCCTTTTGCGTAATTCGGGGGGAAGCGGCGGCCCGGCTACCGCTTGGAGCAGGAGCAGGCCGGCCAGCATCTAGAAGCGCCGGGATATGCCAGCATACAGCCGCGCATCCGGGGTGTTCGCGTTCAACCCCGCTGCGCCGAATATGTCGAACTGGAGATTGTCGTTCGCCATCCAGGCCAGCGAAAGCGCCGCGACCGCCTGCGTCTCATGCTCCTGCGGATCGTCGTCGCGGAGCGCCTGCATCTCGCCGGTCAGCGTGAAGGCCTTGTCGAGTTTCACCGCCAGGCCAGCGGTCGAACTGTACGCGAGATGCCGGCCATTGCCGTCCTGATCGACCGCGGCATCGATCTCCGGCGTCAGGTCGAGCGAGACCGTGTCGGATATCTCGTACGTGACAGGGACGAGGAAACCTGCGCCCCAATCGCCGGCGCCGATCGACGAGCGACCGACCGGCAAAGTCACGAACGGCAGCACCGATACCGACAAGCCGGCGCCGTCGGGATTGTGGAGATTCGCCTTCATCCCGAGCGATACGTCGCCGACACCGTTCACCGTATCGACGCCGGTCGAATCGCGCATCCGGTCGTGCCCGAACGGCGTCCAGCCGATCCGCGCCTCGATCGAGTCGCTCACGCCGACGCGAACTAGCGTGTCGCCGAACAGAATGTTGTCCTCGCGCGAGCCCGGCTGGTCGTCGCGCGTCCAGTCCGCGATCGACGTCTCGACCGAGATTTTGCCGGGCGCGATCGTGCAGGCCGGCGTGTCGATGCCAGGACGATCGGGGCAATATTCGCGGTCCTGCGCCATTGCAGCGCTGGAAAGGCTCGCCAAGGCGATACCGAGAAGCAGCCGCTTCATCGCAGGCGAACCCAGGTCGGCGCATGGTCGCTGGCCTTTTCCCGCCCGCGATAGGCCTTGTCGACGCCGGCATCGATCATCCGGTCGGCAGCCTGCGGGCTGAGCAGCAAATGGTCGATCCGGAACCCGGCGTCGCGCTGCCACGCGCCGGCCTGGTAATCCCAGAACGTCCATACGCCACCCTTGGGGAATTGCGTGCGGAGCGCGTCGGTCCAGCCCTGTGCGACGAGCGCGCGGTAATGCTCGCGGCTTTCCGGTTGCATGAGCGCGTCGTCCTGCATCGCGCGGACCGAGAAGGTATCGTCGTCGTTGGCAATGACGTTGTAGTCGCCCGCGAGGATGGCCGGCCTTTCCTCCGCGAGCAGGACGCGCGCGCGGGCCGCGAGGCGGTCCATCCAGCGGAGTTTATAGTCGAACTTCGGGCCGGGCTGCGGGTTGCCGTTGGGCAGGTAGAGCGCGGCGACGATCAGGCCGTCGATCTCCGCCTCGAGGTAGCGGCTGTGCTCGTCCTCGGGTTCACCTTCGAGTCCCCGCTGGCGCACGACCGGCGTGCCGCTCTTCGCGAGGATCGCGACGCCGTTCCACGCTTTTTGGCCGTGCCAGACCGCGCCATAGCCGGCGGCTTCGATATCGGCGATCGGGAAGGTGTCGTCGCTCGACTTCAATTCCTGGAGACAGACGATGTCGGGCTGGTCTTCAGTGAGATACTCGATCAGCCGCGGCAACCGCGCCTTGATGCCGTTGACGTTGTACGTGACGATTTTCATGGCAGTCTCAGACCGAGAAGCTGGAGCCGCAGCCGCAACCCGACGCGGCGTTGGGGTTCTCGACCTTAAATGCCGCACCGGCGAGCGACTCGACGTAATCGACCGCGCAGCCACGGACGAGATCGATGCTGACGCTGTCGACGACGAGCTTCACGCCATCATGCTCGGCGATAACGTCATCGGACTCGACCGAATCGGCGAACCCGAACTTGTACTGGAACCCGGAGCAGCCGCCGCCGTCAACCGAGAGACGCAGGATCGCCGGCTTCCCCTGCTTGACGGCGATCGCCGCGACGCGCGCCGCGGCGGAGGGGGTGAGGATGATGTCTTGGACCAGCGTTGCCATGCGCTGGAGATAGGAGGTTGCGCTATCCGCGGCAACCTTGGGGTTGATCAGTCCTGCGCGGCGGGGCCGCTCGTCGAAACCGGGATCGCGTTTACCGAGCGGTCCTGCGCTGCGAGCAGGTAATCGGCGGTGGTCAGGAAGGGTACCGGGTTGACCGCGTGGCCGTCGATGCGGACTTCGTAATGGAGATGCGAGCCGGTCGAGCGGCCGGTCGAACCCATCAGCGCGATCAGCTGGCCGCGAACGACGCGGGCGTTGTCGCCGACGAGGATCTTCGACAGATGGCCGTAGCGCGTCGCGATGCCCTTGCCGTGGCTGATCTCGACCATGTTGCCATAGCCGCCCTGGCGACCGGCGTGCGCAATGATGCCGTCGGCGGTGGCATAGATCGGCGTGCCGATCGGGCCGGGAATGTCGACGCCGGCATGCATCGCCGCGGTGCCGCGAAACGGATCGGAGCGAATGCCGAAATTGCCGGTGAACGAAAGCGAGTGGACCGGCTGAACCGACGGGATCGCGATCACACCCTGCTGCGTCGCGTCGAGCTTCTTCCAGGTCTGGAACAGCGTGCGGAACTGCGCATCGGCGCGGAGATCGGCGGTGGCTTCCTCAGTATTCGCGGCGATCATCGGACCACCGGTTGCAGCGACGTGGTGCGCTATTTTGGAAGCGACGACCTGAGCCTGGGCGGTCGTGCCGACCGTGGTCATCCCCATCATGGTTGCGGCGATCGCCAACCGGCGGAACGTGAACGACTTGGACACCATCGACACGGCCTTGAGGCGCGTCACGATGGCTGCTGCGGTAAATTCGACCATTGGTCCCCGACACAAAAATGCAGGGCCGTTCGCTTCAAGGCGGACGGCTCCGAAACTCTGTCCTGACTCGCAGCCCCTCCGCGCACCAGACACTGTGGGTTAGGCCGGATACCGCCGTTCCGGGCAAGAGCGCGACGTTAACGGCGCGGCGGAACGGCAGGTTGATGCGGCGAGTTGATGCAAATTGGGACGATTGCGAGGGAACAGTAAGCCGACGACGGCATCGGACGTGAAATGTCGGCGAATCTTCGAACGTTACTGCAGGCTGTTCAGAGCGCCTTGGCGGCAGCCAGAACCGCTTCGGCATGGCCCGCCACGCGGACCTTGTGCCACGCCTTTGCCAGCGTGCCGTCGGTGCCGAACAGGAACGTCGCGCGCTCGATCCCCATATACTTGCGACCGTACATCGCCTTCTCGACCCACACGCCGAAAGCGTCGCAGGCAACACCTTCGACATCGCTGGCAAGCCGGACCGCAAGTTCATGTTTTGCCGTGAATTTTGCGTGCGATGCGGGACTGTCCTTCGACACGCCGACAACGGTTACGCCCGCCGTTTCGAACGCGTCGGAAAGTGCGGAGAAGTCCTTAGCTTCGGTGGTGCAGCCGGCCGTGTCGTCCTTCGGGTAGAAATACACCACCAGCGGCGCGCCGAGGCTCGCGAGCGAAACCACGGCGTCATCGATCGTCACCGACACGTCAGGGATCTTCGAACCTTCATCCATCCTGCTCTCCCGTCACCTGCGCCCAGAACTGGCGGACCTCCTGCCGCGTCGTTTCGAGCGTGGCAACCACCGCTGCCCAGTCCGTCACGCCGATCGCGCGCGCGATGAGATCCTCCGTTGCATGCCCCGGCGGCGCGGCATCGGGCGCGACGAGCCGCAACGTCACGAGCAGGCGGGTGAGGACGTCGTGCGCCGGGCGGAGCGACGGCGGGACAAGGTCCAGTTGGATCAATGCATCGATCGCCCCGCCAAGATTGGGATCGAAACCGGCCTTGTTCACGAGCTGGACGACATGGGTCGCGAATTCGAGATCGACGAGGCCACCGGGAAGCAGCTTGGCGTCGAGTGCCCCCTTGGGCGGCTTATGCGCGGCCATGTCGCTGCGCATCGTCCGTGCGTCGGCGATCACGTCGCGCGCCGGTCGATCGCCTTCGAGCACGCCGCGGACGATCGCCGCCACCGCATCCCGAGCTACGGCCGATCCGAATACCGGGCGGGCGCGGGTGAGCGCCATGTGCTCCCAGGTCCAGGCATCCTCGCGCTGGTAGCGGGCGAAGCTGTCGAGCGTGACGACCAGTGGCCCCTGCCCGCCCGATGGCCGCAACCGGGTGTCGATCTGATACAGCGGGCCTGCCGCGGTCGCGACCGACAGAGCGCCGGTCAACCGCTGGGCGAGACGGTTGTAGTAGAGCGTTGCACCGAGCGGTTTCGGACCCTCGGACTCGGCGGAGAAGTCGCCCGTAAACAGATAGATAAGATCGAGATCGGACGCGTGGGTCAGCATCGCTCCGCCCATTCGACCGAGCGCGAGAACGACGAGTTCGCTGTCCGGCACTTGGCCATGGACCTTGGCGAATTCCTCGATCGTCGCAAAGGCGAGGACGCCGATCGCCGCCTCCGCGACCCGTGCATAGCCTGCCGCGACGTCGAGCGGATCGGACACGCCGGCGACAATCTGTGCCCCGAGCGCGAATCGAAGCTCGCCGACGACGCGGCGGACATGGTCGAGCCGGGACTGATAGTCGCCGCCCGCCTCGCCCGCGCGCATGACGGCTTCGAGGGCGGCGACGTCGCCGACGGGTTCGAACGCCGTCGCGTCGATCAGTCCGTCGAGCAGATCGGGGCGACGCCCGAGATCGTCCGCGAGCGTGGGCGCGTGACTCAGGATGGCGGCAAGCAACGTCGCCAAGCCCGGTCGCGCCTCTAACAAGCGGAAGATGTTGATGGCGCTCGGCAGGCGTTCGAGCAATGCGTCCAATCGGAGAAGCGCCGCCTGCGGGACGGGCGCGGTCGCCAACGCGGGGACGAGAGTCGGCAACACCGCCTCCAGCGCCTCACGCGCGGCCGGACTGCGCAACGCGGGATAAGCGCCACCCCGCCACGCCTCGATCCGCCGACGTGCCGATTCGGGCTCGTCGAACCCTGCCGCGGCGAGATCGGCTTCCAGCGTCACGGCATCATGCGAGAAGGCCGGGCGGACGGTGTCGTCGAGCGCATCGTAGATCCGGCCGGTCGCCGTGACGCGCGGTTCGAGCAGCGCTAACAGCGCGCCCGAACCGTCCAACCCGTGCAGTTTCGCCACGCGGTCGAGCGCGTCGCCGGTCGGCAAGGCGTGCGTCTGGCGATCGTCGATCATCTGGACGCGGTGCTCGATCGTCCGGAGCAGCGTGTAGCCCTCGATCAACGCAGTCGATTCGTCTGTGCCGATCCAACCTGCTTCGGCCAGGCGGGATAGGGCATCGCGCGTTGCGGGCGCGCGCAGGGCGGGATCGCGGCCGCCGTGGATGAGCTGGTGGATCTGCGCGAAGAACTCGGCTTCGCGGATGCCGCCGCGCCCACGCTTTAGGTCATAGCCGGGGCCGAACGCCTGGCCTTGCGAATGATGATCGCGGATCCGCGCGGAGATGCCGCGGATTTCGCCGATCGCGCCGAAATCGAGCGCGCGACGCCACACGAACGGGCGGATCGCATCGAGGAACCGCTGGCCCAACGCAATGTCACAGGCCGCGGCGCGCGCGCGAATGAAGGCGGCGCGCTCCCACGGCAGCGCCTGCGCCTCGTAATAGCCGATCGCCGCATCGATCGGCAGCGCGATCGGCGTGATCTCGGGCGATGGCCGCAGGCGGAGGTCGACGCGCAAGACATAGCCGTCGCCGTCACGCGCCTGGAGCAGTTCGACGACTCGCTTGCCGATCCGGACCGCCGCCTCTTCCGGCTCCTCGCGCGGCCGCCTTGGCAGCGTCGCTGGGTCATACAACAGGATCGGATCGATGTCCGACGAGTAGTTGAGTTCGCTGCTGCCCTGCTTGCCGAGCGCGATCGCGACGAAGCCGCGTGGTTCGGCGCCAGGGGTCCGTTCCTCGATCGCGGTGCGGATCGCGGTGTCGAGCGCATAGTCGGCGAAGCGGGTCAGCGCGCCGGTCACCGCAGTGAGATCGAGAACGCCTGCCAGATCGCCGATCGCGACGTTGAGGGCCATTGCGCGCCGTTCGATCCGCAGGCGACGCGCGACCGGCATGTCGGCTTCGGCACTCGACAAGGAGAGGTCCAGCTTGCCAGCCGCCAGCGATCGCGCCAAGTCCGGCTCACGGTTGAGGACCATCGTCAGGAATGGGGACCAAAGTCTTGCGCGGTCGAGTGCGGCGTTTATCGCCAGTTCAGGTGAGACTAAAGCCATGCGACATCGCTATAATCCGCTACCTACGCATGTCACGACAAAGCAACGAAAACGCTATTGGCCCGTTGTAGCGAACATGACTTACGCATTCCTCACGATTAGGCGCGAAGAGAACGGCCAGCAGGTTGTGCGCCGCCCCCGCGCGACCGATGTGATCGGTCACGCGCTGCGTGGCGCGTTCGACGACACGCACTCGGTACCCGACGATATGATGATGATGTTGCGCCGCCTGGACGCGATGCCGCATCGCCTCAACTGAGCGATGCGGCCTCCGTTAATTGGATTTAGCGACCGCGGCTAAGTTCTTCGACATCGCCCATGATCGAATCAAGTGCGGTCTTGCTCGTATCCGTCTCATGATCGCGTCGCGATGGTAGCGAACCATCGGTGAGGATCGTTTCGAGCGCAACGCGACCACGCGCAACACGACTCTTGATCGTGCCCACGGCAACGCTGCAAATCTCGGCCGCCTCTTCATACGCAAAGCCACCCGCACCGACCAGGATCAGCGCTTCACGCTGCGGCTGAGGGAGATGCATCAACGCACGCTGCATATCGCCCAGCTCGACGTGACGATCCTGGCTCGCAGGCGCAGCGAGGATACGGTCTGCGACCAGATCGTCCCACTCGCCCTTGAAGCGCGCACGCCGCATCTGTGAAAGATACAGGTTGCGGAGGATGATGAACGTCCACGCGCGCATGTTCGTCCCAGCCTGAAACCGAAGACGCGCGGCCCAAGCCTTGAGCAGCGTTTCCTGCACGAGATCGTCGGCCAAGTCCCGGCTACCCGACAGCGAGCGACCGAACGCGCGCAAATGCGGGATCACCTGGGCAAGCTGAACCTTGAACTCGGCATCCGACAAGGAAACATGCTCGACCGGCTCGACAACGTTCTCGATTTCGTCATCCACGGGCGAAGCAGGCTGGGTCATGGTAATCCGATCAATCCCGATAAAACACTGCCGTACGCGGGCGACAGACATAGGCACAGGTCGCGGGAAATACCAGCGACCCGTTCATAATCCGGCTCAGCGCAGGATTATAAAGCCAAAGATAACAATGACCAAGACGAGGGAGATCGCCAGGATGTACCGGGTCATGTGCGGCGTGGCGCCAGCCCGTGCATCCTCGGTATCGATATGAATTGGTTCGTTCGGATCAGCCATAGTCACCAAACTCGCGAAAAACGTTTTGGGTCCGTAACCGTCTTGCGGTCACGAACCCGATACGCGCCGCCGCTTCAGACGGTCGGGACGGTCGCCTGGTCGAAGAACAGTGCCTGGCTGATCGCGGCCTTCACGGTCGAACGCTGGAACGGCTTGGTGATCAGGAACGTCGGCTCGGGACGCTCGCCGGTCAGCAGACGCTCGGGGAACGCGGTGATGAAGATCACCGGGACCTCGAATTCGGCCAGGATGTCCTTGACCGCGTCGATGCCCGAGCTGTCGTCGGCGAGCTGAATGTCCGCGAGCACGAGGCCGGGACGCATTTCCATCGCCAGGGCGACGGCTTCGTCACGCGTAACCGCAACGCCGGTGACATCGTGACCAAGATCGCGGACGATCGTCTCGATATCCATCGCGATGATCGGCTCGTCCTCGATGATGAGGACCTTGGCGCGGGTCTGGTTTTCGATCTCGGACAGCGCGTCGGCGACTAGATCGTCTACTTCGCTGGTATCGACTTCGATCAGATACGCGGCGTCCTCAGGCGTGAAGCCTTCCATCGCGGTCAGCAGCAGTGCCTGACGCGACAGCGGAGTCATCCGTGCGAGGCGAGCGCGGGCAACGGCTTCGTGACCCTCCGCATCGCCGACGCTCTCGTCACCGACCTCGTCGAAGTTTGCAGAGTTCCAGATCGCCTGGAACATGCGGTACAGGCCGAGACGGGGGTCAACGTCGCGGGGGAATTCCCCGGGCGCGGCGACGATCGCCTCAAGCGTGGCGCGCACGTATTTGTCGCCGTGCATCTGGCTGCCGGTCAGGGCCCGGCCGTAGCGCCGCAAAAATGGAAGGTGCGGTGCAAGTTGCTGTCCAAGAGACATGGGTAACGAATACTCCCTGATCCTACGCGGCCCCTCATGTGTCGGGTGGCTCGCGTCATTGCAATGGTGTCGGTCGAAAATGCCCCGTGTCCACGCCATCGCCACCAGGTATCGGCAGCAATCGAGCGGAGATGCGTATTTTTCGCTCGGATGTGGAACCATCCAGACGCTATTTGGTTTCACGAACATGTTTCGCGAGTATGTAGTCCGGTGCCCAAGGGCGCAGTTTTGCTCGTCATCACAGATTGGTTTGCGTCGTGCAGGGGGAAGTTTTGAGTTTGGGCCACGACACGGAGAAGACAGTGCCTGCAACGAAACCCGCCAAGGTCCCTGATAAGGACCAACAAATGGGTTCGGCGTTGCGCTCGGTGTATCAGAAGACCGTGGACGAGACGATCCCGGACGACCTTCTCGAACTCCTCGGCAAGCTGGACTGACGGTGGGCCGCGAGCCCATAGCGACCGCTGTAGATACGACCTCCCCGGAGCTAGCGCCGCTAAACAAACGCCGCCTGCTGTCCGCGATGGGCAGTTTACCGACCGGCGCCAAACTCTTTCTGATCATCAGTGCGGCGCTCTTGCCGCTGGCCTTGATCGCGGTGTTTGCCACGTTGCAGACGACGCGATTGGCTGATGCAGAGGCGCGTGCTCGGTTGCGCGTGACGGCGGATGAAAGCGCGCGCGCCATCGCGATCGAACTCGTCGGCGACATGACCGCGCTTAGGGTTGCGGTGAACGCGCTCGGAACCGATCCTGCCGATGCCCCGAGCTGCGCACGCGCCCAGGGCGTATTTGCGCAGCAATCCTCTGCAGGGACCCGCTTCATCATCACCGACCGCGCAGGCCATGTCCTGTGCGGCGTTCCACTGCCCAACCCAGTGACCGTGCGGCAGGACAACATGCCCGTGGCCGCAGCGATCGTCCCCGACAATGGACTCATCCTCGCGATTTCCGGTCCCAGCGGCGACACGTCCGCCCGCGCCTTCTTCCCCCGTGCCTTCCTGGAGAAGATCGGGCGCCCCTCGACGCGCGCGTCCGCGTTCAGCAGCGCGATCGTGCTCGACGAGGACGCGCTTCACCTCGAGACGATTGCCGACGAGCGCCCGCTCGATCGTATGGAGACGATGCGGACCGAACTCGGCGTCGCTGGGCTTGCCTTGCGCACCAGCATTCGCAGTGCACCAGTCACGTCGTCCTTGATCGTGGCGATGCTGTTGCCGCTGTTGATGTGGATCGCCGCGGCGAGCATAGCGTGGTTCGTGGTCGACCGGCTTTTGATCCGCCCGCTCCGCCGCCTGCGCGGTGCGGTCGCCGCCTTCACGCCCGGTGAGGAACTCGACTTCGGCACCGTCCACACGCTGCCCGCACAGGAAATTCGCGAACTGGGAGAAACTTTCCAGTCGATCAGCCGGACGGTTGCGTTGCACGAGGCCGGCCTTGCCGAAGGACTCGTGCGCCAGACCAAGCTTACGCGCGAGGTGCACCACCGCGTGAAGAACAACCTTCAGGTTATCTCCAGCCTGATCAACTTTCACGCCCGCAGCGCCCCCAGCCCCGACGCCACCGCAGCTTACTCGTCGATCCAGCGCCGCGTCGATGCGCTGGCCGTGGTTCACCGCAATCACTTCGCCGAGCTCGAGGAAAACCGTGGGCTGAACCTGCGGACGATGATCGGGGAGCTTTCCGCCAACATCCGCGCGACAGCGTCGGATCGCTCGCACGGCCTGGGCATCACGCTCGATATCGATCCGTATCTGGTCAATCAGGACGTCGCGGTCGCGCTGGCGTTCCTGGTGACGGAGACGATCGAACTGGCGATGAGCTGCGATCCTGCAGCGCAGATCAGGATTGTCGTGAAGCCCGCCGACAAGCTCGCCGACAAACCCGACCGGGCTGTTGTCCGCGTCGTTTCGCGTGCGCTGGTCGAGAGCGATGCGTTCCGAGAGGCCCTGTCGCGCTATGGTCGCGTCATGGAAGGCCTTTCGCGCCAGTTGCGGTCGCCTCTCCACCACGATCCACTGGTCGGCGCGTACGAGATCGCCTTCGCCATTACCGGGCGCAACTAAGCCTTTTCTGCAACATCGGCTGATCCATATCAAACGACGCATTTAATTGAATAGATTCGAAGAAAAGCGGGAACCGACCATCGCCGTTGCCGTTCTATACTTCGGATAGCGACTTTATGCCCCCCCCGCTCTCGCTATCCAGAACACAGGCCCGGTAGCACACCCTCCCCCCCCCTGGTGATGCTGCCGGGCCTTTATTCCGAAAATTGCCTTTTCATGCCGGGCGTTGGTTCCAGCGGCGGAACGAATGGCGCCCCCGAACATTCCCCCTCCCGTGGCATTCAAGCCCTTCTAGGAGGAAGTATCATGCGTAAGTTGGTTGGACTGGCGATTGTAGCCAGCGCTTTGATGGTGTCGGCATGCAACACGGTCGAGGGCGCAGGCAAGGACGTGGCTTCGGCGGGCAAGACCGTCGCGAAGACCGCGGACAACGCCAAGTAAGCCTTTGCGCTTATGATAATGAAAAGGGGCCCGGTGCACATGCACCGGGCCCCTTTTTCGTACTGGCCTTGCGGTTCGGTTCGTATAGGCCCCGCGGCGGGTCAGCTCTCGACGATGTCGGTGGACTCACCCTCGACCGCCTTGGCCTTTGCCCGGCTACGCTCGGTGAACCAGATCCCGATCAGTGCGAGTTCGTACAGGATCACCAGCGGGATCGCGAGCAGCAGCTGCGAGCCGATATCCGGCGGCGTCAGCACCGCTGCAATCGCGAATGCCGCGACGATCGCATAGCGCCGCGCGCCGATCAGTTGCTTGCGCGTGACGATCCCTGCCCGCTCGAGCAGCATCAGCAGGACCGGCAACAGGAACGAGATGCCGAAGCCGAACAGGAACTGCATCGTGAACGAGAGGTAGTTGCCGATCGCCGGCAGCGCTTCGCGATGGATCCCGCCGACCATCCCGTCGAAGCCGAGCAGGAAGTGCAGCGCCATCGGAATCGCGACGTAATAGGCCATCGCAGCACCCGTCAGGAACAGCACGGGCGTCGCGAGGATGAACGGCAACAGCGCGCCGCGTTCCTTCTTGTAGAGGCCCGGCGCGACGAACTGCCACACCTGGTTCGCGATCACCGGGAATGACAGCATCATCGCGGCGAAGAACGCCACCTTGATCTGGACGAAAAACGCCTCGAAGATCTCGGTATAGATCACCTTGTTCTGACCGGCCGCGAGCAGCGGGTGAACCAGGAAGCCGAAGATATTCTCGGCGAAATACATCGCCACTGCGAACGTCACGACCAGCGCGGCGATGCAGTAGAGCAGCCGCCGCCGCAGCTCGATCAGATGGTCGAGCAACGGCGCCCGGCTTTCGTCGATCTCGCTCATGTCTGGCTTTCGGCGTTATGAGGGGCGATATCGCCCACTGCGTTCACGATGACGCCACGTCGGACTTGCCGGACTTGTCGTCGGGATGGGGCACCGTCGGCGCCGGCGTATCCAGCGGTCCGTCGAACAAGTCCGGACCGCGATCGGCGACCGGCCTGTGCTCCTGGTCGGACGGTACCGGCGAAGGATGCCCGGACGCGGCCGCCACTACCGGCTTCTCGACCATCACCGGCTCGTCGGTATGATCGACGGACCGATAATCACGGCGGTGCTCCTCCGTCTCCGGCGAGTGCACCACCTGCGTGGTATCGGCCGTCGAGTCCGTGCCCGTCTGCGGATGCTCGCGCATGATGCGTTCGTTTTCCGACGCCCAGCGCTTTTCCATCTCTTCAAGTTCGGCCTCGCGAACCATTGAGTCGAAGCCCGAACGAAACTGCCGCGCGACGCCACGCGCCTTGCCGACCCAATAGCCGACCACGCGCATCGCCTTGGGCAAATCCTTCGGACCGATCACGACGAGCGCGACGAAGGCCACGAGCAGAAACTCGGAGGGCGCGATATCGAACATTCAGCCGCGCCTATCTAGGGTCGTCAACTCTGCCGGCTTCAGGCAGGACGGTCGTCGCGGACGCGATTACCGTCGCGATCGAACGCCGGATCGGCAGTCTTCTGCGCTTCGATCCGTGCCGATGGCTTGGCCGGCGTCTCGTCGTCGTTCTCGGACATGCCCTTCTTGAAGTTCTTCACGCCCTTGGCGACGTCGCCCATCAGGTTCGAGAATCGGCCGCCGCCGAGAAGGAGGATCGCGACGACCGCGAGAACGAGCAAGTGAATCGGGCTAAAACCGCCCATGGCAATTCTCCTGGAAACTGAACCCTATCTAAGCCTCATCCTGCCGCTTTGCCAGCCACCTCACCATCTTCCCGGTCGTCTTCGCTATCTTCGAGGCGATCGAATGCGAGATCGACCGGATCGAGCAGCCCCGCGGCGCGCAAATCGTCCATTCCCGGCAGGTCGCGGCGGCTCTGCAGGCCGAAATGGACGAGGAATGCAGGCGTGGTCGCGAACATTAGCGGGCGTCCCGGCACTTCGCGTCGCCCCGCCGGCTTCACCCAGCCCGCCTCCATCAGGACATCGAGCGTCCCCTTCGAAATCTGCACGCCGCGAATCGCCTCGATTTCCGCACGAGTTACGGGTTCGTGGTAGGCGATCATCGCGAGCGTCTCGATCCCCGCGCGGCTGAGCTTGCGCGGTTCCTCGCGGTCGCGGCGGAGCATGTGTGCCATGTCGGCCGCGGTCTGGAACTGCCAGCGCTCGCCGCGCCGGACGATGGCGATGCCGCGGCCGGCATAGTCGGTGGTAAGTTGGTCGAGTGCCGCGCGGACGTCGCCGGTGCCGACATGCGCGCGGATCGCGTCGAGCGTCAGCGGAGTCTCCGCCGCGAACAGCACCGCCTCGACGGCGCGCGTGAAATCGTCGGGCGGGGTCACGCGCGGGCTCTCAGATACAGCGGCGCAAAGGGTGACGCCTGGCGCAGTTCGATCTTCCCCTGCCGTGCGAGTTCGAGCGCCGCGACGAAGCTCGATGCCAGCGCCGACCGCCGGAGACGCTCGCCCGCTTCGGGGAGGAAGCTTTCGATCACGCTCCAGTCGATCCGCTCGCCCACCAGCATCGACACGCGCTCGAGCGCTGCATCCAGCGTCATCACCTCGCGGTCGGCGACGACATGCATCACTGGTCGCGTCCGCGCGGAGATGCGGCCGTACGCGGCGATCAGGTCGAAGATCTCGGCCTGCCACGTGGCCTTGCGCACCGTTCGCAGTCCCTCGGGCGCGCCGCGCAGGAACACGTCTCGCCCGGTGCGATCGCGCGCCATCAGCCGCGCACCGGCCTCGCGCATCGCGCTCAGGCGTTCGAGCCTCAGTTGGAGCCGCAGCGCCAGTTCCTCCGGGTCGGGCTCGGCGAGCGGATCGCGCGGCAGGAGCAGCGCCGACTTCAGATACGCCAGCCACGCTGCCATCACGAGATAGTCTGCGGCGAGTTCCAGCTTCAGCGCGCGCGCGGAGTCGACGTACGCCAGATACTGCTCGACCAGCGCGAGGATCGAGATTTTCCGCAGATCGACCTTCTGTCCGCGCGCGAGTGACAGCAGCAGATCGAGCGGCCCCTCCCATCCGTCGAGATCCAGGGTCAGTTGCGCATCGTCCATTGCCGGACGCTACAGCGCGCGCTGCCGGGCATCCACCCTTCACGTTTGACGCACGACCATATGAACCGTACACGTTTCATATGGTCAAGGTGAATGTGGGGCTTGAATGGGTATCGTGAAGATCGACGACGCGCTGCACGAGCACGCGCGGCGGGCGAGCCAGGTGCTGTGCCGGTCGATCAACGCTCAGGCGGAGTTCTGGATGAAGATCGGCATGCTCGCCGAGGCCAACCCGACGCTGTCGTTCAACGATATCGTCACCGCGCAACTCGCCGCCGCGTCGGTGCGCGTCGCCGACAAAACGGCAGCCTGAGATGGTGAAGACGGCGGCGGAACTGGCGTTGATGCGGATATCAGGCGCGTTGCTGGCGTCGGTATTCGAGATGCTCGACGTGCAGGATCTGGCGGGGCTGTCGACGTTGCAGGTCAACGACATGGTCGATCGCTTTATCACCGAAGACCCCGCAGCGCGGCCCGCGAGCAAGGGACAATATGGCTTCGAATATGTCCTGAACAGCTCGATCAACCACGTCGTCTGCCACGGCGTGCCGAACCCGCGCGACGTCATCCGCGACGGCGACATTGTCAATCTGGACATCACGCTGGAGAAGAACGGCTTCATCGCCGATTCGAGCAAGACGTATATGGTGGGCACCGTTCCGACCGCTGCGAAGCGCCTCGTGCGGATCGCGCAGGAGGCGATGTGGCAGGGTATCCGGCAGGTCCGGGCGGGCGCGCATCTCGGCGATATCGGCTTCGCGATCGAGCAGCACGCGAAGAAGCACGGCTATGCGGTGGTGCGCGATTATTGCGGGCACGGCATTGGTCGCGAGATGCACGAGGAGCCGCAGGTGCTCAATTTCGGGCGCGCGGGGACCGGCATGACGCTGCGCGAGGGGATGGTGTTCACGATCGAGCCGATGATCAACCAGGGGACGCGGAAAGTGTCGACCGAGGATGACGGGTGGACGGTGGTGACCGACGACGGCAAGCTTTCGGCGCAGTTCGAGCATACGGTGGCAGTGACGCGCGGCGGGGTCGAGGTGCTGACATTGCGCGGGGATGAGCGGGCTCGGGGGCTGGGTAATCTGGGGTGAGCGTGATTGAGGCGGTCGCAACCGTTCAATCCATTCCGTTCGTGCTGAGTAGTGCCTGAGTATGCTCGCAGAGCCGTACCGAAGGCGCGTATCGAAGCACAGGTTCCGCGCGCCAACCTGCCCTTCGATACGCCGCTTCGACAAGCTCAGCCGCTACTCAGGGCGAACGGAAGTATCCCCTCCACCAACACCACCCCGGCGAAGGCCGGGGCCCAATTGGGAGATGGTGGTAACCGAGGATCGCGCCCCGTTACCGCGACCTCTCCAATTGGACCCCGGCCTTCGCCGGGGAGGTGCGAAAAAAGACGCGCGCTACTCGTACCAAATCAGATCAGGCCCGCGCCAGCAACGCATCGCGCTTTGCGATCAGTTCCGCGAAATCACCCTTGGCCGCGCCGGCCGACTTCATCGCCCGATCGAGCCTCGCGCGCGACGCCTCCGAGATTTCTCCCAGCCGCCCGGCGATCTCGACCATCTCGTCCATGCGCGCCCAGCAATCTAGCACCAGATCGCACCCGGCAGCGATCGCCCCCGCCGCCTTGTCGCCGGCGGTCCCCGACAGCGCCTTCATGTCGATGTCGTCGGTCATCAGCAGGCCGTCGAAGCCGATCCGTCGACGGATGATCTCGTCGATCACGATCGGTGAAAGCGTCGCGGGGCGGTCGGCGTCCCAGGCGTCGAAGACGATGTGCGAGGTCATGCCCATCGGTGCCTGGTTGAGCGTGCGGAACGGTTCGATGTCGACCTCGAGGTCTGCATCGGTCGCGGTGACGGTCGGGAGGTGGTGGTGCGTGTCGACCTTCGCGCGGCCGTGGCCGGGCATGTGCTTGACGACACCGACCACGCCGCCTTCGGCCAGCCCTTCGAGCGTTGCGCGGCCGAGCGCTGCGACACGCATCGGGTCGGAGCCGAACGTGCGTGAGGCCACGGCTTCGGTGGTGTCCGGCTGCGAGACGTCGAGCAGCGGCAGGCAGTCGACGGTGATCCCGACCTCGCTGAGCATCACGCCGAGCGCCTGCGCGTTGGCGCGTGCCGCCTGGATCGCGGTCATCGGCGCGCGTTCGTAGGCTGCATCGAATACCGGGCCAGCGGGGAATGCGGGCCATTCGGGCGGTCCCATTCGCGCGACGCGGCCGCCCTCCTGATCGATCAGGATCGCTAGGTCCTGGCGTCCGGCAAGCACACGGAGCGAGTCAGTCAGGGCACGGACTTGGGTGCGATCGACGATGTTGCGCTTGAACAGGATGTAGCCGGCGGGTTCGCACTCGGCGAAGAACGCGCGTTCGGCGGGGGTGAGGACGGGGCCGGACAGGCCGAAGATGACGGGCTTCATGTGTTCTTCCTAACGAAACCGGCGTGCGCGATCATCCTTCAATAATCCTTCGACACGCGGACGTTGGCGCTCTGGCGGCCGAGCGTGGAGATGCTCGACAGCAATGACAGCCAGCGGGTGACCTGGAACTCGACCTGCGTGGCGGAATAGCCCTGCCCGTCGGTGACGATCTCCGCGTAGAGGCGCCGGGTGACGTATTTGCCGGCGGCGATCGAGGTGCCTTGCCCGGTCTGTGGGTCCGCAGGGAGGATGCGGAGGCGGTCGAGCCCGGCGGCGCGGCGCACAGCGTTGATCGGGTTAAGACCGCTGCCGCCGCCCTGCAATGCCGCGACCGCCGCGGCCAACTGGAGAGCCTCGGGCGCGGACAGATTGGTGATCGACGTACCGAACAGCAGCCGTGAGAGCAGTTCGTCCTCGGGTAGCGCGGGGGTGCTGGTGAAACCGATCTCGGGTTTCAGCGCGTACCCGGTGACGCGGATCGACGCGCTGAGCCCGGTCGAGTCCGCGTTCGCCTCGATATCCAGAGCCGGGTTCGCCGGCACCTGCCCGTCGAAGCGGATCACGCCGCGCGCCAACTCGAACTGCCGCCCGGCGAACTCGTAGTCGCCGCGGATCAGCGTGGCGCGGCCGGTGATCGCGGGGTTCTCGGGCTGGCCGGCGATCTGGAGGTTGGCGGACCATTCGCTGGTGAGGCCGAGGCCGCTGACCATCACCTGGTTCGGCGCGCGGGCCTTGATCGCGAGCGTCCAGGGCTTGGTCGGGGTCGCGACTTCCTCGCCACCGTCGGGCAGGTTGATCTCGCGGATGTTGAGCTGCGGCACCGCGCTGGCGGCGGTGGCCTGGCCGAGGCGGTAGCGGCTCTTGTCGAGTATGACGTCGCCGGCGATCGTGCCGCCCGAGCCGTTCGACTTGAACGTCAGCGGGCCGGACACGGTCGCGCCGATATCGTCGCGGTTGATCATCACCGCCTTGTCGGCTTGCAGCGCGAGATCGAGGCCGATCCCGGCGGCGGCGGCGAATTCGAACTGGCCGGTGCCGGTGACGCGCCCGCCCTTGCCTGCGTCCGCGCCGAACCGGTCGATCACGAGCCGCGAACCGCCGAACCGGCCGGTCGCCTGGACGTTGGTGAGGACGGTGCCGGTGGTCGCGCTTTCGATCCGCGCGCCGTTCGCCTGGACGACGCCGCGTAGCGTCGGGTTGGCAAGCGTGCCGACGACGTCCGCGCCGATCGCGACCGGGCCGGACAAATCGAACAGCTCGACCCCGGTGAGGCGCCAGAGCGTGTCGGCCGGGCCGCTGTACCGCAGTTGTCCGAACAGGCGGGCGTTGCTGATTCGGGAGGCCAAGTCCCCCTGCCCAAGCGGCGCGAGTTGGGCTTGCGCGCGGCCGATCGTCTTGCCGGCGGACGCGATCACCGCGCGCAGGCCGAGCTTGTCGGGGGAGAGCACGGCTGCAACGCCAACGTCGATCGGGCGCGACGAGAGGACGAGGCCGGCACGGCTTAGGCCCCGTATCGTCACGTTAGCCTTGCCGGTCGGGGCTGCACCATTGGCAGTCGCGATCGTGAAGCTGCCCGAGGCGCTGCCGCTGAGGCCGAGCCCGGGATAGGCGATGTCGAGAATTGCGAGTGGCATGCGCGTCAGGCTGGCGTCGATCGCGGTGCTGGCGGCGGTGAAGCGGCCGCCGACCTGAGCCTCGCCGCCCGAGAAGCTGAGCTTGGTCGGTGCGAGGTGCCAGCCATCTTCTTCCTGGGTCAAAACCGCCGGCGTGAGCAGCTTCAGCGGGCGGCCGTCGAGCGTGCCTTGCGCGGAGATCGCGTAGCTCGTGGCGGTCACCTGCGTGACGCTCTGGATATCGAACGCGCGGCCGCGCGAGCCGGCGATCGATGCCTTGATCGTGCCGATTCCACCGCGCAGTGACGCGGAACCGTTGAACCGCGCGAGGCTGAACGTACCGCGACGCAGGCCGAGGCCGGTTGCGGTCGCCTCGATCGAGGTGCCGGCGGGATCGAGCAACGTGACGAAGTCCAGCTTGCCCTGGCGCAACGCGATGCCGTCGAGCGTTGCGGCCTTCGCGGCGAGATGTCCTTCGACGCGCTGGATCTGGCCGACCGGGCGGAACAGGAGTTCACCCGAGATGCCGCCGCCGGCCACCGCGAGCGCGCCGTTGAAGCCGCCATCGACGACCGCGATGTTCCCGCTCGCCTTGGTGCCCGCGACGTTCAGCGCGGCGATGGCGATCGTCGCATCGGCGCCGGGCGGCAACAGGATCGCGCCGTTGGTGGTGAACGGCCCGAGCCGCGATCCGCCCGCCGCGGTGAAGGCGAAACCCTGCGGCGTCGGATCGAGATGCGCGCGGACGTTGGACAGCCCGAGCGTCGCATTCGGGCTGGCAAAGACGAGGTCGAGCGTCGGCTTCTCGATCTGGCCGTCGAGTTTCAGCGTCACCGGGCCGTAGGTCTGCTGGCGCCCGCCGCCCTCGAAATGGAAGGTGCCGTCGCGCCGACGATAGCCGTTGCCGGTCAGCCGGATCTGCGGCGCGGTGAGGACTAGGTTGGTGAAGTGGAGCACGCCGTCGGTCGTGCGTTCGAGGTTGGTCGTGATCCGCGGCAAGCCTCCCGCGAGGCTGCGGAAGAACGCGTTGTCGAGCCGCACCATCTGCGCGCTGCCCTGCCCGATGACGCGCGTGCCGTGGCGGTTCGGGCCGGGGACGACACGCAGCGTAGACTTCACGTCGACGATGCCGAGACCGGGGATCAGATAGCGGCCGAGCCCGCCGTTGATGCCGACCTCGAACTGGCCGTTGCGCAGGTCGACCGCGAGGTTGATGCTGCCGGTGAGCTTGTCGGAACGGAGCTTGAGCGCGTCGCCGGTGAGCAGCGTCGGCGTCACGCGGAGCAGGCCATCGACCGACAGGTTGCGCAGGATCCCGCCCGCAACGGTACCCACGCCGGTGACGCGCGCTGCGGTAAAACGGATCGGGACGGTCACGGGCGCTGCGGATAGCCGCCCCTTGCCGGCGGCGTGCGCATTCTCGAACCCGGTCTGGTCGAACGCGAAACGGCTGGCGTCGAGGCGATAGTCGAACGCCGCGGTCGCGAACGGGCCGTCCAGGATCGCGCGCAGTTCGACCATGTTGCCGGTCATGTTGTCGAACAACGCGGGCGGGCGCAGGAGCCGCGCCTTGATCCGCACGTCGCGATACGCGTTCGCACCGAGATCGACGATGCCGGTCGTGTCGATCGCCAGCGCGGGCGTTCGGAGCGAAAGCTGCCCGTCCAGCCGGCGGTTGGCGAACTCCGCACTGCCGTTGACGAGGATGCGCGGTGCCGTCAGCCGTTGCAGCCGCCCCTTGAGGAGCGACGACGGCGAGAGCGTGCCCGACAGCGTGTAGCGGCCGGCGACCTGCGCGAGCGCGAGATCGACGACGCGCGTCGTGCCGACGATGCCGTTCGCGCGGCCGTTCCACTTCGCCCAGCTGCCGTCGCCGGTGACCGCGAGCGCGACCGGGCCCTTCGCCTTCACCATCCGCGCGAGGACGCCGCCCGTGGCGCCCTTCGCGGCGACGTCGATGTCGAAGCGATCGCGCGCGGGCTCGGCGTCGATCCGTAGCTTCAGGTCGTCGCTGCCGGCGACGCGGGCCTTGATATCCACGAGTGCGCGGCCGGAGCGGATGTCCGCGCGACCTTCGAGCGTCCCGATCCTTTGGGTCCCGAGCACGCGCTTCGCCAGCGTGAGGCGGCCGACCAAGAGTTTGCCGATGTGGATGTCGAAGTCGGGCAGGATTGGGCCACGGCTTTTCGACGAGCGCGTGCGCGGAGTGTGCGTCAGGATCGCGCGATCGACGATCAGGCGGCGGATCTCGAGTCGGTTCGAGAACCAGTCGAACGGCGACCAGTCGAGCGTGACGTTGGGCGCCTGGAAGACGAGACCCTCGAGATCGTACACGCGGAGATCCGTCAGCCGGGTGTCTCCGTATAGCGAGCCGTCGATCCTACCGACCGTGAAGCGCAGGCCGTTCGCGGTCTTGATCGCCGCGATCCGGTCCGCGACGAAACGGTGGCCGATGTCGGTGTCGACGATCAGCAACGCCGCACCAACGATCGCGAGCAGCGCCATGATCGCGCTTGCGATCCATCGCCACCAAGCGATCCGGCGCTTTGGAAGAACGACCTCTTCGGTCAAAACGCCTGCCCCAGCGAGACGTACACCGCGATTCGGCTGTCGCCGGGCTGCGGGTTGATCGGGGTGCCGACGTCGAGGCGAATTGGGCCGAAGTTCGAATAATAGCGCACGCCGATCCCGGTGCCGTATTGCAACCCGGTGAATTTCGGCAGCGGCGAGGTGTAGATATTGCCCGCGTCGAGGAACGGCACGATCCCGAAGCTGCCGAGCACGCGGACGCGCGCCTCGATCGAGAATTCGGTCAGGCTGCGGCCGCCGATCGGGTCGTTGTTGGGATCGCGCGGGCCGATCGACTGATAGCCGTAACCGCGCACCGACGCGCCGCCGCCGGCGTAGAAGCGGCGTGACGGCGCGACTTGGTCACGCGGGGCGCCGACGATGGTGCCGAGCCGGGTGCGCGCGGCGAGCACCACCCGATCGCCGAACGGTTGGTACACGCTGCCGTCAAACTGGGTGCGCGCATAGCCGAACACCGAGCCCTGCAACGAGACTTCGGGGCTGATTCGGCCGCCGAGGCGGAAACCCTTGGTCGGGTTGAGCAGATCGTCCGAGCCGTCGTAATTGAGGCTGGTCGGCAGTGCACCGATGAAGAAGGTTCGGCGGCGCGGATCGCCGGTCGAGAGGATCACGTCCTGCTCGTCCGACGCTAGCAGTTCGGCGCCGACCGACCAGGTCCAGGTCTTCTGGAAGAAGATGTTGGTCTGGCGCTCCAGCGTGCCGCCGAGCGAATAGGTCTTCGCGTCGTAGGCATCGCGGTTGGTATGCGCGGCGGATGCCTGGAGCGTCAGCACCCGGTCTCGCGCCTTGAAGTTGTTGCGGCGGAAGACGACCGAGCCGAGCTGTTCCTGCGTTCCCAGCACGCCGCGCAACGTCAGCGCGCCCTCGGGCGGGAACAGGTTGCGGTGCGTCCAGCTGAGTTCCGCCCGCGCACCTTCGCCAGTACCGTAGCCGAGTTCGCCCGCAACGGTATGCGGCGGCGCGCGATCGAGTTTTACGGCAATGTCGACGGTATCGGGGGTCGCGCCCTGCACTGGCTTGAGATCGACGGCGGAGACTAGACTGGTCTGGATCAACGCGCGGCGGAGATCGTCTAGCTTGGCGGCATCGTACAGGTCGCCTGGAGAAAAGCGCGCGATCTCAGCGACATGGTCCGCGCCGAACACGCGGCTGCCGGGGAGTGCGACGACCTGTCCGAACTTGCGCGCACCGCCGGGTCTGACGGACAGGTCGAGCGTCGCGGTGCGGGTGGCGTGGTCGACGACGATCGCCGGATCGCCGACTTTCGCGAACGGAAAGCCTTCGCGGCCGATTTGCGTCGTCAGCTTGGCCTGGCCGGCGACGATCGCGTCGGAGTTGACCGGGTCTTCGGGCTTGATCCCGAACGCGGTCGTCAGCCCCGGCGCCTTGTCGCCTGCCGCGGCGATGCCGTCGATCGTCACGCCCTTGAACTTGTAGAGCGTGCCCGGGGTGGCGGACAGCACGACCATCGGCTTGGCGCCCGCCTCTACGCGCGTGACGACGTTGGCGTCGTAATAGCCTTCCGCGCGGAGCAGGCTGTTGAGCAAATCGGCATCCTCGCGCGCCCGCCGATCGAGCTGCGCGGCGTTGGCGGCCTGATGATCGTTCGCGTCGAGCGTCGAGAGTTGCGCGAACCGCTGGCGGAGCAGCGCGTCGTTGATCCCGTCTATGCCGTCGATCCGCCAGGCGTAGCGGCTCTCCGCATTGGCATCGACCGCGGCGACCGTGGCGGCCGGGTCCATTGGCGACGTCGCGAGATCGGGCCAGGCGACGCCGATGTCCGGCAACGGAGCAAGCGGCGAATTGGGATCGAGCGACATCGGCGTGTCGGCGGTCGGGCTGGCCGGAGCCTGCGTCGGCACAGGCACGGTTTGTGCTCCTGCGGCACGTATGCCCGCGCAAGGTAGGGCACCCGCTGTCGTCAGAACGAAAAAGGCGGCGGCCGGCCCGGCTCGCCCGACGCGGAACACCATGTCCGGCTCCTAGCCGGGCTTGTCGTTGCGGAACAGTATCTAACGCCGTATTTCCGCCACGTTTCGTCCGGGCGGCGGATCGCGCTCGGCGTGTGGGTGGCATCTGGCGGCGGCGCGTGGCAGGATATAGCGATGACCGACCCGACTTCCCGCGACACCCTGCCCCCCCACAAGGATCCGAGCGCTGCGGGCGGGTTCCTCATGGCGCTTGGCATGCTGGGCGGCGCCGGGGTCGGCTTTGCGATTGAGCAGGCTACACCGGGGTTTCTGGTTGGGACGGGCGTTGGCGTGCTGGCGGCGGTACTGGTCTGGTTGAAGGACCGGCGGTAGAGGGCGCTCCCGCATGCCCGCCCCCTTTCCGTTCGCCGCTCTTCGTTCGTCCGTCTTCCGTTCGTCCTGAGTAGCCGTCGAGTAGCTCCAACGGAGCGTATCGAGACGGCGTATCGAAGGACAGGTTGGCGCGGGTAACCCATGCTTCGATACGCGCCCTCGATACGCTCCTGACGGAGCTACTCGGTCGCTACTCAGCACGAACGGAAAAAATTTCAAATCCTCCAGGAAGACTACCGACTACCGACTCCCGCGCCAGATCTGAAGCGGTGCGCTCGGGTTCAGTCCGCCCTGACGCACCGGGCAGCGGCGGTAGCGGAAACGGCGGTCGAGGCAGATCCAGACCTCGTCGAGCCAGCCCTGCTTCGTCGCAGTCACGCGCATCATGTCCGCCTTCAAGCCCGGGTTCACGCCCGCCATCTCAGCCGCGAACCGGCCCGCGGTCAGTGGCGCACGCGACAACGCGTCCATGTTGGGATACCGAAGCTTGCCGTACAGCCCGGCCGACTGGTTGAAATACTTGGCGGGACGATAGCCGGGCATGCAGGTACCGTGTTTCGCCCATTCGTGCTGGAGCAATTGCGCGGACGGCGTGGTGCACAGGTGGGCACGGATCACCGGCGGCGGCACGAACTCCGCGTCGTGACAATATTGCGGCCAGTCCTTGCCAACGCCATCGGGCCAGAGCCCGTGCAACGTGAAGCCGAACCGGTTGCCCGCCCCGCACCGGAACGTCGACCCGGTGCGATCGCCATTCTCACGGCAATATTGCGGCGCCCAGGTGATCGCGAGCGTGTAGCTGCCGATCGGGATATCGCGCTTCGGCTGGCTCTCCGACGGCAGGTCCGGGCGGACGCGCTCGACCGACGCGGGGGTCGAGCATTGATAGGCCTGCGCCTGCACGACGCTCGGCAACGCGATCGCTACGGCGGCGAGGGTCAGCCTGGAGATCATGCGACGTTCCCTCTGTCGGTATCCGTGTCGAAATCGGCGCCGTCGTCCTGACCGAACCAGGCTTTGCTCCCGGGCCGGAAGAGGTGGACGGCGGCGGCGACGTAGAGTGCTTCTGCGATGAGCGAGAGGATCGATGCCGTGCCGACAATCGCACTACCCGTCGCGAGCGTTGCAAGCGCCTGGACGGCGGCCCAGGTCGACAAGGCGGCGAGGATCACGACCACCCATTTCGCGACGACGCTCGGCGCACGCGCGGTGAAGTACCAGAGCAGCACCGTCACCGCGATCCCGATGGCCTGGAACGTCGGCAATATCCACGTCGCCTTGGCGAGTACCGGATAGGCGGTGACGATCGCCTCGCGCTGCGTCCAGGTCATCGCCGCGACGACCGTATCCAGTATGAACGCCGCCCAATAGAGGCGCTCGTAGCGAACGATGGCAACCGGCCTGATCATGGTCCTACTCCCTGACCTAGCCAGCCGAAGGCCCGCGCCGGATCTGGCGGAGCTATTCGACGGTCGCGAAGTCCAGCCCTATATCTGCTGCGGGCGCCGACTGCGTCAAGCGGCCGACCGACACATAGGTCACGCCCGATTCAGCGATCGCGCGGATCGTGTCGAGATTGACACCGCCCGATGCCTCGGTCGGGACGCGACCGGCGACGAGCGCCACCGCTTCGCGCAACATCGCCGGCGGCATGTTGTCGAGCAGCAGGTGCGTCGCGCCAGCTTCCAGCGCCGGCTCGATCTGGTCGATGTGGTCGACCTCGACGATGATCTGCGCGATTCCCGCGGCCTTTGCGCGACGAACCGCCTCGGCGACACCACCGGCAACCGCGACATGATTGTCCTTGATCATCGCCGCATCCCACAGCCCCATGCGGTGGTTCTGTGCACCACCCATCCGGGTCGCGTATTTCTCCAGCACGCGCAGGCCCGGGATCGTCTTGCGCGTGTCGAGCAGGATCGCGCCCGTGCCCTCGATCGCATCGACATACGCGCGCGTCATCGTCGCGATGCCCGACAGATGCTGGACGGTGTTGAGCGCGGACCGCTCGGCCGTCAGCATCGCGCGCCCTGCCCCTTCGAGCCGCATGAGTTCGGTGCCGGCGGCCACCTGCTGCCCGTCGCGGACGAGGCGTTCGATCCGCACGCCCGGGTCCAGCGCGCGGAAGAAGGCTTCGGCGAGATCGAGGCCAGCGACGACGATCGGATCGCGGCTGTCCATGACGCCGGTGAACCGTGCGTCGGCGGGAATCACAGCGGCCGAGGTTATGTCGCCGATCGTGCCGAGATCCTCGGTCAGCGTTGCCGCGACGAAGGCGTCGATATCGAACGACTCGGGCAATGCTGTCTTCACCTGTCGTCTCCGGATTGTTCGTCGAAAAGATGCTCGGCGCGCGGTGCCAAAAAAGAGACGGTCCGAACAGTGACTTCACGGTTCATTCGACTCATCGAATTATTTTTCCGGTATAGGAACCATTCGATACTTCGAGGGTTTGCCGATCACTACCGAGGATATTCTTATGCCCACCACCACGATGGCCGATACCGCACGCCTGCATGCCCTGCTGGACGAAGCTCTTACGCTGGCCGATACGCTGCAGCTGCCGCTTGCCGCCATCCATATCGACCAGGCGCTCGCCCAGTTGAGCGGTGCCGACGTCCCGGCACTCTGAGCGCGCCCTGATCTGAACTATTCCTGATGTGACCGCGCCGGGCTGGAATAATCCAGCCCGAACGGCGGCCAATTGAAACGGGCCGTCACTTCGGCCCGAGATCACCCTTCCCGACGGTATTCGATGCCATCGACAGCATGCGGTCGAGGCTTTTCTTCGCCTGGAGCCGAAGCCCCTCCTCGATCTCAATCCGCGGCGACAGGTCGCGTAGTGCGACGTACAGCTTTTCGAGCGTGTTGAGCGCCATGTACGGACAAATGTTGCAGTTGCAGTTGCCGTCCGCACCCGGCGCGCCGATGAAGCGCTTGTTCGGGAGCGCCTTTTCCATCTGGTGGATGATGTGCGGCTCGGTCGCGACGATCAGCGTGTCGCCGGGCATCGCGAGCGCGTAATCGAGGATGCCGCGCGTCGAGCCGACGTAATCGGCGTGATCGAGGATGATCGGCGGGCATTCGGGATGCGCGACGACGGGCGCGCCGGGGTGCTGCGCCTTCAGCTTCATCAGCTCGGTCTCGCTAAACGCCTCGTGGACGATGCAAACTCCCGGCCACAGCAGCATGTCGCGACCGGTCTTCCGCGCGAGGTACCCGCCCAGGTTACGATCGGGACCGAAGATGATCTTCTGATCGAGCGGGATCTGCGCGAGGATCGTGTCCGCCGACGAAGACGTGACGATGATGTCGGAGAGCGCTTTCACCTCGGTCGAGCAGTTGATGTAGGTCAGTGCGATGTGATCGGGGTGCTTCGCGCGAAAGGCGGCGAACTGCTCGGGCGGGCAGCTGTCCTCTAGGCTGCACCCGGCGTCCATGTCGGGGAGCACGACGATCTTGTCGGGCGACAGGATCTTGGCGGTCTCGGCCATGAACCGCACGCCGCAGAACGCGATCACGTCGGCGTCCGTCGCCGCCGCCTTGCGCGACAGGTCGAGACTGTCGCCGACGAAATCGGCCAGATCCTGAAGCTCCGGCTTCTGATAATAATGCGCGAGGATGACGGCGTTCTTCTCCTTGCGGAGGCGCTCGATCTCGGCGCGTATGTCGATGCCGGCGAAGTTCTGCTTCAATTCCATGGTCGTATCCCGAGTTTAGCGCCCGTCTTCTAGCGGCGATTCCCTAGCACGTCCTGCAGCGAGCGCGAGGTGTCCCAGCGCTCGGTATTCGCGGTCGGCTCGTCGGCGAAGCGCACCGCGACGGTCGCGTCGATTCCGGCAGCCCGCAGCGGCATCGCGAAACTGCGTTCGACCGCACGACGCGTGGCATCGCGGGCGAGCTTGATCATCGCGGGCTCGCGCGCCTGGCGGATCAGCTCGATCTGGCCGGCACGGCGGTTGGCGGCGTCGAGGCGCTTCTCGGCGTCGGTGAATGTGGTCAACACGCCGCCCGAACCATATTCGCGGACCGCGTTGAGATCGACCTGCGGGCCATCGGCCTCGACTGCAGGAAGGCGCACGGACAGCGTCTTTGACGTGCCGTCCCACGCGACATCGGACTGGGTGAGCTTGGCCATGTCGACTTCGTACCGGACCATGCCGGGCATGATCAGCGTCTTCTCGGTGGTGAAGCCGAGCTGCGTCTGTTTCGAGGTAACAACGGCAACGTAACGCGCAGCGAAGGCAGAAAGCCGGTTCTGCTCGCGCAACCCTTCGAGGCTGGCACTGGCGATCGTCGTCGGATCGGGCGTGAGTCGATCGCTGACGTAGCGCTGCACGCCCCAGAGCACGAGCAGCCCTGCGAGGACGAGGATCAAGACGATTCCGACGGCCTTTGCCAGGAACGGGGCCACGCCGCTCTTGCGTACGGGTTCGGTCACGCTGTCGTTCGCCATGTCTCGCCTTCCTCGATAACCAGTCCGCGGGTTTGCAGGTCGTACAGATGCGCCAGCACCGATCGTGCCGCAGCTGGCACGAGCTGCGGGCCGAGACCGACATACATGCGCTCGACCATCGCCGGGATCGCCGACGCGCCCTTGCCAAGCAGGCGAAGGATCTGCCCCTCGCGTTGCTTGCGGTGGCCGAGCATGCCGCGGACGAGCCGTTGCGGCTTGTCGATCGCCTCGCCGTGACCGGGGTAATAGACCCGGTCGTCACGCCCCATCAGCTTTTCGAGGCTGGCCATGTACGCGGTCATATTGCCGTCGGGCGGCGAGACGATCGTCGTCGACCAGCCCATGACATGATCGCCGGAAAACAACGCCTTCGTCTCGGGCAGCGCGAAGGCCAGATGGTTCGAGGTGTGGCCAGGCGTCGCGATCGCCTCCAGAGTCCAACCTGTGCCGGTGACGGTATCGCCCTCCGAAAGAACGCGGTCTGGTGCGTAGGCGGCGTCGAACGAAGCGTCTGCGCGCGCGCCTGCGTCGGCGAGGTCGAACGGCGCAGCGCCGACGATCGGGGCGCCGGTGAGCGACTGGAGCGGACGCGTGGCGGGGCTATGGTCGCGGTGGTGATGCGTAACGACGATCGCCTTGACCGGCCGCCCTTCGATCACGCGCATCAGCGCGTCGATATGGGCGGGATCATTTGGACCGGGATCGATCACGGCAAGATCGGTCGTTCCGACGATGTGCGTCTGCGTACCCGTATAGGTGTAGGGGGAAGCGTTGGGCGCGAGCACGCGAACGACGAGCGGCTCGAGCTGGATCGGGATACCGGTCGGATGCTCAGCCATGGATGCGAAATGGCGGCTCGACGGGGCGATGGCAAGACCTCGTTAGTCGCGGAGAGCTGTCGGAAACTCTTACAGGCCGACGCCGGGCCAAACCTGGATTAACTATCGAACGTCGCCAAAACTGCGAACGGCAGGTTCTGGCACAGGCCGTGCAACTACTATTCCGTCACCGAACGCGATCGCGTTCACAGGGTGGATCGACCGCTTTCCCTTCCGGTCTCGCGTCGATCCACCCACCCGGTGCCTCGATCAGTTGGCCTTCTGCGTCTCGAACAACTGCGCCAGCTCGCCGCTCTCATACATCTCCATCATGATGTCGGAGCCGCCGACGAATTCGCCATCGACGTAAAGCTGCGGGATGGTCGGCCAGTCGGAATAGCTCTTGATACCCTGCCGGATGCCCTGATCCTGCAACACGTCGACGCTCTCGAACTCGACCTCGAGGTGGTTGAGGATCGCGATCGCGCGGCTGGAAAAGCCGCACTGCGGGAACAACGGGCTGCCCTTCATGAACAGGACTACCGGGCTGGCTTTTACCAGGGCGTCGATGCGGGCGTTGGAATCGTCGGTCATGTCTTCGGTCCTCAGGAGATTGCGGTCGTAAGCTGTAGTGCGTGCAGGACGCCGCCCATCCGACCGCCGAGCGCGGCATAGACGGCCTGATGCTGCTTCACCCGGCTCATCCCGGCAAAGCTGGCGGCGGTGACCTTGGCAGCATAGTGATCGCCGTCGCCCGCGAGATCGGTGATCTCGACTTGGGCATCGGGGATCGCGTCCTTGATCATCGCTTCGATATCGTTGGCAGCCATCGGCATATCAATGCGACTCCAACAATTGGCGACGTGCCTCGATCATCTGCTGCGCCAGCGCGCGGCGGACGGTGGCCTCGTCATGGTCGAGCCCCGCGGCGGTCAGGTCGCCGACCAGTTTCCGCACGACGTCGTCATCGCCGCCGCCTTCCATGTCGGCATGCACGAGCGCGGTCGCATAGGCGTCCGTTTCCTCAGGGGTCAGCTGCATTTCATGCGCCGCCCAACCACCCAGCAGGCGATTGCGACGGGCCGTTATCCGGAAGGCCATCTCTTCCTCGCGCGCGAAATTCGCCTCGCTGGCGCGTTCGCGGTCGTCGAAAGTGGTCATGTCGCGGGTCCCCGTTCAGTCTCGTGGTGGGCCCCGAGATAGGTCGCACAACGCCCCCGCGCAACAATCGACAGAAACGTACAAAAACTACTGGAACTATGGTCTGGTTGTAACGATATATAAGTCGATCACGTGACACAGTGCACGGATAGGAGAGTGATATGACGACGCTATCCCAGCCGACATCCGTTTCCGTGGCCAAGACGCGCGCTACACCGCCGGTCGTGCACGGGCTTGCCTACGGAATTTTCGCGTCGATAGCGATGTGGGGGGCGATCGCCACCGTTGCGTATAACGTGTTTTGAACCCCTGTAGAGGGGGCTGTACTCAGCCGACCTCTACGACGAGTTTCCCGATAGCACCGCGAGCCGCCATCTTCGCGATGGCCTTGCCGCCGTCCTCGAAAGCAAATGTTTCGGTCACGCGCGGCGCGATCTTCCCGGCTTCCCACAAATCGAACAGCGTTTCGATATGCGCCTGGTTCGCCTTGGGATCACGCGCCGCAAACGCCCCCCAGAACACGCCGCACACGTCGCAGCTTTTGAGCAGCGTCAGGTTGAGCGGCAATTTCGGGATGCCGGCGGGGAAGCCGACGACGAGGTACTTGCCCTCCCACGCGATCGATCGCAGCGCGGGCTCGGCATAGTCGCCGCCGACCGGATCGTAGATCACGTGCGCGCCGTCACGACCGACCGCGGCCTTGAACTGCTCGGCGAGCGCCTTCGATTGGTCCTTGTCGAACGGGGCGCGGGCATAGATCAGCGTTTCGTCGGCGCCGGCGGACTTGGCGGCAGCAGCTTTTTCTTCAGACGAGACCGCGGCGACCACCTTCGCGCCGAACGCCTTGCCGAGTTCGATCGCGGCGAGCCCTACCCCGCCGGCCGCGCCGAGCACGAGCAGCGTCTGCCCCGCCTTGATATGGCCGCGGTCGAGCAGCGCGTGGATCGTCGTGCCATAGGTCAGGATCAGCGAGGCGCCCTCGGCGAAGCTGCGACCTTCGGGGAGGCGATAGAGCTTGGCGGGGTCGGCAATGACCTTTTCGCACAGGCCACCGTGACCGAGCATAGCGATGACGCGGTCGCCGACTGCCCAGCCGGTGACGCCCTCGCCGATCGAGGCGATCGTGCCGGCGATCTCACCGCCCGGTGCGAACGGGCGCTGTGGCTTGAACTGGTATTTGTCCTCGATGATCAGGACGTCAGGGAAGTTGATCGCGCAGGCCTTGACCGCGACCACCACCTGTCCGGGACCGGCTACCGGATCGGGCAGCGCGACCATTTCCAGAGTTTCAGGTCCGCCGACTGCCTTCGACACCAATGCTCGCATACCCGCTCTCCACCGTCGTCCAGGGGCGATTCGATGCGACCGCCTCCTCGAATTTCGAAATCTGGGTATCCCTTGCCAGCGTCAGGCCGACTTCGTCCAGCCCTTCCATGAGGCACTGGCGACGGAAAGCGTCGAGTTCGAAGGTGAAGCGGTCCTGGAACGGGGTGGTGACGGTCATCGTCTCGAGATCGACGGTGACGATCTGGTCCTTGGCGACCTCCAGCAGGCGGTCGATCGCCTCCTGCGGGAGGACGACGGGGACGATACCGTTCTTGAACGCGTTGCCCGAGAAGATGTCGGAGAAGCTCGGCGCGATGACCGCGGTGATGCCCATGTCGGCGAGCGCCCACGCGGCATGCTCGCGACTGGAACCGCAACCGAAATTATCGCCGGCAATGAGGATCGGCGACCCGGCATAGCGCGGGTCGTCGAAGATGTTGCCGGGTTGCGCGCGGACCGTCTCGAACGCGCCGCGGCCGAGGCCGGTGCGCGTGATCGTCTTCAGCCAGTGCGCCGGGATGATGACGTCGGTGTCGATGTTCTTGGCGCCCCATGGATAGGCGCGGCCCGAGACGGTCGTGACGGGGGTCATCGCTGTTCCGTGCGCTCCGGAACCACACGCGCCGATGCGACATAGGCCGCGACGCCGCTGATCATTGCGCCAGCCGCCAGCAATACAAAAACCTTCTTCACGCTATTTCCCCCATCAACTCTCTGACGTCGCTCAGCTTACCGGTCACCGCCGCCGCTGCCGCCATCGCGGGTGATACCAGATGCGTGCGCGCTCCGGGACCCTGTCTGCCGACGAAATTACGGTTCGACGTGGAAGCGCAACGCTCCCCCGCAGGGACTTTGTCCGGGTTCATCGCGAGGCACATCGAACAGCCCGGCTCGCGCCATTCGAAGCCCGCGGTGATGAAGATACGGTCGAGCCCCTCGGCTTCGGCCTGGCGCTTCACCAAGCCCGAGCCGGGGACGACCAGCGCGCGGACGCCGGTGGCGACATGGCGACCGTCGGCGATCGCCGCGGCGGCGCGGAGGTCCTCAATGCGGCTGTTGGTGCAGCTGCCGATGAAGACGTGCTGGATCGGCACGTCGCGCATCGCGGTGCCGGCGGTGAGGCCCATGTAATCGAGCGACTTCTGGGCGGCAGCCTGCTTGGCGGGATCAGCAAAGCTCGATGGTTCGGGGACGAATCCAGTGATCGGCACGACGTCCTCGGGGCTGGTGCCCCAGGTGAGGCCGGGGGCGATATCGGCGGCGTCGAGCGTGACGGACTTGTCGTAAGCCGCGCCGGGGTCGGTTGCGAGACTACGCCACCACGCGACAGCGCGGTCCCAGTTCTCGCCGGTGGGCGCCATCGGGCGGCCCTTCAGATACGCGAAGGTGGTGTCGTCGGGCGCGATCAGGCCGGCACGCGCGCCCGCCTCGATCGACATGTTGGCGATCGTCAGGCGACCCTCGATCGACATCGCGCGGATCACGCTGCCGGTGAATTCGATGACGTGGCCGGTGCCCCCTGCCGCGCCGATCTTGCCGATGATCGCGAGGATGACGTCCTTGGGGCTGACGCCGAAACCGAGTTCACCGTCGACGCGGACTTCCATCGTCTTGGCCTGCGACAACAGCAACGTCTGCGTGGCGAGGACATGCTCGACCTCGCTGGTGCCGATTCCGAACGCGAGCGCGCCGAGTGCGCCGTGCGCCGAGGTGTGGCTGTCGCCGCAGACCAGCGTGTTGCCGGGAAGCGTGAAGCCCTGTTCGGGGCCGACGACGTGGACGATGCCCTGCTCGGCGGCGGTCGCGTCGATATAATCGATCCCGAACTCGGACGTGTTGCGGCGGAGCGCATCTAGCTGCTGCGCGCTCTCAGGATCGGCGATCGGCAGGACGCGACCGGCGGCGTCTTTGCGCGCGGTGGTCGGCAAATTGTGATCGGGGACGGCGAGCGTCAGGTCGGGGCGACGGACTTTGCGGCCTGCCACGCGGAGGCCTTCGAAGGCCTGCGGACTGGTGACTTCGTGGACGAGGTGGCGGTCGATATAGATCAGGCAGGTGCCATCGTCGCGGCGTTCGACGACATGCGCCGCCCAGATCTTTTCGTACAGCGTTTGCGGAGTGGCCATGATGGAGCGCGCGGTAACCGAAAAGGGATGCTGCGCCAAGGTTGTATGTAATTTTCGGTCGTTCGGATGAGCGAGCGTTAGGCTAGAAGGTAGCTTGTTCTCCCGCGAAGGCGGGAGCCCAGTCTGTGTCCCCGCCTTCGCGGGGACACAAGAGTGGTTACCGTGTGGGCATCGCCTTGTTCAGGAACGCGACGCTGTCGGCCAGCACCGGCGCCTTGCCGCGGAACGGTTTCGAGAGCGCCATCGCGACGTTCTCGTGGCTCAAACCGGGGTAGTCGATGTGCGTCACCGGCGCCCCAAGCGCCTTCAGCCGCGCGGTGAGGTTGATCGCGTTGTGCGGTTTGACCTGCGTGTCGTCGCCGGCGGTGATCAGCAGCATCGGCGGGGCGTCCGGCCGCGCGAAGTGGATCGGCTGGGTCATCACCGGGTCGGCGGCGCCCTGCATCGCGTCGATCGCGCGCTTGGCGGTGAAGGGGTAGAAGTCGTACGGGCCGCACAGGCCGACCGCGGCCTTGATGATGTGGGGGTCGACGCCCTCCGCCTTCAGCCAGCGCTGGTCGAGCGTCAGCATCGCGACGGTGTAGGCGCCGGCGGAATGGCCGGCGACGCCGATCCGGTTCGGGTCGCCGCCGGCCTCGGCGATGTGGTCGCGGGTCCATTTCACCGCTTCGGCGCCGTCCTGGAGAAACGCAGGGAAACGGACGTCGGGCACTTTGCGGTAGTCGGGCATGACGACGACGTAGCCTGCCTTCGCATAGGCGCGCGCCGCGAACGCGTAGGCGCCGCGCGTGCCGTGGACCCAGCCGCCGCCGTACCAGAAGATCAGCACTGGCAACCCGGTCTTGGCACCGCCGGACGGGCGCCAGACGTCGAGCTTTTGCCCGTGCGTGCCGAACGGGACGCCCTCGCGGATGCGTGCTGTCCCGCGTCCGCCGCCCATGATGCCGTCGAGGACGCTGAGCGTGCTAGGTCCCGCGGTGAACGCCGTGCCTGCGATTAGGATCACGATCAGCGCTATGACGATCACAGCGCGGCGCATCAGCGGCGGAAGTCCGCGGTGATGGACCCGCATGTTGCGAGGTCGGCCTCGTGGCTCTCCTCGCGCCATGTCTCGGCGAGCGCGGTCGCTTCCCATTCGCCCATCGCCGCGTGGGCGATGATCCGCTCGACCCAGGAGAGACCTGCCGGACCGACGTCGATCCCGTAGGTCCGCACGCGGAACGCAACCGGCGCATAGAACGCATCGACCGCGGTGAAGTCGGCACCAGCGAGCCAAGGGCCGCCGAACCGGTCGAGTCCCTCGCTCCAGAGTTCGGCGATCCGCGCGACGTCGCGGTCGAGCGCGTCGCTGCCGGGGGCGGCATTCACGCGGACGCCGACGTTCATCGTCCGCTCGTTGCGGAGCGCGGAGAACCCGCCATGCATCTCCGCCGTCGCGCAGATCGCCCACGCGCATGCCTCGGCGTCGACCGGCCAGACGCCATCGTGACGCTCAGCGAGGTAGAGGACGATGCCGAGCGAATCCCATATCGTCCGCGCGCCGTCGATCAGCACTGGCACCTGCCCGGTCGGTGAGAAGGCGCGGAAGGCTTCGTAATTGACGGGCGCTAGGAACGGCTCGATCTGGTCCTCGAAGTCGATGCCGAGCGCCTTCATCAGGACCCAAGGCCGCAGCGACCAGCTCGAGTAATTGCGGTTCGCGGTGACGAGGGTGTAGCGCATCAGGCGGTGTAGCGCGCGGTGGTCTTCGCGGCGATTTCATCCGCGGTGACGCCCGGCGACATCTCGACCAGCTTGAACGGGCTGTCGTGATCGGCTCGCTGGAACAAGGCGAGGTCGGTGACGATCATGTCGACGACGTTCTTGCCGGTCAGCGGCAGCGTGCACGACGGGATGAACTTCGGCGTGCCGTCCTTGGCGGTGTGATCCATCACGACGATGATCTGCTTGACGCCCGCGACGAGGTCCATCGCGCCGCCCATGCCCTTGATCATCTTGCCCGGGATCATCCAGTTGGCGATGTCGCCGCCTTCGCTGACCTCCATCGCCCCCAGCACGGTCAGATCGATATGGCCGCCGCGGATCATCGCGAAGCTGTCCGACGAGCTGAAATAGACCGACGAGGGGAGTTCGCTGATCGTCTGCTTGCCGGCGTTGATCAGGTCGGCGTCCTCTTCGCCCGCATAGGGGAACGGGCCGATCCCGAGCATGCCGTTCTCGGACTGGAGCGTGACGGTCATCCCCTCGGGGATGTTGTTCGCGACCAGCGTCGGGATGCCGATGCCGAGATTGACGTAATAGCCGTCCTTCAGTTCCTGCGCCGCGCGCGCGGCCATCTGGTTACGGTCCCAGGGCATCAGTGCATTCCTTCCTGGATGGTGGTGATGGTCGTGAATTGTTCGCGGAGCTCGGTACCGACGCCGTCGACGATCGCCTGCAACGCGGTATCCTCGTCGAGGCCCCAGGTGCCCGCATAGGCGCGCGCGGCGTGGCGGATCGTGTCGGCGAGGAGGTAGCCGAACACGGTCGGATCCTCGAGGATGCCCGCGTCGATCAGCACGTTGCTGCCGGCGCCGTTGGTGATCCAGATCCGCGCGACCTCGACCGATTCGCTGGTGAGTTGCGCGCCCTTGTCGAGCGCGATCGCGTTTGGGTGGTCGGCCATCAGCGTACGCCTCCTGTCGGGGCCCAGCGGACTGCTGGCGGGAATACCTCGTCGCGGTTGCCTTTCAGCGCGGTGCCGTAGACGGGGTTGGGCAGGACGAACCACCCTGCCCCCCATCTGGCCGCGATCGCGGGCGACTGGACCACGGCGCGACGCGCGGCGGGGGTTTGGCCGGCGTTGAACAGGTCGCTGAAGTCGCCGAGCTGGTCGCCGCCCATCGCGACGACGCAGTATTTTGCGGCGATCGTCGCGCGGCGACCGTCCTTCTTCGAGCCCGTCGCGTCGTCGCTGGCGAGGAACAGCGTTTCGCCGTGGCGCGCGGGGCCGAGACCGGCGGCTTCGATCGCCGCCTCAGTCTGTACGGCGTTGGCGGCGGAGCGGTTGGTGTTGAAGATCACCGTGACGCCCATTGCGCGGAGCTGCGTGAGTGCGGCGAGCGCACCCGGGACGGGGGCGACCTGCTTGACGCCGGTGCGCTCCCAGTCCTGCCAGCGGGGATCGGACCATGCTTGACCGGAGGACGCGTCGTATTCGAAGCCGAGGTTCAGGAGGATGGTTTCGTCGACGTCGAAGACCGCGGCTTTGGGCTTGGTGCCGCAGGTGGTCCAAGTAGGTGCGGCGAGCGAGGCTCCTTGCGTGAGGACGACGGAGGTTGGCGTGCGTTGCGCGCGGACGTAGCCGACGAGCGCGTTCCAAGCCTGGATGCTGGCCGCTGCGGCTTCGCCCGAGGCGTAGAGATACTGCATGCCGGCGGGGACGCCGTCGACGGTTACGGGTGCAGACACAATCGGCGTGGCTGCGATCGACGTCGGCGCAGACACGCTGACGCAGCCTTGAAGCGCCAGTGCCCCTGCGAACGCAGGGGTCCAGGATACCACCCGCAGCGCGCGCGATCCTGGGCTCCTGCGTGCGCAGGAGAACCGAGGGTGGTTCACGCGGAAACCCGCTCGCGGACGGTGCGGAATTCGATCTGCTTGTCATACGGCGCGCCGACGATCATGCGTTTCACGTAGATCCCCGGCAGGTGAATCGTGTCGGGATCGAGGCTCCCGACGGGGACGATCTCCTCGACCTCGGCGACGCAGATTTTCCCTGCGGTCGCCATCGGCTGGTTGAAGTTGCGCGCGGTCTTGCGGAAGATGAGGTTGCCGCTCTCGTCCGCCTTCCAGCCCTTGATGATCGCGAGATCGGCGCGGATGCCGCGTTCGAGGATGTAGTCCTGGCCGTCGAAGACCTTGACCTCCTTGCCCTCGGCGACCTGCGTGCCGACGCCGGTCTTGGTGTAGAAGCCGGGGATGCCCGCTCCCCCTGCCCGGCAGCGTTCGGCGAGCGTGCCCTGCGGACAGAACTCGACCTCGAGTTCGCCGCTGAGATATTGCCGCTCGAATTCCTTGTTCTCGCCGACATAGGACGAGATCATCTTCTTCACCTGGCGCGAGCGGAGCAGCTTGCCGAGGCCCTGCCCATCGATCCCGGCATTGTTGCTGGCGATCGTCAGGTCCTTCACCCCAGACGCCTCGATCGCGTCGATCAGGCGTTCTGGGATGCCGCAGAGCCCGAACCCGCCCGCGCAGATCGTCATGCCGTCGAACAGCACGCCTTCCAGCGCCGCCGCCGCGTCGGTGTAGAGCTTGTTCGCCATGCATCCTCCTATGGTCTTTCGCCTCGCATAAGGCGCTGGCGGTCGGTCGGCAACGTACGTCGAGCGACATTGGCGCCGAGGCCATCAATCCTCCCCCGCTAGGGGGAGGTGTCGCCGAAGGTGACGGAGGGGGAGGGCACGGAACAGACGTTTCCCTTTCCTCCCCCTCCGTCTGGCAAGTGCCAGCCACCTCCCCCTGGCGGGGGAGGATACGCTAGTTTCAATACGCCAGCTTCAACCCCGGCCGCTTCCACCGCGTCTTCACCAGCCGGCCGCTGCCCGAGCAGGTGATGTAGGCATCCATCATGTCCGCCCCGCCCCAGCAGATGTTCGTGGTGAACACATCGTCGGTCGCGACGAACTCGACCAGTTCCCCCGCCGGCGAGATCATGCTGATCCCGCATTCGCCGATCGTCGCGACGCAGATGTTGCCGCATGCCTCGACGCCGAGCGAGTCGAAGAACTTGTAGCCGGCGGGGCGGTAGAGCGGCGTGCCCGAGGCGCTGGCGACCTTGCCGGGCGCGACGATGTCGAACGCCATCAAGCGGCAGGTGAAGGTCTCCGTCGCGTAGAGCCGCGTGCCGTCGGGCGAGAGGCCGATGCCGTTGGGATTTTCGCTCGGGAAGATCACTTCTTCGAGCTGGGTCCCGTCGGCTTTCGCGTAGAAGATGCCGGTGATGTCGCGGGCGCGGGCGCGCGATTTGCCGTGGTCGGTGAACCAGAAGCCGCCATGCGAATCGAAGACGATGTCGTTGGGGCCTCGCAGCGAGCAGCCGAAATCGCCGTCCTTGTAGAGGATCTCGACCGCGCCGGTGGCGATGTCGATCCGCTCGATCCGCCCGCCCGAATAGTCGTCCGGCTGACCGTGCGGGGTGAGGAAGCCGTTCGCCTCGCGCCACGCGAAGCCGCCGTTGTTGCAGCAATAGAGCTTGCGGTCGGGGCCGATCGCTAGGCCATTGGGGCCGCCGCCGGGTTCGGCTACCGTCGTCTTCGTTCCGTCAGGGGCGATGCGCGTGATGCGGCCGGCCTCGATCTCGACGAGGATGACGCTGCCGTCGGGCATAGCGACGGGACCTTCGGGGAAGCGCAAGCCACTGGCGACGGTGGTGAATTCGGTCATGATCCTCTCCGGGCGAGTCGGGTTGGTCCCGACTTCGGCGCAAGCGTAGCCGCCTCTCACCGGTCGACGCGACATTTCTCGACTTCGCACGCGACCGGCGGCAGGATACGCAGATGATCACACCACGCACCGGCGGCCGTATCCTGGTCGACCAACTCGTCGCACAGGGCTGCGACCGGATTTTCACCGTGCCGGGGGAGAGCTTCCTCGCCGTGCTCGACGCGCTCCACGATACGCCGGCGATCGATCTGGTCGTGTGTCGGCAGGAGGGCGGCGTCGGATTCATGGCGTGCGCGGACGGGGCGCTGACGCACCGGCCGGGCGTGGCGTTCGTGACCCGCGGGCCGGGCGCGACCAACGCGTCGATCGGCGTACACGTCGCCACGCAGGACTCGCAGCCGATGATCCTGTTCGTGGGCGATATCGACCGCGGCACGCGCGACCGCGAGGCGTTCCAGGAGATCGATTTCCAGGCAATGTTTGCGCCGATCGCCAAATGGGCGGCACGGATCGACGATGCACGCCGGATCCCGGAATATGTCGCTCGCGCCTATGCGACCGCGATGTCGGGGCGGCCTGGGCCGGTGGTGCTCGCGTTACCCGAGGACATGCTGCTCGATGTGGTCGACGCGGTCGATCGGCGGCGGGTCGAGCGGGTGGCGCAAGGCTGCGATGCCGATACGATGGACTTGCTGGCCGATCTGCTGACCACCGCCGAGCGGCCGGTGGCGATCGTTGGCGGGGCGGGTTGGGATGTGGCGGCGTCGGGGGCGTTCTCGACCTGGGCGGATCGCAACGGCATTCCGGTCGCCGCGGCGTTTCGGCGGCAGGATGCCATTCCGAACGACTGTCCGGTGTGGGCGGGGAACCTGGGATATGGGCCTAGTCCGAAGCTGGTCGAGCGGGTGAAGGCGGCGGATCTGCTGCTGGTCGTCGGACCGCGGCTGGGGGAGGCAACGACCGATGGGTATGCGCTGATCACGCCGGATCATCCGGGGCAGCGGCTGATCCACGTCCACCCCGATCCCGACGAGTTGCACCGGGCGTACCGCGCGGATGTCGCGGTGTGTGCGGGGGTGGCGGAGTTTGCCGAGGCGTTGCTGGCGGTCGACTTGCCGCCGCGAACTGCTGGGCAGGAGGCGCACGCGGAGTGGCTCGATTGGTCGACGGCGGCTCCACGGAATCTGGTGATGGACCTCGGGCCGTGTGTCGCAGCGATGCGCGAGCGGCTGCCAGCGGATGCCATTATATGCAACGGCGCGGGAAATTACTCGGGGTGGTGGCATCGGTACTGGGCGTATGCCGGGCCGGGGACGCAGCTTGCGCCGACTGCTGGGGCTATGGGATATGGCGTGCCGGCTGCGGTAGCGGCGTCATTGCGGCATCCGGAGCGGACGGTCGTGGCGCTCGCAGGCGACGGGTGTTTCCTGATGAACGGGCAGGAATTGGCGACGGCGGTGGCGCACGGGGCGGATATGCTGGTGATCGTCGTGGACAATGGCGGGTACGGGACGATCCGGATGCATCAGGAGCGCGAGTATCCGGGGCGGGTTTCGGGGACTGGGTTGCGCAATCCGGACTTTGCCGCGCTGGGGCGGGCTTATGGGTGTTGGGCGGAGACGGTCGAGCGGACTGAGGATTTTGCGGGGGCGTTGGGGCGGGCGATGTCTCGGTCTGGGGTGAGGTTGCTGCATGTGGTGACGGACATCGAGGCGATTACCGCTGGGACTACGCTGGCGAAGGTTCGCGGGGGCTGAGCCTCGTTTCCCGCTCGAACCACTCACTCAGTATTAGCACCACCCCGGCGGAGGCCGGGGCCCAATTGGGGGACGGTGGTAACTGAGCGTGGTGTTTCGTTACTTCAGACGTGCCAATTGGGCCCCAGCCTCCGCCGGGGTCGAGGTGGTGGTAGCGGGTGACTTCATCAGCGCAGCCTGTTCCCCCGAGAAGGCCGGGGTCTAGGAGCCACGTACGCTGACGGTACCTAGCTGAGCCCCCGCGTCCGCGGGGGAACATTGCTTGGGGTTTAGCGTGCGACGTTGGCGAGTTTCAGGCCCCTGCCGCCTCCAGCGCCGCCCGCACCGCAGCCACCGCATCCGCAGCCTTGTCGCCGTCGGGACCACCGCCTTGCGCCATATCGGGACGGCCGCCGCCGCCCTGCCCGCCTAGCGTAGCCACCGCGATCTTGAGCAGGTCGACCGCGTTGTGGCTGGCCACCAGATCCGCCGTCACGCCGACCGCGACCGAAGCGCGGCCGTCGTTGATCGCTACCATCACCGCGATGCCACAGCCGAGGCGCTGCTTGGCGTCGTCGACCGCGCCGCGCAGGCCCTTGGCTTCGAAATCGTTGAGCACCTGGCCGATGAACGCGACGCCGCCGACCTGCTCCGGGCCGGCCGCTTCGCCCGAGCCACCGCCGCCGAGCGCCAGCGCCTTCTTCGCATCGGCGAGTTCGCGTTCGAGGCGGCGGCGGTCTTCGATCAGCGATGCGACGCGCGCCGGTACCTCGTCGGGGGTCGATTTCAGCACCGCGGCCGCCTCGCGCAGGCGGTCGTCACGGCTGGTCAAATAGGCACGCGCCGCTTCGCCGGTGAGCGCTTCGACCCGGCGGATGCCGCTGGAGACCGCGCCTTCGCCGACGACCTTGAACAGGCCGATGTCGCCGAGCGCGTTGACGTGCGTGCCGCCGCACAGTTCAATCGAGTACGTTCCGTCCTTGGTCGAGCCCATCGACACGACGCGGACCTCGTCGCCGTATTTCTCGCCGAACAGCGCCATCGCGCCCATCGCGATCGCGTCGTCGGGGGTCATCAGCAGTGTCGTCACGGCGCCGTTGCCGCGGACCTGCGCGTTCACGTCGGCCTCAACCTGCGCGATGTCGGCGGGGGTCATCGCAACCGGCTGCGAGAAGTCGAAGCGTAGGCGGTCGGGTGCGACGAGGCTCCCCTTCTGCGCGACGTGCGTGCCGAGGCGTTCGCGCAAGGCCTCGTGCAGGAGATGCGTTGCGGAGTGGTTGGCGCGGATCTGTGCGCGGCGGGCGACGTCGATCTGGAGCTTGACCGGGTCGCCGACCTTGATCTCGCCAGCGTCGACGATCGCGTGGTGGACGAACACGCGCCCGAGCTGCTTCGACGTCTCGGTGACGTTGGCACGCAGGCCGCTGTCGTTGGAGATGTGGCCGGCATCGCCGACCTGCCCGCCGCTCTCGCCGTAGAAGGGCGTCTGGTTGACGACGATCGCGACGGTGTCGCCGGTGGTGGCGTGGTCGACGCGTGCGCCGTCCTTGACCAGCGCGACGACCTCGCCCTCGCCGGTATCCGATGCGTAGCCGAGGAATTCGGTGCCGCCGGTCTGCTCGACGATGTCGAACCAGATGTCGTCCGAGGCCTTCGCGCCCGAGCCCTTCCAGGCGGCGCGGGCGGCGCGCTTCTGCTCGGCCATCGCGGTGTCGAAGCCTTCGCGGTCGACCGCGATGTTGCGTTCGCGCAGCGCGTCCTCGGTCAGGTCGTACGGGAAGCCGTAGGTGTCGTAGAGCTTGAACGCGACGTCGCCGGCGAGCGTGCCGTCGGTCATCCCGGTGGTCGCTTCGTCGAGCAGCTTCAGCCCCTTGTCGAGCGTCTGGCGGAAGCGCGTTTCCTCCTGCTGGAGGGTCGCCTCGATCAGCGGGCGTGCACGCGATAGTTCGGGGTACGCGGCGCCCATCTCGGTGACGAGCGCGGGGACCAGCCGGTGCATGAGCGGCTGCTTCGCGCCGAGGATGTGCGCGTGGCGCATCGCGCGGCGCATGATCCGGCGCAGGACATAGCCGCGGCCCTCGCTCGCGGGCAGCACGCCGTCCGCGATCAGGAAGCCGGCGGTGCGCAGGTGATCGGCGATCACGCGGTGGCTGGCGGTGTTGGCGCCGTCGGTCGCGGTGTGCGTCAGCGCGCCCGAGGCCGCGATCAGCGCCTTGAACGTGTCGGTGTCGTAATTGTCGGTGACGCCCTGCATGACCGCGGCGATGCGCTCGAGCCCCATGCCGGTGTCGATCGACGGTTTCGGCAGGTTGCCAACGATCTCGGCATTCTCCTGCTCATATTGCATGAATACGAGGTTCCAGATCTCGACGAAACGATCGCCATCCTCGTCGGGGCTGCCGGGAGGACCGCCGAAGATGTGGTCGCCGTGATCGTAGAAGATTTCGGAGCACGGCCCGCACGGCCCGTTGTCGCCCATCGACCAGAAATTGTCCTTGGTCGGGATGCGGATGATGCGGTGGTCGGGAAGGCCGGCGACCTTCTTCCAGAGATCGAACGCCTCGTCGTCGGTGTGGTAGACGGTGGCGGTCAACTTGTCGGGCGACAGGCCCCATTCGCGCGTGAGCAGCGTCCAGGCGTGGACGATCGCCTGTTCCTTGAAATAATCGCCGAACGAGAAATTGCCGAGCATTTCGAAAAAGGTGTGGTGCCGCGCGGTGTAGCCAACATTGTCGAGATCATTGTGCTTGCCGCCGGCGCGGACGCATTTCTGCGACGAGGTGGCCGTGGTGTAGGGGCGCGATTCGAGGCCGGTGAAGACGTTCTTGAACGGCACCATCCCGGCGTTGACGAACATCAGCGTCGGGTCGTTCTGCGGCACGAGCGGCGCGCTGGGCACGATCTGGTGCCCCTGCGATCCGAAATAGTCGAGGAAGCCGCGGCGGATGTCGTTCGTCGATGTCATGCGCGGGGACTTAGGCGAGCGGGGCGGTTCGCTCAAGTCGGGTGTGTAAGGGCCGTGCAGTAGAGAAGGATGTCGGCGAACGCCCGCGCTGCACACATCCGATTGAAACGAAGAGAGCTTGTTTCCCCGCGAAGGCGGGGATCCAGACTGGGCTCCCGCCTTCGCGGGAGAACAAGGAAGTGCTGCGGTTCGTTTCAAGTCCTCCACCCCGGCGAAGGCCGGGGCCCAGTTGGGGGACGATGCTAATGAAAGACAGCGCTCCTTTATTGCCACCTTTCCAACTGGGACCCGGCCTCCGCCGGGGTGGTAACGTTAGTGGGAAGGTAGCTTACCCTAGCGGCGCATCGATCGACTTGGGCGGCTCGCTGAACCATTTCGGCCCAGCATCGGTCATGTGGAAGCAATCCTCGATCCGCACGCCGTACCTCCCGGGCATGTAGATGCCCGGCTCGTCGGAAAAGCACATCCCCGCTGCCAGCCTGATCGTCTCGCCGCGGACGAGGTTGACCGGTTCGTGGCCGTCCATGCCGATGCCGTGACCGGTGCGGTGCGACAGGCCGGGGAGCTTGTACCCCGGCCCGTAGCCCAGCGTCTCGTAATGCCGACGGACCGCGTCGTCGACGCTTCCGGCGGGTGCGCCGATCTTGGCGGCGGCGAACGCGATCTGTTGCCCGCGGGCGACCTGGTCCCACGTCTTGCGCTGGTCGGCGGTTGCCGCGCCGTGGACCCAGGTGCGCGAGATGTCGGACTGGTATCCCTGCACGGTGCAGCCGCAATCCATCAGCACGACCTGGCCGTCGGCGACGCGGTGGATCTCGCGGCTGCCGTGAGGATAGGCGGACGCCTCGCCGGTCAGCGCGAGCGCGAATTCGGGGGCGCCGCCGAGTTTCTTGGTCGCGGCGTTCATCAGCGCGCCGATCTCGGGGCCGGTCATGCCCTTCTCGACGCGCGGCTTCGTCCAGCGATACGCGGCCAGCGTGACCTCGGTGGCGGCCTGCATCAGCGCGATCTCGGCGGGGGTCTTGATCATCCGGCAGGCGCGAACGACCGGGTCGGCGGAGACAATCCTTGCATCGGGCAGCACGCGCTGGAGCCCCGCATAAGCAAAGTAGCGCACCTCCGCCTCCAGGCCGATCGGCCGCGCGGCGAGCTTGCGGTCGCGCAGGAACGCGGAGACCACGGCGAGCGGGTTCTCGTCTTCCTGCCAGACGCGCACCTCGGCGGGGACGGCGAGCGTCTCGCGGACCGAGGGCTCCTCGAAGAACGGCGTGACGATGCATGGCTCGCCCTCGACGGGGAGGATCGCCAGCGTCAGCCGCTCGCTCGTATGCCAGCGGACGCCGGTGAAGTAGATCATCGACGATCCGGGCTCGATCAGCACTGCGCCGATGCCCGCCGCCTTCATCAGCGATTGCGCGCGGGCCAGCCGCGCGGCGCGTTCGGTGGCGTCGATCGGCCTGGTCGCGCCAGTGATGTCGGACAGCGCCGACAGGTCGGGCTCGGCGGCGCGGAGGATCGCGGTGCTCGACAGCAACGGCGCCGCGATGGCGAGGCTCAGCAGATCGCGGCGCGAGGGGCTGAAGGAGGGCTTGTGGCGTGCGGTCGACATCGCCGGACGATAGGGTCCTTGACCCGGGCGCCGCAATCCCCTTCCCTGTTCGCACTTCTCGGGAGCGATTAATGGCCAAGCGGCTAACCTATTACATCTTGTTCGGCCTCGTCGCGGGGATGGTCGTCGGCTGGATCCTGAACGCGTCGATCGACAACGGCACGGCCGAGTCCGCCGAACGGCTGAAGGACATTGCGGGCTATTTCTCGATCGTGACGACGCTGTTCCTGCGGCTGATCAAGATGATCATCGCGCCTCTGGTGTTCTCGACGCTGGTCGTGGGCATCGCGCATATGGGCGATACCGGCGCGCTTGGGCGGGTCGGATTGCGCAGCCTTGGCTGGTTCATCTGCGCGAGCCTGTTGTCGCTCACGCTGGGCCTGATCCTCGTCAACGTGTTGCAGCCGGGCGTCGGCCTCGCGCTAGCGATCCCGCCGGCCACCGCGTCAAGCGGCGTCGACCGCGCGGCGTTCGATCTCGCCAAGTTCATCACGCACATCGTCCCCGATTCGATGATCGCGGCGATGGCGGGCAACGAAATCCTCCAGATCGTCGTGTTCTCGGTGTTCGTCGGGGTGGCGATCACCGCGGTCGGCGAGAAGGCCGCGCCGCTCGTGAAGGCGATCGAAGCGCTGGTCGCGGTGATGCTCCAGATCACCAATTACGTCATGCGGTTCGCGCCGTTCGCAGTGTTTGCCGCAGTGACCGCGACGCTCGCCGAGCGGGGGCCGGCCATCCTCGGCCAGCTCGGCTATTTCATGCTGAGCTTCTATATCGGTCTCGCGCTGCTGTGGGCGATGCTGATCGGGATCGCGTTCCTGCTGATCGGTCCGCGGACGCGATTGCTGGTGCGGTATATCCGCGATCCGCTGATCCTCGCCTTCTCCGCGGCATCGTCCGAGGCGGCATATCCGCGGACGCTGGAGGCGCTCGACCGGTTCGGCGTGCCGCCGCGGATCGCGAGCTTCGTGCTGCCGCTCGGCTATTCGTTCAATCTCGACGGGTCGATGATGTACATGACGTTCGCGTCGCTGTTCATCGCGCAGGCGTACGGCATCCACATGCCGATCGGGCAGCAGATTGCGATGCTGCTGGTGCTGATGGTGACGTCGAAGGGCATTGCGGGGGTCCCTCGCGCATCGTTGGTGGTGATCGCGGGGACGCTGTCGATGTTCAAGATCCCGGAGGCGGGGATTTTGCTGATCCTGGCGGTGGATCATTTCCTCGACATGGGGCGGTCGGCGACGAACGTGATAGGGAATGCGGTGGCGGCGACCGTGGTGGCGAAATGGGAGGGCGGGCTGGATGAGCGCGAGCCGGCTGATCGTGATTTCCCGCAAGCGCCTACCGGGCATGGGCCGAAGGTGGACGTGGACAGCTATGAGAAGATCGGGCCGGGGCAGGTTTGAGGTTGGACGGAGATCTCCAATCGCTGACTTCTAAAGGATGCAATTTTTTTGCTGGCCGACCAATGAACAAGTACCACCCCGGCGAAGGCCGGGGTCCAGCTGGGAAAACGCCGGTGATCACCGTAGCGCCTGGTTACTTTGACCTTTCCAACTGGGCCCCGGCCTTCGCCGGGGTGGTGTTCGGGGATAAGTCGTCTTCTTGGCCCCCATCTGGTTCCTGAATTGCGCTGCTCAAGCGTAGGCGTAGGGGCCGCCCTTTTTCAGGCCGGCATGATACGCTGGGCGCGCGTGAACCTTCGCCAGCCACGCGATCGTCGCAGGCCGCGACTCGTTCAACCCGCCGCGGCTGCGCGCAGCTTCCAAGGGGAAGCTCATCATGATGTCGGCGGCGGTCATCTCGGCGCCGGCGAACCAGGGGCGCTGCGACAGTTCAGATTCGACATAGTCGAGGTGGACGTCGATCATAGGCTGGATCTTCTTGGTCGCCGCCTTGCCTAGGATCGGGATGCGCGCGAGGACGAGCTTCAGGAGCAGCGGCGGCATCATCGAGCCTTCCGCGTAATGGAGCCAGAATCGGTACCGCAGCGCGTCGGCGCGGTTGGCGGGGGCGCCGAGCTTGCCGTCCGCCTTGTCGACGAGATATTCGACGATCGCGCCGGTTTCGGCGACCACTTGGCCATCATCTTCGATCACAGGCGACTTGCCGAGTGGGTGGACCTTCTTGAGTTCGGGCGGGGCGAGCATCGTCTGCTTGTTCCGCTCGTAGCGCTTGATCTCGTAGGGGAGGCCGAGTTCCTCGAGCATCCAGAGGATCCGCTGCGATCGCGAGTTTTCGAGGTGGTGGACGATGATCATGCGGGCTCCCCTGTTTTTATTCGGACGATTTGCGCGCGGTCCAGATCCAGGCGGCGGCGGGGAATTCCACCGTGTCGCCGCTTCGGTACCGGTCGCAGACCTGAGTGAGACGCGCGATGTGGCGCTCACGTTCCTCGGGGGCGGCGTCGCGGATGGCGGATGCTGCGGGGCCGATGCGGCGGAAATAGTCGACGGCGTCGGCTACGGCCTCGGCGCCCTCCCCTGCCCGGTAGGCGAAGTCGACACGCTCAGGTGCCGCGACGTGCCAGCCGGATTTTTGAAAGATGTTCGCGACGTAGGTGGGGTCGGCGAAGGCGAAGGGGCCGGGTGCGGTGGTTGCTGGAGCGCCTGCATTGCCGCCGGTCGCAGTGATGATTTCGGTAGCCCAGTGGTTGGCGGCGCGGTCGGCGAAACAGGAGAAGACGAGCGTTGCGTCGGGGGCGGCGGCTTCGGCTAAGGTCGTGAAGGCGGCAACGGGGTCAGCGAAGAACATGACGCCGTGGCGGGAGACGTAGAGGTCGATTGGGGCGTGGTTCGGGGCGGCGGCGGTGATGTCCGCGCACTCGAACCTAGCGTTGGATGCGGTTTTGGCGCGGTGTTTGGCGATCTCGATCAAGGTGGGCGAGAGATCTATGCCGGTTATCCGCGCGTTCGGGATCGCTTGGGCGGTAGCTAACGTGGTCGCGCCGGCGCCGCAGCCTATGTCGATGATCGTCTTGGTTTGGGGGATGGCGGCGGATAGGATCGCGGCGTTCAGATGCGGGGTCAGGTTGGTGAAGCTGCGGTCGGTTCGGCGCCATTCCTCGGCCCAGACGTCGCCTATTCTGCCGGTCCAGTCGTAGGCGGTGGTCATTCGCTGATCCGTTTCCATGCTCGGGCGGGGGGGACGATCGGACGGTCTATAGGGTCCTATAGGGTCCTATAGGGTCTCACATAAACGGTACATTGGGTCCGAAGTGCACAAAGTGCAGACGCTGGCGCGGTATTTGTGACGCGGTGTTTTGCGGTCCGATGTGGGCGAGTATACTGACATAAGTAGCGTTGTTTCCCGCGAACACGGGGATCCAGACTGGGCTCCCGCCTTCGCGGGAGAACAAGGGAAGCATAAGAACAACGGGAAGCAGGCTCGCCGTCAAATGCGGAGTTGCCGAATAGAACGAGCTTGGCCTAGCGCGCGACTCTATTGCTGCATAATGCCAACTGGGCCCCGGCCTTCGCCGGGGTGGTGTTAGGGATAGGTTGGCACGGTTTCAGTTCGCGACGCGCCTGAACCGTCCGCCGTGCACATGCTTGGCCACCATGAGACAAGCACTGGACACTACGTCCCGAGTGCCCTCACCCTCCCATTGCGAAGGCAATGGGTCCCTTCCTCTCCCCTGAGGGAGAGGGAAAGTAGGATTAGGCGTCGTCGCCTTCTTCGGGGCCGGCCATCATTTCCTCGGCGACCTTGTCGGTGCGTGCGCGGATCTGCTTTTCGAGGCGGTCGGCGGTTTCGGGGTTGTCCTTGAGGAAGGTCTTCGAGTTCTCGCGACCCTGACCGAGGCGGACGCTGTCGTAGCTGAACCACGCGCCCGACTTCTCGACGAGCCCCGCCTTCACGCCGAGATCGAGGATCTCGCCGAGCTTGGAGACGCCCTGCCCGTACATGATGTCGAACTCGACCTGCTTGAACGGCGGCGCGACCTTGTTCTTGACGACCTTCACGCGCGTCTGGTTGCCGGTCACTTCCTCGCCAGCCTTGATCGCGCCGATACGGCGGATGTCGAGGCGGACCGAAGCGTAGAACTTCAGCGCGTTGCCGCCGGTCGTCGTCTCGGGGTTGCCGTACATGACGCCGATCTTCATGCGCAGCTGGTTGATGAAGATCACCATGCAGCGCGAGCGGCTGATCGAGCCGGTGAGCTTGCGCAAGCTCTGCGACATCAGGCGGGCCTGGAGGCCGACATGGCTGTCGCCCATCTCGCCTTCGATTTCAGCACGCGGCACTAGCGCTGCGACCGAATCGACGACGAGCACGTCGATCGCGTTCGAGCGGACCAGCGTGTCGACGATCTCGAGCGCCTGCTCCCCGGTGTCGGGCTGCGACACGATCAGCTCGTCGATGTTGACGCCGAGCTTCTTGGCGTAGACCGGGTCGAGCGCGTGTTCGGCATCGACGAACGCCGCGGTGCCGCCGCCCTTCTGCGCTTCGGCGATCACGTGGAGCGCGAGCGTGGTCTTGCCCGAGCTTTCCGGACCGTAGATCTCGATCACGCGGCCGCGTGGCAGGCCGCCGACGCCGAGCGCGATGTCGAGCCCGAGCGAGCCGGTCGAGATCACCTCGACCTGCATGGTTTCCTTGGAGCCCAGGCGCATTGCCGAGCCCTTGCCGAAGGCGCGGTCGATCTGCGCGAGCGCGGCGTCGAGCGCCTTCTGCCGGTCGTTGGTTGCGGTTGCCATGCCGGTGTCGATCACTTTCAGATTAGCGGCCATCGAATATGCTCCCATCGCTAAAGCAAGCGCGCGTGCCATTCAACGCGTCAAACACCATGTATTCTCTTTGTTCTTTTGGAACAAGTGGGGAACGATGGGTTTTCTGGAAAAGATGGACGTTTGGTAACCGCCGTAGGCGGTTGCCGAGCTCAGTCACGCCGGGCTTGGCTCAGCGTCCACCGTCCCGCGCTCATCGACCATTGAATATGCGGAGCGCTAGCCGCCTGAGCACGTCGGTTGCTTTCCTTTGCGCGGAAGTAAGACATGTCTCCCCGCGAAGGCGGGGATCCAGACTGGGCTCCCGCCTTCGCGGGAGAACAAGGCAAGGGCGTGGTGCCGTATGACTGCGGACTTCCACGTTTTCGAAGGGGATAAGCGCCGTAAACATCCGGAGTAACCAGATGGGCCGGGCGGAGTTTGGTCGAGAACGGTTCCGGTTGTTCGAGCCCGGGTTTGGCGGCGATCGACTCGTCGGTGGTGTCGAGAACTGGTTGTGACCAGCGGTTTGGTTTGCGGCCCTGGATCCTGACTTTCGTCAGGATGACGGGCGGTGGCGGCGGACCGGCGTGGGCGACTGTCAGATGCCGGAATTGCGGGCCGATCAATCAGGCGAGGGTCGTTGCGAGGGTCCACCAGCCTTTGGCTTGGGCGGCGGTGGCGGCGGTGTCTCTGGCTTCGGGGGTTTCGAACAGGGCGAAGCAGGTAGCGCCGGAGCCGGACATTCTGGACAGGAGGACGCCTTGGGCTGCGTCCAAGAGCGCGCGGACTTCGGCGATTACGGCGGCAAGCGCCAGTGCGGGGGGTTCTAGGTCGTTGCGGCCTCCGAGGGCGCGGTCGAGGAGATTGCCTTCGGGAATCGGGCCTCGATCGTGGCCGTCCCAGGTCTTGAAGACGGCTGCGGTGGAGACCGCGACGCCTGGGTTCACGAGCAGGAGCGGGGTGCCGGACAGGCCTTCAAGGGTGGTGAGGGTGTCGCCCTTGCCGGTGCCGAGCGTGGTGCGGTTGGCGAGGCAGGCGGGGACGTCAGCGCCGAGCTTTGCGGCGATGTCGTGGAGGCGGGGGTCGGTTGGGGCTATGCCGTGGAGGCGGGCCAGCGCGCGGAGCGTGGCGGCGGCGTCGGCTGAGCCTCCGCCTATGCCCGAGGCGATGGGGAGGTGCTTTTCTAGGGTTATGGAGTGGTAGGCCTCGGGGGCGAACGCGGTGGTGAAGGCGTCTGCTGCGGCGGTTACCAAGTTGCCATGCCAGGGGGCGGCGCTTGGAGTGGTGCTGGACGAGCGGGGTGCTTCGTCATTGTTCACCCCCAATTGGGCCCCGGCCTTCGCCGGGGTGGTGTTCGAGGTCGGGGTAATGCTCTGGACGGGGAGGAGTGCTGCGGCGAAGGGGCCGGTTATGGTGAAGCTGTTGGTTTGGGCGGGTTCCACCGTGACCAGGTCGCCGTCGGTGGCGAAGGCGAAGAGCGTTTCAAGGTCGTGGTAGCCGTCGGGGCGGCGGCGGCGGACGTGGAGGGCCAGGTTGATCTTGGCGGGGGCGGGTTCGGTGATGGCGGGCATTGTCGGTCTCGGGGTTTGGCGGCGAAGGGTTCCAGCGCAGCTTAGCGTAATACGCGTGATGTCTGCGGGTTTAAGCGCGTCATCCTGACGAAAGTCAGGATCCAGGGTAACGATTGGTGCCGTCCTTCGCTCTGGATCCTGACTTTCGTCAGGATGACGGCGGACCTGAGGCGCGGCACACCTCGCCAGTTGCGGGCATTGTCACGATCACTGCCGCGGCTCGTTCGGCGCTCAAAATTTGGTGGTGATCTGGCGAAATCGCCCCGTTGCCGTCAACTCGCCTTGCCCTCTCCACGCCTGCGGGTCCCTTCCCTCTCCCGGTGGGAGAGGGGTTTTAGCGGCGAGCTTTTGGCGGGAGGCCGTTGGCGATCTTGGCGGTTATGCGCGCCGTGTCTGCGGGTTCGGCTGTCAGCAAGGCGGCGCGCCAGGCGTAGCGCGCTTCGTAGTTTCGGCCGATGCTCCAATAGGCGTCGCCGAGGTGGTCGGCGATTTCGGCGTTGGTGGGTTCGGCCTGCGCCGCGGTTTCGAGCAGGGGGAGCGCTCGGGCGGTGTTGCCGGAGAGGTGGTAGGCCCAGCCCAGCGAGTCGGTGATCGACGCGTTCGTCGGGTCGATCCGGCTGGCGCGTTCGAGCAGCTTGATCGAGGCGGGGATGTCGTCGCCGTGCTCGACTTGCGCGAAGCCGAGATAGTTGAGCGCGAGCGGTTGCGCGGGACCGCGGGCGACGGCTTTTTCCAGTGCGTCGCGCGCTTCGGGCCAGCGGCCGGCCTGGTCGAGTGCGCCGCCATATTGCAGCCAGTTGCCCCAGCTGCCGCCCTTCGCGCCGTCGGCGGCGATGATGCGCCGGTACCAGGTCGCCGCTTCGGCGGGGTTGCCGGTGGTCAGCAGCAGGTCGGCGTAGCGTTGCCAGTCGGCGGGCTCCGAACCCTTCTGGTCGACGCGGTTCTTGGCGGCGGCGAGCGCTTCGCCGTTGCGGTCGGCGGTGGCGAGGATGTCGATGCGTTCGGCGGCCGCCGCCGGGGCGGAGGGGCTCTTGGCGTCGACGCCGTCGAGGACGACGAGCGCCCGGTCGACCAGCTTGTTGCGGGCGAGCGCGTCGGCGAGGAGCACGCGCGCTGCGTCGTAGCTGGGGTCGGCGCGCAGCGCGGCCTGGGTTAGCGCAATCGACAGCGGCGAGGGTTCGCCTGCGCTGAGATCGCTGGCTAGGCGCGCGAGCAGGCGCGAGACGCCGATCGACAGCGGTTGCTTGCGCGGTGCTGCGGCGATGAGAGCGCGCGTTTCGGTGGCGAAGCGGTTGGCGACGGGATCCTTCGCGGCGGTCGCTAGCGACGGTTCGGGATCGCGGCCCTCGGCATGCGCGACCCAGGCGTAGAGCGAGGGCGCGAGGACCACGAGGGGGCCGCTCGACATCGTGGCGATCGCAGCGCTAGCGGCTTTCGGATCGTTGCGGCGGGCGGCATCGGCGAGCGGGATCAGCGCGACGTCGGCGGGGGCTACGCCGGCCTTGTTCAGCACCGCGACGGCGCGGGTGGCGAGCGGCACGTCGCCGGCCTCCAGCGCCTCGCGATAGGCGCGGATCGCGACAACGGGATCGTCGGGCGATGCCGCCAGCACCTTGGCGTAGCTAGCCGCCGCGAAGTCCGGCTGGCCGGCGGCGTCGGCGACGCGAGCCTTGAGATAGGCGGAGAGATTAGCCGGCGCAGCCGTGGCGGGCGCCGCCACGGCAAGACCTAGGGCTAGAAACAGACGCTTACATGTTGGGATAATTGGGGCCTCCGCCGCCCTCGGGTACGACCCAGTTGATGTTCTGGGTGGGGTCCTTGATGTCGCAGGTCTTGCAGTGGACGCAGTTCTGCGCGTTGATGACGAACTTCGGATCGGCGGTGTCCTCGCCGACGACTTCGTAAACGCCGGCCGGGCAATAGCGTTGCGCAGGCTCGTCGTACATCGGCAGGTTGTATTCGATCGGCACGCTCGCATCCTTGAGCGTCAGGTGGACCGGCTGGTCCTCCTCGTGGTTGGTGTTCGAGATGAACACCGACGAGAGGCGATCGAAGGTGAGAACACCGTCGGGCTTCGGATAGACGATCGGCTTGACGAGATCCTTGCGCCACAGGCTCTCATTGTCGGGGTGGTGGTGCATCGTGAAGGGCATCTTGATCCCCAGATGCTCCGCCCACATCGTGATGCCGGCGAGGCCCGAGCCGACGAGGTCGCCGAACTTCTTGACCAGCGGCACGACGTTGCGGACGACCGACAGCTCCTTCTTGACCCACGACTTTTCGAACGCCTCGGGATAGGCGGCGAGTTCGTCATGACCGCGCTGCGAGACGATCGCCTCGACCGCGGCGTCGGCGGCCATCATGCCGGACTTCATCGCGGTATGCGTGCCCTTGATCCGCGGCACGTTGAGGAAACCGGCGCTGTCGCCGATCAGCGCGGCGCCGGGCATGACGAGCTTGGGGATCGACTGGAGCCCGCCGTCGCTGATCGCGCGCGCGCCATAACTGACCCGCTTGGCGCCCTTGAGCAGCGCGGCGATCTCGGGATGCGTCTTCCAGCGCTGCATCTCGCTGAACGGCGAGAGATACGGGTTGGTGTAGTTCAGCCACGTCACGAAGCCGATCGAGACCTGGCCGTTCGCCTGGTGATAGATCCAGCCGCCGCCGTTCGAGCCGTCGGTCTCGGACAACGGCCAGCCCTGCGTGTGGATGACGCGACCGGGGACGTGGAGTTCGGGATCGATGTCCCACAGCTCCTTGATGCCGAGGCCGTAGACCTGCGGGTCGCTGTCCTTGTCGAGCGCGAAATTGCGGATCAGTTCCTTGGTCAGGTGCCCGCGGCACCCTTCCGAGAAGAAGGTGTATTTGGCGTGGAGTTCGAGGCCGGGGGTGTAGTCGCCCTTGTGCGTGCCATCGCGCGCGACGCCCATGTCGCCGGTCGCGACGCCCTTCACCGAGCCGTCCTCGTTGAACAGGATTTCTGCTGCTGCGAACCCCGGGAAGATCTCGACGCCGAGTTCCTCCGCCTTGCCCGCGAGCCAGCGGCACAAATTGCCGAGCGAGCCGGTGTACGTGCCCTTGTTATGCATGAACGAGGGCGTGACGAAGTGCGGCATTTCGCTCTTCTTCGTCTTGGTCAGGATCCAGTGATGGTTCTCGGTCACCGGCACTTCGGCGAGCGGACAGCCGTCTTCGCGCCAGTTGGGCAGAAGTTCGTCGAGAGACTTCGGATCGATGACCGCGCCCGACAGGATGTGCGCGCCGACCTCGGAGCCCTTTTCGAGCACGCAGACGCTGATCTCGGCGTCCTTCTCGGCCGCCAGCTGTTTCAGGCGGATCGCTGCCGAGAGACCGGCCGGGCCAGCGCCGACGATCACCACGTCGTACGGCATCGATTCACGTGTCGTCATCATCGTCTCCCGGGGGATGTCCCCTCTTGCCTCAGCATTGCGCCCCACCCTTCGTTCGGGCTCGGGCGGGCACCGTCTTGTCCAATATGGCGATTGCCTGAGTTGACCGCCACGTCAACCGTGCAGCATAGGTTACCCCGTGGGGGCGGACCAAACCATCGACTGGCAAAATACAGCGGCGAGCGCGCTCGACTGGTGGCACGAGGCTGGCGTCGACACGCTGGTCGACGACGTCCCGCGCGACTGGTTCGCGGCGCCCGAACCGCTAATCGTACCCGCCGCAGTGCCTGTTGCGCCGGTCTTGGCGCCCTCCGCGATGCCGCACTTGCTGGCCGATTTCCTGGCCTGGCGGAGCAGTGCGGAGGTTCCCGAGGCGGACTGGAGCGGGGTTTCGCTGGCCGCGGTTGGCCCGGCTGACGCTACGGTCATGGTGCTTGTCGATTGCCCCGACCGGGACGACGGCGATGCGGGTGCGTTGCTGAGTGGTGCGTCGGGACGGCTGCTCGACAAGATGCTCGCGGCGATCGGGCTTACGCGCGACGAAGTGCATCTCGCGGCGGTCTGCGCAAAGCGGCCGACGGCGGGGCGGATCCAGAGCGAGGTCGAGGCTCGGCTGTCGGAAATTGCCAAGCATCACATCAGGTTGGTCGCGCCCAAGCGGTTGCTGTTGCTCGGCAATGCGGCGAGCCGTGCGATCCTCGGGACGGAATTACAGGCGGCGCGCGGGCGTTTACACGGGTTTAACCATAAGACCGGAAAAACGGGGTCCGGTTCGACGTCTGGGGAAGCTTCCGACGAGACCGGCGTGGTCGCGAGCTTTCATCCGCGGTTTCTGATCGAGAAGCCCGCGGCCAAGGCCGAGGCCTGGAAGGATTTGCAGATGCTGATGCGCGGACTGACGTCGCAAGAGGGTGTGAGATGATTCGGACTCTAGCTATCGTTCTGGGGCTCAGCGCCCTCCCCTTTCCAGTACTCGCGGCGACCGTTGCCGGTGAGCCTGCTGGCGACGCGCGGCTCGGCACGACGCAGTTGATCGGCGCACCGACGATCGAGCAGATCCCCGACCAGCTCGATGCCAGCCAGCGCGAGGCCTACAAGACCGTGTTCGCGGCGATCCGCGACGGCAAGTGGACCGACGCGCAGATCGGGCTAGACACGATGAAGCCCGGCCCGCTGCATGCGATCGCACGCGCCGAGATGTATACGGCGAAGGGCTCGCCCCGCGTCGAGATGGAGCCGCTGGTCGCGCTGCTCAACGAAGCGCCCGAGTTGCCGGAAGCCGCACAGATCTCGCGCCTCGCGACGACTCGCGGCGCGGTCGACCTGCCTCCCCTGCCCACGGCACAGCGGCTGATCTGGCAGGACGGCGCGCCGCGTCGGGTGCGGGCCAAGAGCCTGCAGGGCGACATGATCGCCGCCGATCTGGCGCTGAAGATGCAGCCTTACGTCAAGGCGGACATGGGTCGCGAGGCGCAGTCGCTGCTCGAAAGCACGCCGGGCCTCACCTCTGAAGCGCTGACCGAGTGGCAGCAGAAGATCGCGTGGATTTACTTCCTCCAGGGTGATGACGTGAACGCGCGCGTGATGGCGGCGAAGGCACAGGACGGCGTCGGCGACTGGGCAGTCCAGGGTCGCTGGGTCGGCGCGCTGTCGGCATGGCGGCAGAATGATTGCGCGAATGCCGAGACCGGGTTCGAAGGTGTCGCGGCGCGCGCGGGCGACGTCGATCTGCGTGCGGCGGCGCTGTATTGGGCGTCGCGCGCGGACATGGTGTGCTCGCGTCCCGACAAGATCGAAGGCCGGCTGAAGGCGGCGGCGCAGTTCGGAGAGAGCTTCTACGGACAGCTCGCGCGCCAGCAATTGGCGATGAAGGACAAGGGCACGTCCGTCGGCGGGCTCGTGGCCAGCGACTGGAAGGTCGTCGGCAAGCGTCCTAACGTCCGCGTCGCCGCCGCCCTAGTTGAAGTCGGCGAGACCGACCTGGCCGATACCGTGATCCGCCAGCAGGCGAAGATCGGCGATCCGCGCGAGTTCGCCAACCTGGTCCGCGTGGCGGAAGCGCTGAGCTTGCCTGCGACGACCGTGTGGCTTGCGCACAACTGCCCGCAGGGGGTCACGTCGACCGCCGAGGCACGCTATCCGACGCCGAACTGGACGCCGGACAGCGGCTGGCACATCGACAAGGCGCTGGTCTATGCGCACACGCTCGAGGAATCGCGGTTCCGCAACACGATCAAGAGCCCGGCCGGTGCCTATGGCCTCATGCAGATCATGCCTGCCGCCGCGACCGACTTCGCGCGCGAGCGTGGCACCTCGATCGACGTGAAGGCGCTGACCAAGCCGAGCACCAACATGGATGTAGGCCAGCGCCATCTCGAGCGGTTGCGCGACATGGCTGGCGTCACCGGCGGGCTGCTGCCGAAGGTGATCGCGGCGTACAATGCGGGTCCGCGCCCCGTCGGCGACTGGAACGCTATCGTCCACGATAACGGCGATCCGCTGATGTATATCGAGAGCATCCCATATTGGGAGACGCGTGGCTACGTGACGACCGTGCTGCGCAACTACTGGATGTACGAGGCGCAGGGCGGCAAGAAGGCATCGACCAGCCGCAACGCGCTCGCGCAGGGCATGTGGCCGCGCTTCCCCGGCCTGCCGGGTGCGACCGCAGTGCGGATGGCCGCCAAGCCGTACACGCAATATCGTGCGAGCACGGCGCCCTTGAACGCCACCGTCGCGGTGAATGCCAGCGTCGGACCGCAGTCCACCACTGTCACGCGCGCGGACTGAGTTTCGTGCCGATCGATGAAAGCCGGACGTTCCTGCCGGTCCGAATTGCCGTGCTGACGGTGTCGGACACGCGGGGCCTTGCCGAGGATCGCTCGGGCGATACGTTGGTCGCGCGCCTGACCGAAGCGGGCCACGTTCTCGCCGACCGCCGGATCGAGAAGGACGACGTCGAGACGATCGTCTCGCGCCTGCACGCCTGGATCGGCGATCCCGAGGTCGACTGCATCATCACCACAGGCGGCACCGGCGTTACAGGCCGCGACGTTACCCCGGAAGCTGTGGAACAGGTCGCCGAGAAGATGATCCCGGGGTTCGGCGAGCTCTTTCGCATGCTCAGCTACCAGACGATCGGCACGTCGACCGTTCAGTCGCGCGCGTGCGCCTGCGTGTCGCACGGCACCTACATATTCGCGCTGCCCGGCTCGACCGGCGCGGTGAAGGACGGCTGGGACGGCATCCTTCGCGACCAGCTCGACAGCCGTCACCGCCCCTGCAACTTCGTCGAACTGATGCCGCGGCTTCTGGAACGCTGAACCTTTTGCTTGAGGGGTGCTGGTAACTCCCCTGCCGTCCCGTCCTGGGCTAGCTGCTGCCCCCCTGCCTGGCGTACGAAAGAGCGGCGGGTACCGAATACCGCCCTTCCCAATTTGCTGCAATTTTTGCCAAGTTGTGGCGCATCCCACCAGTCAGAACGGACCGGAACTGCGTCTGGAACTGGCGAAAATATCTTGCTGACTGAACACCTTCACTGCTGTGTGCTGCTGTATTACATAACTGGCACGGTCGATGCAGTAGTCGAGATACCGCCCAGCCGGGCGCGTCTCAACTACTGAAGGACGCTACCATGACCTCGATGATCCTGAAGAGCCTGGCCCTCGCTACCGTACTCGTCGCCAGCGCGCCCGCCTTTGCAGCACCTGCCCGCCCGCAGCAGACGGTCCTCAAATACGATGCGAAGACCCACCAATATTGCCTGACCGAACCCGCTGCGACCGGAAGCCTGATCGGACGAAAAACCTGCCAGACCGCCGCGCAATGGTCAGAAGCCGGATTGAACATGCCGAAGTCGATCGAGCTTGCACAGAAGTGACCGGCGTTGCGCGGCTCGCCGGGTGGCGGGCCGCGTCGCGGCGTATGCACGACCAGACGGTCAGCCCTTGGCGGCGTGGATCAGGTCGACGAGCTGTTTGTTGATCGAAGCCCCGTGCAGATGGAGATGCACCGCGTCATAGCCCTCACGCCGCAGTCTTTGGCGCAAGTCGTTGACCGAGTTGCACGCACCCGATCTTGCTAACTCGAAGGCGCGCTCCACCGTGGTGATCTGTTCCGTCATCTCTCTGCCCTAGGCGCTCTGCCGCACCTCTGCGAGCGATCTTTCGCACCGGTGCAAACAGATCGAAAACGAATGTTTCACCACCGAATTAACCGTCTGGAAGGCACGTCGAATCCATTAACCCGGCGTGGGATCGGCCAGGGGGCCGGTCCAAAGGGGACATCGTCGAATGTACAAGTTCATGCTTATCGCGGCACTCGCCGCAACGCCGGTGGCGCCTGCGTTCGCACAGTCCGACACCGGGCGAGATTTCGGCCGCGATGCCGGACCGGGCTACGGCGCAACCGACGGCGTCAGCGGCTTTCGTGCCGAGCCGCGCATCGGGTACGACCGCGTGATCGCCGAATTGAACGTCGAGACCGCGGACGACTCGGCGAGCGTGCGCGAGGGCAAGAGCGGCGTCACTTATGGTGGCGAACTCGGCTACGACATGGTCGTGAACACCGACATGATGCTGGGTGTCTATGGCGGCATCGAAGGATCGAGCGTCGAGCAGTGTTTCCCCGGTAACGGGTCGGAAACGTGCCTTACCCCCGGCCGCAACCTGACGGCAGGCGTACGCGGCGGCTTCCTGCTGAACCCCAACACGGTGTTGTACATCAAGGGCGGCTATTCGAACGGCCAGATTCGCATCGGCTATTCGGACCGTGACTTTCCCCAGGACAATTTCCGCGTGTCGGACAATCTGAACGGTTTCCATGCCGGCGCAGGCGTGCAGACCGCGTTCGGACGCAATTTCTACGGCAAGCTCGAATATGTCTACACCGACTATAACGGCGACGAGATCACCGACGGCACCGACAAGGCGAGCCTGGATTTCAGCCGGCATCAGGTAGTTGCGGGGCTCGGCGTTCGCTTCTGATTTCGTTCTTGCTATGTTCCTGGACGGCGCCTAGTTTCTAGTCATGAAACAGGCCAGTCCGGTTCGTGGTGCGACGCTCAACAGCGAGAGCCGGCGGTTCAACTTGCCGCAAACCGAGGCGGATGGCGACTGGCTCGACATGCGCGAGGGGATCGATGGGATCGCGCCGAAACTTCGGACGACGGTCACGGTCGAGACGCCGCGGACGATCATCAGCCGTAACGCCTCGCCCGATGTGCCGTTCGACCGCTCGATCAATCCGTATCGCGGGTGCGAGCACGGCTGCATCTATTGTTTTGCGCGGCCAAGCCATGCGTTCCACGATTTGTCGCCTGGACTGGATTTCGAGAGCAAGCTGTTCGCGAAACCCTCCGCGGCGGCGCTGCTGCGTGCGGAACTGTTGAAGCCGGGCTATGCCGTCGCGCCGATGGCGTTGGGGACGAATACCGATCCGTACCAGCCGATCGAGAGCGACTGGCGGATCACGCGCGGCATAATCGAGGTGCTCAGCGAGACGGATCATCCGCTGACGATCACCACCAAGTCGGACCGGGTGGTGCGCGATCTCGACCTGCTCGCGCCGATGGCGGCGAAGGGGCTGGCGGCGGTGGCGATGTCGATCACCTCGCTCGATCCGAAGGTGGCGTCGACGGTCGAGCCGCGTGCGCCGCATCCCGAGCGACGGCTGGCGGCGGTACGCAAACTCGCGGATGCGGGGGTGCCGGTATACGTGTCGATCGCGCCGGTCATCCCGGCAATCACCGATCACGAGATCGAGCATCTGATTGCGCGGGCGGCGGAGGCTGGGGCGACGCGGGCGTTCTTCATTCCGGTGCGACTGCCGCATGAGGTGGCCCCGCTGTTCCGGGCTTGGCTCGACGAACATTTCCCGGATCGCGCGGGGAAGGTGATGGCGACGATTGCGTCGCTGCGCGGGGGAAAGGATAACGATCCGAACTTCTTCACGCGGATGCAGGGGCAAGGGCCTTGGGCGGACTTGCTCGGGACACGGTTCCGGATCGCATGCGCGAAGCATGGGCTGAACCAGGGGCGGGTAGCGTTGCGGAGTGATCTGTTCCGCGCGCCGCGGGGGCCGCAGGGAGAGCTGTTCTGACGGGAGCGTGGCGGTTCCAAGCTCGGCTAGAGCCCGTACAACCTACCGGTTTGAGAGGACTGTCCAACTCGTTCCCCCCTCCCTGGAAGGGAGGGGTTGGGGTGGGTCGGCTTCCGCACACCCGAACCCCCGTGGCTCAAGCAGGCCAACCCACCCCCGGCCCCTCCCTTCCAGGGAGGGGGGGGAAGTCTTGGCGCTCGCCTGGTCGAGTTCTAGTACGCCACGAACCCGGCAGCTCGTCAGACCAACTTAGCGCTTATCGTCCTCATGCAGCACCCTCGGGTTGCCAGAGTTCGATCGGGTTGCCTTCCGGATCGTGGATGCGGGCGAAACGGCCGAAGCCGGGCATGTCCCACTCGGGATTGGTGATCACCGCAATCCCGGCCGCGCGGAGCGTCGCGATCAGGCCGTCGAGGTCGTCGACGCGCAGGTTGAGCATCCAGGGGCGATCCGTAGGAAAATAGTCGGCATCGACAGCGAACGGCGCGAAGACGCTGGGTCCGGCCTGCGTTTCCCACGATCCATAGGGCACCGAGCCGACACCGAGATGCTCGACATACCAGGCGCGGATAGCCTCCGGGTCCTTTGCCCGGAAGAAGAAGCCGCCGATCCCTGTCACGCCCATAGCCGCCCCCTGATGTCGCCCCGCCAAAGCCGAGGCGATGATAGCAGACGGGGCATGGCGACACAGCCGACAGACCGGTCCGTTTCGGTTGCTCCATGGCATCAAGTATCCAAGCTACTCCCGGCACAGCGCCGGTAAGCAGCCTTGGACGTGACGCCGGTCCCAGCTTGTCAGCGCCTAGTAGGCGCGGCCGATCAGGATGCGTTCCACCGCGGGTTCGCCGGTGAAGATGCAGGCGCCGTCGTCACACCCGGTCTGGCCCATCGGCGCGTTGCGGATGGTGAGCTTGAGCGCCTTCAACCGCTCGACGACCTTGTCGAGTGCCGCCCCCGTCGGCTTCGACCAGCGGACGTCCACCCAGCCGGGGTTCTTCACGCCGTCGGCGAAATGCGCCTCGACCGCGGCGAAGTCGTTCGCGGGGACGATGTTGCCCTTCACGCGGTTCATCGACTCGACGTGGAGCGTCGCCTGCACTTCGGCCAGCATGCCCGAGACCTCGCCGACGAACGCGTCGCGCGGTGTGGCGACGCTGTCGAGCTTGCCGTCCTCACGGTAAAGCCGGTCGCGGCGGATCACGGTGACGTTGCCGCCCGCCATGTCGCGCCCGCCGACCTCGATCACGATCGGGGCGCCCTTCTTGACCCAGCCCCAGCGCTTGGTTGCGGCCTTGGCGGGCTTGAGGTCGAGCAACGCACGGACCGGCTCGCCGAGCGCGGACTGCTTGGCCAGTTCGGCCTGGAGCGACTTGCAATACTCGACGATCGCCGCGTCCTCGGGGACGTCGCGCAGCATCGGCACGATCACGACCTGCCAAGGGGCGATCATCGGCGGCACGCGCAGGCCGTCGTCGTCGCCGTGGACCATGATGACCGCGCCGATCATCCGCGTCGACACGCCCCAGCTGGTGGTGTTGCACAGCTCGAACTCGCCGCCCGCATTCTGGAAGCGGATGTTCTGCGCCGACGCGAAATTGGTGCCGAGGAAGTGCGAGGTGCCGGCTTGCAGAGCCTTACCGTCCTGCATCATCGCTTCGATCGAATAGGTCGCGACCGCGCCAGGGAAGCGCTCGTTCTCGGGCTTCTCGCCGGCGATGACGTGGACGCCGAGGCATTCCTCCGCGAAGTCGCGATAGACTTCGAGCATCTTGAGCGTCTCGTCACGCGCTTCGTCGGCGGTGGCGTGCGCGGTGTGGCCTTCCTGCCAGAGGAACTCGCTGGTGCGCAGGAACATGCGCGTGCGCATTTCCCAGCGGACGACGTTCGCCCATTGGTTGATCAGCACAGGCAGGTCGCGCCACGACTGGACCCAGCGTGCGAACGCGGCGCCGATGACCATCTCGGAGGTCGGGCGGACGACCAGCGGCTCCTCGAGCTTGGCGTCGGGATCGGGGATCAGGCGGCCATAGCCGTCGGCCTTTAGGCGGTGATGCGTGACCACGGCCATTTCCTTGGCGAAGCCGTCGACGTGCTCGGCCTCCTTCTCGAAATACGAGAGCGGGATGAAGAGCGGGAAATAGCAGTTTTCGTGGCCGGTCGCCTTGATCCGGTCGTCGAGCAGGCGCTGGATGCGCTCCCAGATGCCATAGCCCCAGGGGCGGATGACCATGCAGCCGCGGACGCCGGATTCCTCGGCGAGATCGGCCTCGGAGATGACGGCCTGGTACCAGGCGGAGAAATCCGCCTCGCGGGTGACGGGGAGTGCGCGCTTTATCATGGGGGAGCGGATAGCGGGTGCGAGGGGGTTCGTCACGTATGAGTTGCGGGGTGACGACGCGGCGGTGGTTTGCGTAGGGGTCGCGCATGCCCACCGACCGTATCCTTCCCGCCATCGGCATGCGGTTGCTGTCGGTCGTGATCTTCGCGCTGATGAATACCGCGATCAAGCTCGCCGAGCGGCATGGCGCGAGCGTGTCGGAGATCCTGTTCTTTCGGCAGTTCGGGGCGTGCCTGCTGGTGTCGGCGGTGATCGTCGCGGGGCCGGGTTTGCCGTCCGTCGCGACGAAACGCTTGCCCGCGCACATCGTCCGGGCGATCGTGGGGCTTTCGGCGATGGCATTTACCTTCAACGGGATCGTCGCGTTGCCGCTCGCGGAGGCGACGACGATCGGGTTCACGGTGCCGGTGTTCGCGACGATCCTGGGGGCGCTGGTGTTGCGCGAGCCGACCGGGTGGCATCGCTGGGCGGCGGTCGCGACAGGGTTCGCGGGCGTGTTGATCGTCGCGCAACCGGGGAGCGGCGATCACTTTCCGTTATGGGGTGCGGGGTGTGCGCTGGCGGGGGCGTTCGGGACGGCGAGCGTGTCGATCCTGTTGCGGCAGATCGGCAAGACCGAAAGTGCACTGACGACGGTGTTCTGGTTCTCGGCGCTGTCGTTGATCCCATTGTCGGTGTTCTATGGGAGGGCGGCGCAGTCGCATGATCTGGTCGCGTGGATTTGCCTGGCGAGCGTCGGGATCTTCGGCGGGCTGGCGCAGATCGCGATGACGACGTCGTTGCGGCTCGGGCCGGTGTCGGTGGTGGTGCCGATGGATTATTCGAGTCTGTTGTGGGCGACGTTGCTGGGGTGGCTGGTGTTCGACACGCTGCCGGCGGAGGCGACCTGGGTCGGGGCGCCGGTCATCGTGGCGAGCGGGTTGTATATCGTGTGGCGGGAGCATGTGCGGCGGCGGGAAGAGACTGAGCAGGCGATCGCTTGAGCCCACTCTGTCATTCCCGCGGAGGCGGGAACCCAGACTGGCTGGCCTATCGTCTGCATTACTGACGCTTGCCAGTATGGGTCCCCGCCTTCGCGAGGATGACGGTTCGGATTAGCGGACGCGGGCCGTTTCGAGCATCCGCTTGGCGCGGAGGTACATTTCGATCCGTTGCGTGGTGAACAGGCCTAGCGCCAACGCGACCAGCATGTCGGTGATGGCGAAGGCGTCGAGGTGGAGGGCGTGGCCGTCGCCAATCACGGCGCGCGCGCCGGTGCGGACTGCGACGATCGCGACGATGAACAGGAACGCTGCCGGGGAAGAGGTCGTGTTGAGTGCGTGGCTGTCGGGATCGATCGTGATCCGCATGAGCTTGCCGCGTTGCCAGCCGAGCGCGGCGCCCATGACCAGGGCCAGTGCACAGAACAGCCAGGCGAGGCCGTGCGGCGGGTACATCACGAACATATAGAGCGTGACCGCGGCGTAGATCGCGGGGAAGATCCAGAGGCGTTCGAGCTTGAGCGGCTTTACAATACTCATGCGGCGCCAGCGGACCGCGAAGACTATGCCGATGACGACCGCGGTGATCGCGTAGCTGATCCAGCCTTGTGCTTCGTGCGCCTGCACCACTTCCCCCCTAGGTCATAACCACATACCGGTGTAGTATGGCGATAAGACAGCAGGAGTAAAGTCCGTGTTCGATCTTACGCTCACCGCACGTCAACGCAGCTTGCGCCTGCGCCTTCTAGCCGAAAAGCGCCGCGGCGGTCCTCGCAAGCCCGACGAAGACGGCACCGCAGCAGCCCCGGCCACGCCCGATCCGACGCCGATGCCGTCGATGGGTGGTGCCGAGGCGCCGCTCGATTAGGCCCCTACTCCGCAGCCTGCGCCAGCGGGGCTGGGTCCTTCCAGACCAGCACCGGCTTCCGTGCCGCAAGCGTCTCGTCAAGGCGCGCGCGGGGGGCGAAGTGCGGGGCGGTCTTGAGGCTTGGGTCGCCGGCCTTGGCGCGTTCGGCGACCGAGCGGAGCGCGGCGATGAACTGGTCTAGCGCCGCCTTCGATTCGGTCTCGGTCGGCTCGACCAGCATCGCGCCGTGAACGACGAGCGGGAAGTACATCGTCATCGGGTGGAAGCCCTCGTCGATCAGGCCCTTCGCGATGTCGATCGTCGAGAAGCCGGCAGCTAGGCCGGTGTCCGAGAACAACGCCTCGTGCATGCACGGACCCGACGGGCCGAACGGTGCGTCGAGCGTGTCGTCGAGGCTGCGCAGGATGTAGTTCGCGTTGAGCACCGCGTCCTCGGACACCTGGCGCAGGCCGTCCGCGCCATGGCTGAGGATGTAGGTCAGCGCGCGCGTGAACATGCCCATCTGGCCGTGGAACGCGACCATGCGGCCGAAGCTGCCGGCATGGTGCTCGCCTGCGGTTTCCTCCTCGACCAAGACGAACTGGCCGTCCTGGTTCTCGACGAACGGGAGCGGTGCGTAGGGGGTCAAAGCCTCCGAGAACACCACCGGACCCGAACCCGGACCGCCGCCACCGTGCGGCGTAGAGAAGGTCTTGTGGAGGTTAATGTGCATCGCGTCGATGCCGAGATCGCCGGGGCGGACGCGACCGACGATCGCGTTGAAGTTCGCGCCGTCACAATAGACGAAGCCGCCCGCCGCGTGCACCGCGTCGGAAATCTCGCGCATGTCGCGCTCGAACAGTCCACACGTGTTGGGGTTGGTGATCATCACGCCGGCGACGTCGGGGCCGAGCCGGGCCTTCAGCGCGGCGGTGTCGACGCGGCCTTCGGCGGTGGCGGGGATATCCTCGACGCTATAGCCGGCGAAGGCTGCGGTGGCGGGGTTCGTGCCGTGTGCGCTCTCGGGGACGAGGATGATTTTCCGCGCGCCTTCGCCCTTGGCTTCGAGTGCGGCGCGGATCGCTAGGATGCCGCAGAGCTCGCCGTGTGCGCCCGCCTTCGGGCTCATCGCGACCGAGGTCATGCCGGTGAGCGTGACGAGCCAGTGCGCGAGCTGGTGGATGACTTCCAGCGCGCCCTGCACGGTGTCGACCGGCTGGAGCGGGTGGACGTCGGAGAACCCGGGGAGCCGCGCCATCTTCTCGTTGAGGCGGGGGTTGTGCTTCATCGTGCACGAGCCCAGCGGGAAGAAGCCGAGGTCGATGCCGTAGTTCTGGCGTGAGAGGCGGGTGTAGTGGCGGACGGTTTCCGGTTCGGAGAGACCGGGGAGGCCGATCGGCGCCTTGCGCGTGAGGTTCCCCAAGCGGCTTAGCCCTCTCCCCTCCGGGGAGAGGGTTGGGTGAGGGGTCGTACCGGGCGCAGCATCGCTGGGCTGCCCCTCACCCCGGCCCTCTCCCCGGCGGGGAGAGGGAGCAGCGAAATCTACGCCGGTGGTGTGCGTATCGCCGATCTCGAAGATCAGCGCTTCTTCCAGCATCAGCGCCTTGTTGCCGGTTACCGATGCGGGGACGGTACCCGTATTCTGCTCGGGCGAGGTCGGGCGCCAGCCGCTTTGGTTGATGCTCATGCCAGTATCTCCTGGAGTGCGGACGCAAGCGTTTCGACGTCCTCCGCGGTGGTCGTTTCCGTCACGGCGACGACGAGGCCGTTCGCGAGTGCGTCCTGCCCGGGGTACAAACGCCCGAGCGATACGCCGGCGAGGATGCCGCGATCGGCGAGCGTGCGGACTACGGGGCGGGCTTCGACGGGCAACTTCAGCGTGAACTCGTTGAAAAAGCTCTCGTTGACGAGTTCGACGCCGGGGATCTGCGACAGGCGCTCGGCGGCGGAGACTGCGCCTGCGTGGTTGACCTCGGCCAACTGGCGCAGGCCGGCTTCACCGAGCAGCGTCATGTGGATCGAGAACGCCAGCGCGCAGAGGCCAGAGTTGGTGCAGATGTTCGACGTCGCCTTCTCGCGGCGGATGTGCTGCTCGCGCGTCGACAAGGTCAGCACGAAGCCGCGGCGACCGTCCGCGTCGACGGTCTCACCGCAGAGACGGCCGGGCATCTGGCGGACGTATTTGTCCTTGCAGCCGAACAGGCCAACATAAGGCCCGCCGAACTGAAGGCCGACGCCGAGCGACTGGCCTTCGCCGACGACGATGTCGGCGTCCATCTCGCCGGGCGAGGTGATCGCGCCCATCGCGACGGGCTCGGTGACCACCGCGATCAACAGCGCCTTCTTGGCGTGGCATGCATCCGCGAGCGGGCGCAGGTCGGCGATGCGGCCGAGGATGTCGGGGTACTGGACGACGACGCATGACGTATCGTCGTCGATCTTGGCGATCAGCTGGTCGAGGTCCATGTCGGCGACCAGTTCGGGCGCAGTCGTGTCGAGCACGTCGCCGGTGAACTTGGCCATCGTGTTGGCGACCGAAACGTAATGCGGGTGGAGACCCGACGACAGGATCGCCCTGCCCCGCTTGGTGATGCGACGCGCCATCACGATCGCTTCCCAGCACGCGGTCGAGCCGTCGTACATCGAGGCGTTGGCGACGTCAGTGCCGAGCAGCCGCGCGACCTGCGTCTGGAACTCGAACAGCATCTGCAGCGTGCCCTGCGCAATTTCGGGCTGGTACGGCGTGTAGGCGGTGAGGAACTCGCCGCGCTGGATCAGGTGATCGACCGACGCGGGAACGTGATGCTTGTACGCGCCGCAGCCGAGGAAGAACGGCGCTTCGCCGGCGGTGAGGTTCTTCTTGGCGAGCGCCGACATGTGGCGTTCGACCGCCATTTCGGAGGCGTGCATCGGCAGGTCGCGAACCGGGCCGTCCAGGCGCGCGGCTTCGGGGACGTCGACGAACAGGTCGTCGATCGTCGAGGCGCCGATGACGGCGAGCATCGCCTCGCGGTCGGGCTGGGTCAGGGGAAGGTAGCGCATTCTAGTCTCCTCCCCTCCCGTTCACGGGAGGGGTCGGGGGAGGGAATGAGACGGGGAACGACTGTATTAGCCCCTCCCCCGACCCCTCCCGCAAGCGGGAGGGGAGCAGTGACTTAAAGCCCTTCGACGAAGGCTGCGTAGGCGGCTTCGTCCATCAGGCTGTCGAGTTCGCTCGGGTCGCTGAGCGTCAGCTTGAAGAACCAGCCCGCCGTTTCGGCATCCGAGTTCACCAGGCTGGAGTCATCGGTCAAAGCCGCGTTGCCCTCGGTGACGGTGCCCGAGACCGGGGAGTACACGTCCGAGGCGGCCTTTACCGACTCGACGACCGCGGCCTCGTCGCCCTTGCTCAGCGTCTTGCCGGTTTCGGGAACGTCTACGAACACGACGTCGCCGAGCTGGCTCTGCGCGTATTCGGAGATGCCGACGGTGCCGACATCGCCGTCGACGTCGACCCATTCATGATCCTGCGTGAAGTAACGGCTCATATCACTTGGCTCCTGCGCGGACGTAGCGGTGGGGAATGAAGGGCATCGCGGTGACGGTGGCGGTGTGGACCTTGCCGCGTTGCGCGATCTCGATGCGGGTGCCGGGGGCGGCGAGCGCAAGCGGCACATAGGCCATCGCGATCGGCTTCCCGAGGGTTGGTGCGAAACCACCGCTGGTAAGGCGGCCGATCGTCGCGCCGGTGTCGTCGATTACCTCGGCACCCTCGCGTGCGGGCTGGCGACCCTCGACGATCAGGCCGACGCGCTTGGTGGCGGGGCCGTGCTCGCGTTGGGTGAGGATACGCTCGGCGCCGGGGAAATCGGCGGCCTCGCGGCGGCGCTTCGACAGCGCGAAACCGAGGTCGGCCATGACCGGCGTGATCTCGGGATCGAGGTCGTGGCCGTAGAGCGGCAGGCCGGCTTCGAGACGCAGCGAGTCGCGCGCGCCGAGGCCCATCGGCTTGATCTCTGGAAGGGCGAGCAGCGCGTCGGCGAACGCGACGGCGTGTTCGGCGGGGAGCGAGATCTCGACGCCATCCTCACCGGTGTAACCCGAGCGGCTGATCCAGAGCGGGACGTCGTTCCAATAGAACGCGCCGGCGGTCATGAATACGAGGCCGTCGACGCCGGGGACGATCCGCGCGACTGCCTCGACCGCCTTGGGGCCCTGCACCGCGAGCAGCGCCTGGTCTTCGAGAATGTTGATCGTGACGTCGTCGGGGAGATGCTCGATCAGATAGCTGATGTCGTCGTATTTGGTCGCGCCGTTGACGACGACGTAGAAGCTGCCGCTTGCGGTCGGCGACGGGTGGAGCGGGTCGTACGCCTCGGGCTCGACGTCCTGCGCGGAGAACGGCAAGGGCTGATCGTCGAGGAGGCGCGTGGCCATTAGGTCGTCGAGGATGCCGCCGTCCTGCGCGAGCAGCAGCGAATAGCGCATCTTGCCCTCGCCCAAGCCGGCGATATCGCCCGGCAGGACGGTTTCGAGCGCATGCGCGACGCCCTCGCCGGAGAAGACGAGCTGGCCCATGTGGCTGACATCGAACAGGCCGGCTGAGTCGCGCGTCCAGGCGTGTTCGGCCATGATGCCTTCATACTGGATCGGCATCTCGTAGCCGGCGAACTCTACCATCCGAGCGCCTTGGGCGCGGTGCCATGCGTCGAGCGGCAAGGGCAGGATCTCGGGCTCGACGTAATCGTCGGCCTGATCGATGATGCTGGCGTAATCGCGCAGTTCTGGGTCGCTCATGGTCGTCTCCGTCGAAGGGGCGCGCGGCACCAATGGGTGCAACGATCCGAACCCCCTCTGTCACGGGACCTGAGAGCTTTCGCGCGAACAATGTCCAGCGCTTACCCCTTCGGTGGCCCTCGGCGCGGACGCCAGGACGCTTTCCAGAGTGTCGATCAGCCCCGCGCGGTCTCTGGTGCCTGAGAGATTCCGGGGTGGTTGCTCCTTCGGCGGTTCCATCAGCCCTGAAAGGACCGGAAACGCTCTCCCGCGCGGTGCCATGCCGGTTGCCCGACATCGACGCCGCAAGTTGTGACGCGGCGCACAATCTTAGTCAATCGAGGGTTTGGGTTCTTCGCCAACTTCTTGTTCTCCCGCGGAGGCGGGAGCCCAGGGTTACATACGGTATCGTTTGTGGTCCTAGGCCCCCGCCTCGGCGGGGGAACTAGAAAGGATGTAGCCTGACAATATAGTTCTCCGGCGCCGCCTCTCGTTCGGGCAGTTGCCGGACAGCAAAGAATGACATCTGAGTCTTCCAGCAAAGCGGCCTCCTGAACGCGCAGCCGCCATCCGAACCTAGGATGCGTAGCAAGTTCGACAATAGAGACTTCCGCCGGAAGCTCATCAAAGCCGCTCATAAAGTGCGGCGAGCAAACCCTCCAGCAGGAGATGATGCAGCGGCGGACCGACGTGCTCGCCGGTGAGCAGCGTCGCGAGCCACCCTTGCTCGCATCGACCGTCGCGCCTCAGTCGCGGCCACAGGTCGAGCGACCCACCCCAACGTGCGTCCATGGCCTTAGCGATGCCAGGCAGGTTCGCCTCGCCGATCCTATTCAGCAGACCAAGCCCGTCCAGGGCTTGAAGATAGACCTCCCGCCTGTCGTCAGGATGCGTCGCCCCGCAATCGTTCAGCACCGACTCGCTCTGTCGCGCGAGCTCGAGAAGGGTTGCCATGACCCATGGCTCGCGGCCCTCGAACACAGGCGTCGTGTCGGGCGGGCAGATGCCGGGCGACGCCGCGATATAGCGCTTGCGACGGTCCGCTGGTTCGAGCGTGGACAAGCGCAGCGGCACGCCATGGTCCGGGCACACCATCACGGATGGAAGCTGATGCACACGGCGCCACCATAGATCGTCATTGCGGGCGAGCATCGCGGCGCAACATGCGGAGCAGAAGCGCGGCCGACCAGGCGGTGGAACCGTAAACCATTGGCCACCTAGAATCTCCTGCGGCCGACGACCCTCCCCCGCCATGGCACGGGCGGCGACCCGGGCGAGGCCCGGCCCAGCGTAATGCGCGTAGTATGGGAAGAGCGTCCACTCGCGGGTGGCCTCGCCATCATCACACGACCCGAACACGCCGGACGCGGTCACGCGATCCAAGCCTACCGGCAGATCATCGAACACGGGAAGATCGGCGCCGAAGAGCGCGACGTGGAGGAGGCGCGGACGCGGCGAGCCTAGATAGCGCGAGGCTCGGGCCATCACCGAATAGAGCGTCTCGTCGGCACGCGGTCGGGTGAGCACCTCCCCGGCAGCTATCACGCCGCCATCCTAGCACGGTCACGCAGCGACGCGATCGCGCCACGAACCGTCGGCAGCCAGCTCATCGGCAGACCCGCCGCGCGTAGCACCTCGCAAGCACGCAGGTCGCCCGTCCTGACCGCCTCAGCCACCTGCCACTTGAGCCGTCGACGCCGGAAACCATCTGTCTCCTCCACCACATTGCGGAGAACCTCGACCGTCCGGGGCAGCTTCATCCTGCGCTTGGATACCCAGTCGCGCTTCGCAATGCGCCGTTCAACCTCGGCGAAGGTCACCCGCACCGGCGGAAGCTCGGCGACCACCACCTGCGCCGCCTGACGGGCCGAGCGCGCCAGACGCGTGTCGATCGAGAACCAGTTCCGTTTCGGGCGGACCCGACGCCTGACTCGCGTCGTCTTCGCGGTCTCGGCGACGATACCCTTCGCCGGGGTCACGGCTCCGGACGGCTTGGCGTTCCACGGCACGGTCACGCCAGCGATCGCCGCTTCCCGCATAAGGGTCTTTGGGTCCAACCCCAGAGCACGCGCCGTGCCACGCAAGGTGCCACCCCGCTCGATGGCGCTACGCAGCGCGGGGGCGAGCAGCTGACCGAAGCGGCGGAACCGGGGTTCGCCGACCGTGCCGTCCGGCTGGCGCGCGACCGTGTAGAGGTAGCCGCACGCGCACGCGAAGTCGCCGTAGAGGGTGCCCCGGTCACGACGGATCACGACGTCGTCGATCACCTCGCTGCCATGGTGGTCGGCTGCGGGGTTGCGGCACGGCCACGGGCCGGCGCCGAAGGGCCGGTCAACACGGCCGCCCCCAACCCCGTCCAACATCGCCGACAGCATCAGGTGATGCAGCGGGTGGGCCCCGCGACGGCCAGTCCTTACAATCGCGGCGAGCCAGGAGCGTTCGCGATCGTCACCCAGATCCAGACCCGGGATCAAGTCGGGCACCCCGCCCCATCGGGCCAAAAAGGCGTCGAACAGCGCGGGGTGGTCGACCTTGCGCGCGGAGCGCATCAGCCCGGCGTCGGAGAGGCGGGTGCGATACGCCTCGCCGCGATCCGCATGGTCCATTGCCGCAGACGGCGCGTCCAGCAGCGCCGTCGCAAGCCTCGCCAGTTCGACGAGGCGAACCATGTCTTCATAGAAAACCGAACCGATGGCTACGTCGGCATCCGGACGACAGACCAGCCGTGAAGCGGCGACGAACGAATGCCGGTTGCCATCACCGGGGTCGACATCGCTGATCCGCAGGACCGTGCCATGGACGGAGCAGACCAGGACGCCGGGAAGCTGATGGTCACGCCGCCACCAGGCATCACCGAAGTCGGCCTTCATCGCATCCAGGCAGTCAGGACAGAACCGCAGCCGCTCCGGCGGGCGGACCTTGAACGTGGCCAGACCCAGCTTCGTGTAAATTCCGCAAACATCGCCCCGCATCGCTTCACGGACCTGCGACCTAACCTCGATGGGCATGAACGCCGTGTGGAACGGGAACAGCGTCGCATCGTCGATCAGCCGGTCGACGGCAGCGTCACGGGCATGGTCCGGCTGGTCGCGCACGAGTGTGGCGAGATGGCCAGGAAGACCCACCCCCGCGATCGCCCAGCGCCGACCAAGCAGCTCCCGCATGAACGGACCCGCTTCGGGCGCCTGCAGGTAGCGTCCGCAGCGCGCCACCACGCTGTAGAGCAGTTCCTGCTCGCGGCGGTCAGGCAGGTGACACAGCATCGCGCGTCAGGCAGCCGCCGCGATGCCGCCGCCGGCGTCTGAGATCGCGCCGGGCACGTTCTCGCCGGCGGCATGCGCCCGTGCCGCCACCTGCCGAAGGTCGCCGTCGACATAGGTCGCCGCGACTTCGTCAGGAGTCAGCGGCCTGGACCTCTTCTTCGTGCCGACCGCCTGCATGCCGGTCAGGATGTCATCGACCTTGGCAAAATAGGCGGGCATGTTGCGGTTGTCCGGCGGCCCCAACGCTTCCGAAGCCTGACGCATGACATCCGCGATGGTCGCCTCGTCGAGCTTGCGCCACTCCAGGTTCTCGCGGACGATCGCGGCGTTCTGGCCGACGTGCGCCGGCCCGCTCCTGCCCGGCCCGTCAGCGTCGGCATCGATCCCGGCCAGGGGACCGTCGGCCTCGCGCAGCGACTTCCAGAACGCACGCTGCATCGGCACGATGTCCTCGAACTTGGCAATCTCGCCGGGCTTGCCGCCCTTTAGCGCCTCGAGCAGCTTGCGCATGGGAGCGAGGTGCTTCGCCGCCACCTCGCGAATCACCTTTTCGGTGATGATCTCAGGCTCATCGCCCCCGCTTGCCTTGTTGTCGTCAATGACGCGGACCTGCACCGCAATCCACAGCTTCACCACCAGATCGACCACACCCTGCGTCTCGTCGTGCAGGGCGTCGATTAGCGCATCGTCGAGCGGGGTCGGCACGCCCGTCCACTGGTAACCCCACAGCTCGCGCACGAACTTGCGCCACTGGCCGTCCGTGCGTTCGAACCGCGGCCACTCCGCCGATGCCAGACCGATGGCCCGGCGACCCATGCGACCGGTCCGCTCGAACCGCTCCGCCGCCGACATGGTGCCCACGAATAGCACCGGCACGCCGATCTTGTTGATCAGCGTGGTGAGGAACGTCATCAGCAGATGCTCCTCGTCGCCCGCCTTGCCGAGGTGCTGGATCTCGTCGACGACGAGCAGCCCGATCGAGTGGCGGTTGGCCACCACGACCATGTGGCTCATCATCGATTCCTCCGACGCGTTCTCGCCACCGAAGAGCGTCTTGTAGGTCGTCTGGCCCAGCAGTCCGTCGACCTCCATGAAGAAGTCGGCGCACAACGCCCGAATGGAGCCGCGCGGCGGGCACGCCAGCTTCAGCCAGACGATCTGGACCTCCCCGTCGTCGTGCCGCACGACCTGCGGATATCGGCCGAGGACACGGTCCAGCGTCAGCGTCTTGCCCATGCCGGGCAGACCGATCAGGCACGAGCTGTCTGCCTTCCTGATGACGACCGGCGATCCAGGGGAGAGCAGGTCCCCGGCCTCAAGCGCCGTGGCGACATCGTGCTGCCTCGCCTCGTGCGACCGGTTAGACCCGTCGCGCCCGAAATACCCTTCGCGCAGGACGGCGTCCACGCCGCGCGCGAACTCGGCCTGCCTCGCGCCCGCCCGGAAGAACCGGGTCAGGCGCAGGATCTTCAGGTATCGGTCCTCGTGCGGCAGAGCGCGCTCATCCTCGTCGCGGCTCGGCAGCGAATTGAGCGCCAGCACCCAGTCGTGCAGCGACAACGGGCGAGGCAGTGCGTCGATATATCGGTTGCCGGCATAGTCGTCGGTCATCGGCTGATCCTCACGGCAGATAGTCGTTCATGCGGTTGTCGCGGTCATTGGAGGAGGGCGCCGCGCCGCCGTCCAACGCCTTGCCCAAGGGCTCGACGTCGTTCGCGGCCACAGAGGTCGTCGGGAGGCCAGTGCCACGGCGGCTCCGCTCGCGATCGCGCTCGATCACCTTGTTGGACTTGTGGCCCTGAGCCTGGCTCGCCGTCAGAGGGCTCTTGCGCTCGCTCGTCGCGGAGGCATTGGTTCCGCCAAGGTTGCTCGACAGTCGTGCCAGCCCAACGAACCGGTCCTGCTGCCGATTCGCGGTGTCGACGTCATCCGCCTTCTTGAGCGCCGTGGCATCGTCGAACGACACGTCGGCATAGGCGACGGACCTGTCGGTCAGTTCGAGCACGACGAAGTCGGCTCCGTCGTCACCGGGCTCGTGCAGGTAGATGTTGGTGGTGCGCAGAGGATGGTAGGACACGCGGGCCGCCTTCACGCCATCCTGGCGCGCCCGGTCGAAGACCTTCCACTGCTCGCGGCCGGCCGGCTTGTAGTAGAGGTTGCGATACCGGTAGCCCATCGGCGTAACGGTTGCGTTCGCGACGGGCAGCAGCGCGAACTCCACCATCGACACCGACGCGCGGGTCAGTTCGTCCATGCCCCGGTCAATGCACCAGTCCCACAGCATGACCGGGATGGCAGGAACGCTCTCGGCGATCATCTCGCGCGTGCGCGGATAGTCCACCAGCTTGTTGTGGTTATTGAGGAAGATCGCGACCTCGATCACGCAGGCCGTCACCTCATTGAGGTTGAGGATGGCGTCGCGACGGTAGTCGGCGTCACCCCGCTCCCGCACCTGCTTCTCGATCATGCCGTCGAGCTTCGTGCGAAGGAGCCGGTGGAACTGGTCGAACTTCTTCTCGGTCGAACCCTTCTGGTCACCGCGGTAGGGGGCCGCGACCTCGACGGTGACGGTCGACTTCGACACGAACTCGGTGGCGTCGAAGCCCTCGAATTCGCCACGGTCAGCCATGTACCGCGCGGGGTTCAGGCCCTGCACCGGCCACTGATCCGCCTCGATATCAACGCCGTAGCGGACACAGAAGTCGACCTTGTCCTCAACGACGTTGCGAACCGCCAGTCCGGCTGCCAGCCACGAGGCGTTCTCGAAGCCGACGTAGATCCCGCAGATCATCTTCGATAGGACGTCGGTGACTTGGTAGAAAGTCGGCCGGCTGACCGGCACCGTTCGGTTGATCTCCGACACACAGCCGATGTCGAGCGGCGTCGAGTCGATCTCGAACCTGCTGCCGACGCCCATCAGGCCCGCAACGGCGGTGCCGACTATCCCGCGCATGTCCTTATCGTATTTCGATCCGCCCGCGCGCTTCCGCCGGATGCCCAGGATGTCGGGATGCTTGTCATACCAGTAGCGGAACTGGCGAAACGACGGATAGCCCGACTGGGCGAACTCGATCTTGGGGAACCACTGCTTCTTGCCCGTGGCCGGATCGACCACCTCATCGACGAAGAAGTCGGTCATGGTTAGTTCGTATGCGCCCTTCAGGCTGTTCTTCCGGTTGCCGACGTAGAAACGGTCGAGGCCCTTCTGGAAAATCTTCTCCATCTGTTTGGTCACGTTCACGCCCAGGGGCTTGCCCTCGGCGGGACGCCGCCCGAGCTTCGTGTCGCCGGGCGTTCGGTCGCCGCGACCGCACCTGGAAAAGGAGGGCGTCAGCGCGTTCTCGCTCATACCGAACCGCCAATAACGGTCGAAGGCGCTGTGCACCGTCTTAGCCGACGCCACGCCTTCACGTTCCAGATCCGCGACGGCACGGCCGCGGACCCGGTTGTCGAAGATGTCGGGCACCCGTTCCAGTAACGGCTGCAGCAAGCCGAACAGCTTGCGGCGGCGCTTGATCTGAGCATCCGTCAGCTTGGCGGGATTCGGGTGGCGGTCGAAGGCATGGTCGAGAAGCAGCTCGGCACCCGCCCTGATCTCATCCACCACCTCGGCGCGCGGCCTGCGGACGAGCCGAGTGTCGGGCGCGTCCAGGTCGAACAGCACGACGTCATCGCCCTCGGTCCAGACCACCCGAAAATGGCGGGGCTCCTCACTACTGTATCGGATCACGTCGCGACCAACCAACATTACGCTGCCTCCGAACGCGCAGCGGCAACTACGAAATCCGAGGCCGGTCGTGACAGCTCGAACTTGCGATCCATGTCGAACGCCAACGCGCGACGGGCGCACAGCAGCCGCACGCAGGTGGTGAAGTCGCGGCGGGCGAGCGTGCCGTCGGAATCCAGCTTGCGGGCGATGACGTCGAGCGTGCGGCCGCCGCCGCCGGCGATCGCCTCGTGCACGATCCCACACAACGTGCGCCAGTGGCCCATCGATCGATCGGGGTCGGGCCGCACGCCGAGCATGAACTCGATGTTCACCTTGCGCACCTTCGACAGATGCTGGTCGGTCAGGAGGAACCAGTCGACGCCCTGCTCGGCCCAGTAGCGACGCTCCAGCTCCAGCTTCTGCAGCGTGCGACCGATCTTCACCCGCTCCCGGCGATTGCGCGCGGCGCCCAAGTCGATCGCCGACTTCTCCTTGATGGCACGCGCAAGCCTGACGGCCTTGCCGTCCTCACGCCTGGTAACGACCAGATCGGTGGTCACGACGATCGGCTCGCGCGGCCTGCCGTCGGCAGGATGGCTGATCCGCATCTCCGCGGCGATCCGCAACGTGTCCTCGATGGGAAGCGGATATTGTTCCTGGATGTCCTGGACCGCGGGATCCCACTGGAAGTCGCGGTACGCCGCCGTCTCCCAGTCTGAAAGCGTGTGGATGACCCTGCCTCCACTTGCAATTCGGCTTGAGCGGCCGTGCGATGCGACATCATGGACGAACAGCCAGGGAGTGTAGTCGACACCTTCGCCACGGCCACGGCCCTGCCGGGCGCGGTTCTCCATCACGGCACGCGTCTGCGTGCGGTTCCTCTTCTGCATGTCAGTGCTTTCGATTCAGTAGCGACCGGTGCGCGATTCGGAGACCATCATCGCCAAACGGCGTTAAGGTCCGGTTCGCAACCGCACCGCACGAGCGCTTAGCGGCGGATCGCCGCCGCCAAGCGAGGCCACCTTGGTGGCTCGCACATCGATCTCGCTTCGAAGAACATCCGGATCGCATTGCATAAACCTTGACATTGTGTCAAGGTTTAATGTTGGGTCTAATCGGCGGGGGTCAAGTCCTGCTCACGCACCAGCTGCCCAACGGCCTTCGCACTCGAGTGCCGGGCATCCCGCTTCGGTCCGACGGTCACAATAGTGGGCCCTCCTGGTCGCACGACGCCGAGATCCGCCGATGGCGCTTCCCGGTCCATGTCTGGCTCGTCGCTGTCGAGCCTTGACCTTGCCCGGCCGACCATGGTCCGTATCCGTCCACGCAATTCCTGCAGCGCCTCGGTCTTGCGATCGAGTTCCGCCATCGCCTCAGCCTCTGCTTCGGGATTCTCCCGCTGCGCTTTGTCCATCATGCACACGAGCTGCGCGATCACCGGCGTCGGAAATCCGACATCCTGGGCCAACGCGATCGTGCGCATACGACGAACATCGGCATTGCCGTACGAGCGATAGCCGCTGTCGCGCCGCTCTGGCGCGGGAATGAGGCCCTGCTTCTCGAAATAACGGATCATCCGTTCCGAGAGGCCACTTGCCTTGGCTGCCTGACCGATGTTCACGCGACTTACATAGTGAAGAAGGTGCAGCAGATCAAAGCCGTGTCAGTTGAATGAAGGTGGCCTTGAGGAAAAGGTCGCCGTCGCGACGGAGACTAACATGGGCAAGGCGATCACCGAGGCATCCTGGATCGGCAAGGCGGCATACGAGATCATCCAGATCCAGGGCAGTAACGGGCGCCAGGCCAACGCCACCGCTCGCGACCTCGCCAACGGCCTGCTCGACTACGGCATTGACATCGGCCGCATCGACCCGCGCGACTACGTGCGCCAGCACTTAGGCGGTGACAAAGGCACCTCCGCGCTTGACGCCACACTCGGCGAAGGCAAGGCCATCACCACCAAGATCCACGTCAGCCACTACGACGACGATGGCCTCGAACTCCACGTCGACGGCGCCAACGGGCTGTTCGGCGACCGCTCGATCTCTTGGGACTTCGCCAACGGGATCGTCGAGGCCCATAACGGCCGCAGCTGGGACAACGGGCGCGGCTACACGGTCCGTCCGGTCGACGGCCAAGTCGTCGTGACTATGCCCGCGACCGTCGTCCGCCATGCGGTGACCTTCGCCCTGCCCCGTGCTCAGGCCGTTGCATTCGGCAACGCCTGCCTGAAGGCCGCGACAGAGAAGACAGGTGTCGATGTCGGCACCGTCGACGCCCGCTGGGGCGCTGAACCGACCAGCCTGGTCGTGCGCACACACATTGCGGAGAAGCTCCGCCTTGCCGCTTGACCGCCCTTGCGGCCGACCGACGAGAACGCCTCAGCGGCGGCTTGTTGCGCTAGAAGACGATCAAGCAACCGATCAGCGCGCCATCTCGCTGAGACACGGACGTCCGGAAATTTCTATTGTCCGGTTGTCCCGCTACTGGAAATTTTCATTGTCACCGGGAGGACTTCATTGTTCGCCCACAAAGGAAGAGCTCCCTTTCGCGAAAGCTATTCGACGGTCACGCTCTTCGCCAGGTTTCGCGGCTGGTCGACGTCCGTGCCCTTGAGCACTGCGACATGATACGCGAGCAGCTGCACCGGCACAGCGTACACCAAAGGCGCGATCAGCGGGTGGACATTGGGCATGGTGATCGTCGCCATGCAGCCTTCGCCGGCCGCCTGGATGCCGTCGGAATCCGAGATCAGCACGACCTTCCCGCCGCGTGCCATGACTTCCTGCATGTTGCTGACGGTCTTGTCGAACAGCGGCCCCGACGGCGCGATGACGATGACTGGCACATGCTCGTCGATCAGTGCGATAGGGCCGTGCTTCATCTCGCCCGCGGCATAGCCCTCGGCGTGGATGTAGCTGATTTCCTTCAGCTTCAACGCGCCTTCTAGTGCCAGCGGGTAATCGGTCCCGCGGCCGAGATACAGCACGTCGCGCGCGCCGGCGATGTTGTGCGCCATCGCCTCGATCGCCTCGTCATACGCCAGCGCGCCGTTGAGCGCGGCGGGTGCCTCGGCGAGGTGGCGGACGATCTCGCGCTCCTGGTCCCTCGTCAGCAACCCCTTCGCGCGTGCCAGGTTTGCAGCAAGTGCAGCGAGCACGGCGAGCTGGCAGGTGAACGCCTTCGTCGAGGCGACGCCGATCTCGGGACCAGCATGCGTCGGGAGCAACAGATCCGCCTCGCGCGCCATCGAGCTGGTCGGCACGTTGACGACGACCGCGATCTTCTGACCCTCGGCCTTCGCATGACGCAGCGCGGCGAGCGTGTCCGCGGTCTCGCCCGACTGCGAGATGAAGAGCGCGAGGCCGCCGTCTTCCATCACCGGCGCGCGGTAGCGGAATTCGGAGGCGACATCGAGATCGACGGGCACGCGCGCGAACTGCTCGAACCAGTATTTGGCGACCATGCCGGCGTAGAAGCTCGTGCCGCACGCGACGATCGTCACGCGCTTGATCGTGGACAGGTCGAACTCGGGGATTGGCAGCGAGACCTCGCCTTCCATCCGCTTCAGATACGAGCGGAGCGTCTGCGCGACGACGATCGGCTGCTCGTAGATCTCCTTGAGCATGTAATGCTTGTGGTTGCCCTTCGAGATCACCTCGCCGGTGATTCCGGACAGCGTGATCGCGCGCTCGACGGGCGCGTTGTCGCGGTCATAGACCTGTGCGCCGTCGCGGGTCAGCACGACCCAGTCGCCCTCGTCGAGATACGCGATCCGCTGCGTCAGCGGAGCGAGCGCCAGCGCGTCCGAGCCGAGATACATCTCGCCCTCACCGTGACCAACCACCAACGGCGAACCGAGCCGCGCGCCGATCAGCAAATCGGGATGCTGGCGGAACAGGATCGCGAGCGCGAACGCTCCGTGCAGGCGCGGCAGGATCTCGCGGACGGCCGAAACCGGGTCCATGCCTGCCTCGACCTTCTCGCTGATCAGGTGCGCGACGACTTCGGTGTCGGTCTCGCTGGTGAACGTGCGGCCGCGCGCGATCAGTTCGTCGCGAAGCGGCTTGAAGTTCTCGATGATGCCGTTGTGGACCACCGCGACTTCGCCGGTGGCATGGGGATGCGCGTTGTTGGTGGTCGGGCCGCCATGCGTCGCCCAACGCGTATGCGCGATACCGGTCTTGCCGGGCAGCGGATGCGCGGCGAGTTCGTTCGCCAGATTGACCAGCTTGCCCGACGCCCGCCGCCGCTCGATCGCGCCGTCATTGTCGGTCGCGATGCCGGCCGAATCATAGCCGCGATATTCGAGCCGCTTCAGGCCATCCAGGAGACGACCGGCAACATCTTCGCCGCTCAGGATTCCAACGATACCACACATTTACATCATACTCCGTGGAACGGGTCTTACTTGCCGCTTGCTTGGGCGGCCTTACGCGCGATCATGCCGTCGCGAAAGCGCCTGGCCCAGCCGGGCCTCGCGATTTGCGGCGGGCGGACCAGTGCCAGCGCATCGGCCTCGACGTCCTGAGTCACGACCGATCCCGCGGCGACGATGGCACCTGCGCCGATCGTGACAGGCGCGACCAGTGCGGAGTTCGAACCGATGAACGCGCCCTCGCCGATCACGGTGCGGTATTTGAAGTAACCGTCGTAGTTGCAGGTGATCGTCCCCGCGCCAATATTCGCGCCCGCGCCGATGTCCGCGTCGCCGATATAGGTGAGGTGGCTGACTTTCGCCCCTTCGCCGATGATCGCCTTTTTTATCTCGACGAAATTGCCGACCTTGGCATCCGCATGCAGATCCGCGCCGGGACGGAGGCGGGCGAACGGACCGACGTTCGCTCCCTTGCCGACCGAGGCGCCCTCGACGTGGCTGAACGCGTGGATCGTCGCGCCATCAGCGATGCGCGCGCCGGGGCCGAACACGACGTTGGGCTCGATCACGACGTCGCGGCCGAGGACCGTGTCGTGCGAGAACCAGACCGTGTCGGGCGCGATCAACGTGACGCCGTCGGCCATCACCTGCGCGCGTCGCGTTGCCTGCCATGCCCCTTCAACGCTGGCGAGTTCACCGCGACTGTTGACGCCGGCGACTTCGTCCGCGCCGGTTTCGATGACCGCGGACGATCGGCCGGCGGCTGCGGCAAGCTCGACGATGTCGGTAAAGTAATATTCGCCCGCCGCATTGTCGTTGCCGAGCCGGTTGAGCAACGCGAACAGATCGGTCGATCGTACCGCCATCAGCCCGGAATTGCACAGCGTCACGGCGCGTTCCGCCTCCGACGCGTCCTTATACTCGACGATCCGGTCCATCCGGCCCGCGGCATTAGCGATCACGCGACCATAGGCCCCGGGATTTTCAGGGCGAAAGCCGAGCACGACGACGGCGGGCGTGTCGTCGGCGTGCAACCGGTCGATCATCCGCTGCATCGTCGTGGCGGTGACGAGCGGAACGTCGCCGTAGAGGATCAGGACGTCGCCCTCGAACCCGGCCAGCGCGTCGCGGGCCTGCGCGACCGCGTGGCCGGTGCCGAGTTGCTCCGCCTGGAGCGCAGTGGCGATCCCAAGCGGCGCCACCGCCGCCTCGACCTGTTCACGCCCCGCCCCCGTCACGACGACGGTCTTCGCCGGCTGCAACGCCGCCGCGCTTGCGACGAGATGCAGCAGCATCGGTCGGCCGGCGATCGGGTGAAGCACCTTGTGAAGATCAGATTTCATCCGCGTACCCTTGCCGGCAGCGAGGATCACGACTGCGATGGGGTGGGCTGGAATCGGTTGGTCGATGGAATGCGTCGTCATGGAAGGATCGCTGCCACGAAAGCCTTGCCAATTCCATAGTCTCGCTGGCAGGCCCGCACCCAATGACGCATTTTTTATTCGATATCGTCGGGTTCGACCTCGACGGCACGTTGCTGGACACGAGCGGCGACCTAGCCGCCGCGGTCAACCACGCGCTTGCTTCGGTCGATCGCCCACCGCTTACCGTCGCGCAGGTCAAGCCGATGATCGGCGGCGGCGCCCGGCACATGCTCAAGCAGGGCCTGACCGCGACCGGCGGTTATGACGAGCCGATGCTCGATACGCTGCACGCCGCGCTGCTCGCCTATTACGAGGCGAATATCTGTGTGCTGACAAAGCCTTATCCGGGGGCGATCGATGCGCTGGACGCCTTGGCTGCGAAGGGCGTGACGCTGGGGATCGTCACCAACAAGGTCGAACGGTTCGCGCGGACCGTGCTGGGCGAACTTGGGCTGGCCGATCGATTTGCCTGCATCCTGGGCGGCGATACGATGGCGGAGTCGAAGCCCTCTCCGATGCCGATCCACGAGATGGTGAAGCTTTGTCGTGAAAGCGGGGGCGGCGGAGACCGCGCTGCGTTCGTCGGCGATTCGATCTTCGACATCCAGGCCGGGCAAGCAGCAGGCCTGCCGACGATCGCGTGCAGCTTCGGTTTTCTGATGCAGCCCGTAGCAGAGCTTGGCGCCGACGCGGTGATCGACGGTTTCGACGAACTCATCCCGACGCTCGAAAGGCTTGGCGCATGAACCGGACAACGCTCACGCGTATCGCCCTGGTCGTGGCGATCGTGTTCGCGGTGACGATGGCGCTGCTGCCGAAGCCGCCGCACATGCCGATCGACCAGTTCGGCGACAAGTTCGGGCATATGCTCGCCTTCGCGACGATGGCGCTGCTGGCTGCGCTGTCGTTTCCGACCGCGCGGCTGTTCCGGATCGGCGAGCGGCTGTCGTTCCTCGGCGCGATGATCGAGGTCCTGCAGGCGATCCCGTCGCTCCACCGCGATTGCGATATTCACGACTGGATCGCCGATACGCTGGCGATCACCGCGGTGTTGCTGATCGTCTGGGCCGTCCGGCGCAGGCGCGGCGCTCGGCTCAACTAACCCTTGCGCCACTTGGTCCAGAGGTGGCGGGCAAGCATCGCTGGCGGCATGCGTAACCAGTGCGAGCGGACGTAGAAGGCTAGCCGGGTGATCGGTCGGGTTGGCCTGCCCCAACCGTCTCGCGCGGTGATGCGGCGAATGTAGAGACGATCGGCCCCGCGCGCGGTTCCTTCGGCGAAGAGCGCATCGACGAGGCGCAACGATCGGGCCACTTCGCGGGACAGGCCGTGCCTCTGCGCCTCCGCGTCCTGCCCGTCGGTGCCGAACTCGTCGACGAGACAGCGAATATCCCACAGGTTGCGCAAGCCACCGGCGAGATCGCCATCGGCGAACAGATGCGCCGCGGCGTGAACCAGCATGCCGTTGTGGGAAAGCGTTCGCAGGCCGTTCTCCAGCGCCATGCTTCCGTCGATCAGCGCCGCCGCATCGGGCGTGATCCGTGCGGTCAGCGGCAATATGGTGTGGTGGACGTCGATCATCCGGTCGCGGTCGCGGTGGATCAGCGGCGGGAGCTCGTGCATCCAGCGGCGATAATAGACGTCGTCATACGGGTCGGGCTTCACCCATTCCCATCCAGCCGCGAGCAGCGCCGCCTCGACCGCATCGAGCGATGCACGCGGCACAAGAATATCGAGATCGCCGATCGATCGCCCCTGCCCCGCCGACAAACCCGCCGCGACGAACGCGGTGCCCTTCAGCAGGATGACTGGGCAATCGACCGCAGATAGCGCCCGCCGGGCCATCTCAGCCTCCCATAGCGCGGCGCGGCGGCCGTGCTCGGCGGCGGCGCGGGCGTCGGCCAGGATGGCCTTCACGCCATCAGGCATCTGCAGGCCGTCGAGACGCATCGCCAGCGTACCGATCAACTGCTCCGCCCGCGCCATCGTCAGCAGTGCGGTCCAGCCGTCCGCATCGAACTCGGCGACGCTGCCCGGATCGGCGAGCGCGCGAGCGAGGATGCGGGCGTCGCTCACAGCGCGGACCATAGCGCCTCGACCTGCTCGATCGCGCTTGCCCCGTCCGGATAATCGATCGCGACCGAAGGAACGTCGGCGATCAAGCCCGTCAGCGACCGAAAGCCGGCCTCGCCCAGCGCGATGTAATTGGTCGAGGCCTGCGTCATCCGCACGAACGCCTCGGCCGGCGGCACCGATCGCGTCTCCGCCTCGAAACCATAGCGCGGAAACACCAATAGCGCGGGCGTTACGGGCACATCCATCGCCGCGATCGCGCGCGCGTCGGGGACCATGTGGCGGATGTCGCCTTTCGGCGTCGCCGGCATCAACGGCCCCATCCGCGCATCAGGCCACGCCAACTCGGCCGCAGCGATCGCTTCGTTCTTAAGACTGATCAATCGTGGGAACGCGTGGACCAGCCCGGTCGCGGGATCGAGCAACGCGAACTCGTCCCCCATGAACCGCCAGCCCTTCGCCGCGAGCAAGGTCGCGAGCGTCGACTTCCCAGCGCCCGAGATGCCGGTCATCAACAGGGCGCGACCATCGCGCTCGACTGCGGACGCGTGGAGCAGCAGATAGCGGCGGGCGCCCAGCGCCATCTGAAGATTCATCGCCATCTCGGCTGCGAGCAATCCCTGGCGAAGCGGCAAGGGTGCAGCTTCGGGGAGCATGTAGTCGCCACCGATCTCGACGGACGGGCGGATGAACCGTCGCCACGGACGCCGCGCAAACAGGCGCACGGTGAAGTCGGGGATGCCGTCGTGCGGCTTCGGGTAACCGCGGTACAGGCTTCGAAGTTCGGCGATCGGCGCGCGCCAGTCGGAGCCGATGCGGAAACCAACCGGCCCGATACGGACGGAAAAATCGTGCCTCATGCCCGCTCGATCAGTCCGGCTTCGACCAGTTCTTCGAGCCGTGCCGCCAAAGCCTCACGCGTACCGTCATCGAGATCATAGTCACGTCCAAGCCGCTCTAGGAGGACGTCCAACGACGATGCTCCCTCGCCTAACACCGCCAGAATCTGCGGCGCGGGTTCGGTCAGTAAGTGCGTGATCCCCGACGCGCGATGATAGACCGCGGTGAATTCATCGAGCGGCGCGATCAGCAGGCCTCCGTCGGGCGGTCCCCGAAAGATCGTCCCCGACACGGCCTCAGCCGCGCGGCATCTGCAACGATGCAAAGCAGGTGAAGCCGCCTTGGCCGCGCTGCAACCGGCGGATATATTTGACGTACGCGCGGCTGCGGTCCGAATCGGTGCCGGGCAGCGTGCTGCCGCTGGCCATCGCGCGCTTGACCTCTTCGCCCTTGAACGCGCGCGTCGACGGCGGGAAGGCGCCCTTGGTGCGCGCCGGCACGACGCCGCCGTTCGCATCAATATAGCTGCCGGCGCGGCCCGGATCGGGCACCGGAATCTCGCAATTCAGCACCGAGCCGGCGGTCTGCGCGAGCGCCGGGCGAATCGACACCACCATGCCTGCGGTCGCGGCGCCGAGCGCCAGCACGCGGCGACGCGATGGAACGCCGGTGTCGGTCTCCGCGGCTGCGACTGGGTCTTGGTTGAGTTCGATGTCGTCCATGATGCCCCTGCTAGACCACAGCCCTTTCATAATCCTGAAGCGCTGACAACATCGCCGTATCGACGCTGGGGAGAGCGTGCCGGAGTAGGACGACTTCGCACGCGATTCGATTCCGCGGTCAGCAAGTCGATGGCGCCAACAGACGATACCGGTTTGCACCGTGCCGCTGTATGGCGCGGTGCGTGGACGTCGATTCCGTCCCAGGAGACCGCAATGCTTTCCGGATTTGGCCTGCGTACGTTTTGGGCGATCGTCGTGGTCGTCATCGCTGCCGTGGCGGTGTTCGCGCTCACCCGCGACGTGCAGGGCGCGATCGTCGCGCTTGTCGGGGGAATCGCAGCCGCGCTGGTGGCGGCCGGCACCGGGGACGAGACGCCTGCCATGGATGACGCGACGAGCGTGTCGCCGTCGGTGCTCGACGACGTTCTCGATGCGATCGTCGCGCCGGTGATGCTGGTCGAGGACGGCCGCGTAGTGGTCGCCAATCGTGCCGCGCGGACGTTGCTCGGCGCGCATATCCTTGGCGAGGACGCGCGCGTTGCGATTCGCCATCCTGCGGCGGCAGAGCGCCTCGGGACGCCGGGGCCGATCGACGGCGAGCGACCGATCGAGCTGGTCGGGCTCGGCACGCGGGATCAGCGCTGGGAAATGCTACTCAGCGAGACGTCGGAAGGCCAGCGAATCGTCCACCTTGTCGACCAGACCGGCAACTATGCCGCCGAGCGGATGCGGATCGATTTCGTCGCCAATGCGAGTCATGAATTGCGCACGCCGTTGGCTTCGATTCTCGGGTTTATCGAGACCTTGCGCGACGAGGCGGGCGAGGATGCCGAGGTGCGCGCGCGGTTCCTGAAGGTGATGGACGACGAGGCGCGACGGATGCAGCGGCTGGTCGAGGATCTGATCTCGCTGTCGCGCATCGAGGCGGAAAAATTCCGCCTCCCGGACCAAGCGGTCGATTTCGCGCAGCTGGTCGAGGACACGCGCGAGGAACTGGCCGATGCCGCGGGCGATCGCGGGCACGATCTGGTCGCGACGATCGATCCGAACCTCTCCTCGGTGTCGGGGGATCGGGTGCAGCTGTCGCAGATGCTCCACAACCTCATAGGCAATGCGATGAAGTACGGGCGTGCGGGGACGCCGGTGACGATCGAACTGAAGCGCGACGATGCCGGGATGATCCGCCTGTCGATCCGCGACGAGGGCGACGGCATCGCGGCGGTGCACATCCCGCGGTTGACCGAGCGCTTCTATCGCGCGGACGCGGGGCGCAGCCGGTCGCTGGGCGGTACGGGTCTCGGGCTGGCGATCGTCAAGCATATCGTCGAGCGACACCGTGGGCGTCTCGATATCGCGAGTCAGGTCGGCGTCGGGACGGTGGTTTCCGTCATCCTGCCCCCGAGCGGCGGCGCGACCAAAGGCGCTGTCATAAAAGGGTAACCCAACTGTCACACAGGATCGTCTTAAGTACCGCTAAGGCCGGTGCATGACGGGAATTCTGGTGCAGCGGTTCGTTCTTCTTGGGGTGGTTGGGGCTCTTGCCGCGTGCGTCGATCAGGCGAACGGCGGCGGCGCGGGCTCACGCGACCAGATCACCGCTGTCGGGTCCTCCACCGTCTATCCGTTCACGACGATGATCGCCGAGCAGCTCGTCGCGAACGATCCAGACGCAAAGGCGCCGGTGATCGAATCGACCGGGACCGGGGCTGGCATGAAGCTGTTCTGTGCCGGCGTCGGCGCGGCGCATCCCGATATCGAGGACGCCTCGCGCCGGATGAAGGCGAGCGAGTATGCGACGTGCGCGAAGAACGGCGTGCGCGACGTGATCGAGATCCAGGTCGGGATCGACGGCATCGCCTTTGCCGAGGCGAAGAACGGCCCGAAGATGCAGCTGACGCCGACCGACCTCTACAAGGCGCTCGCCGCCAATCCGGGCGGCAAGGTGAACACGGCTCGCGTCTGGCGCGACGTTAATCCCGCGCTGCCGGCGGTGCCGATCCAGGTTTACGGTCCCCCGGCCACCAGTGGCACGCGCGATGCGCTGGCCGAGCTGATCCTGACCAAGGGGTGCGAGGCGAGCGATCCTTCAGCCAAGGCGCTCGCGAAGTCGGATGCCGAGGCGCACAAGGCGCTGTGTACGCGGGTGCGCGAGGACGGCGTGTATGTCGATGCGGGCGAGAACGACAATCTGATCGTCCAGAAATTGCAGTCGAACCCCAATGCGATCGGCGTGTTCGGCTACAGTTATCTCGAAGAGAATAAGGACGACGTGAACGGGGTGTCGATCTCGGGCGTGGCGCCGACCTATGCGACGATCGCGGACAACGCGTATCCGGGGTCCCGGCCGCTCTATATCTACGTGAAGAAGGCGCACCTGACGGCGATCCCGGGACTGCGGAACTTGTTGAAGCTGTATGCGGCGAACTGGGGGGCGACGGGGCCGTTGGTGAAGCGGGGGTTGATTGCGTCTCCGGCGGCGATCCAGGCGCGGTCGGCGGCGATCATCGCGAATGAGACTGTGCTGGATCCGGCGGTTTTGTCGTGATGGGTGTTTCGTCCAACCGCACACCCCTCCTAGTTCCCTCGCGAACGCGGGGGCCCAGGGGCCAAGCGCGCGATCGGAACTTAGCTGGGCCCCCGCGTCCGCGGGGGAACGGGGGTTTTGGCGCGATAGCCCCACTTAACAGGGCAACCACCCCGGCGAAGGCCGGGGCCCAACGGGGCACCGTTGCATTGGTGAGCACAGCCCGCCGTTACTGCGACCTTTCCAACTGGGCCCCGGCCTTCGCCGGGGTGGCGGCTAGTGACTTGGTGCGCATGCGCGCAACCAATCATTGCGGGCGAGAAGTATAATGTCCCCGATCGCCCTCCTCTTCCTCGTCCTAGGCTTAGGCTTGATCGGCTGGCTCACCGCCCGAGTCCGCGCCACGCGCTTCCGCGCCGGCAGCACCGTGCGGTTCAGTTCGCTGCCGTCGCATCACGGCTGGTACGTCGCGCTGTGGACCGCGATCCCGCCGCTCGTCTTCCTCGTGGTCTGGTCGATGACCGCGCCCGCGCTCGTCACCGATGCTGTGCTCGCCACGCCAGCCGCGATCCAGCTCCCCCCGCCCGGCTTCGACCGCGCATCGATCCTGTCCGAAGCGCGCAGCCTCGCGGAAGGCCGCAGCTTCGGTGCGTTCCACGGACTCGCCCGCACGCTCGCCCCGTCCTACGCCGCGGCGCAATCGCGCTACGACTGGATCGCCACCGCCGCCGCGCTGCTGCTCGCCTTTGCCGGCGGTGCGTTCGCCTTCACGCGCGTGAAGCCCGGGTTCGGCGCGCGGACGCAGGTCGAGCGGGTGGTGATGCTGATGCTGCTTGGCGCATCGCTGATCGCGATCCTGACCACGGTCGGGATCGTCGCCTCGCTACTGTACGAGTCCGCGCGGTTCTTCTCGGTCGTGCCGATCACCGATTTCCTGTTCGGCACGCATTGGAGCCCGCAGGTTATCGACGGCCGCGATCCGGGCGCGTCGCTCGGCGCGGTGCCGCTGTTCTGGGGGACGTTCTTCATCGGCGCGGTGATCGCGATGATCGTCGCGATCCCGTTCGGGCTGATGAGCGCGATCTACCTCACGCAATATGCCGCGCCGAACACGCGCAAATGGATGAAGCCGATTCTCGAGGTGCTCGCGGGCGTGCCGACCGTCGTCTACGGCTATTTTGCCGCGCTGACCGTCGCGCCCGCGGTGCGTGACCTCGCCGTATCCGTCGGGATCAGCTGGGCGTCGTCCGAGAGCGCGCTCGCCGCCGGCCTCGTCATGGGGATCATGATCATCCCGTTCGTGTCGTCGATGGCCGACGATTCGATCGCGGCGGTCCCCTCGTCGATGCGTGACGGGAGCCTCGCGATGGGCGCGACCTCGTCCGAGACGATCCGCCGCGTGCTACTCCCGGCCGCCCTGCCCGGCGTCGTCGGCGGCGTGTTGCTCGCCGTGTCGCGCGCGATCGGCGAGACGATGATCGTCGTCATGGCCGCCTCCGGTGTCGCGACGCTGACGCTCAACCCGTTCGCAAGCACCACCACCGTAACCAAGCAGATCGTCGACCTGCTGACCGGCGAGGCCGAGTTCGACAGCCCCAAGACGCTTGCCGCGTTCGCGCTGGGCCTGACGCTGTTCGTGGTCACGCTCCTTCTCAACATCGTCGCGCTGCGCGTCGTCAAACGGTACCGCGAAGCCTATGAGTGACACGCTCGTGCCCCAGATTCCTGTGACCAATGCCGAGCCGGTGCGCCGCGTGCCGACCGACTGGACGACGCAGGCGATGCAATCGCGCATCCGCCGCCGCTACGCGTCCGAGCGCCGCTTCCGCTTCGCCGGGCTCGCCGCGGTATGGCTGTCGGCGGCGTTCCTCGCCTATTTGCTGATCACGATGGTGATGCAGGGCGCGAGCGGGTTCGTCGAGACGCGCGTGTCGCTCCCGGTCGACCTCGCCGCCGCCAAGCTGCCGATCGAGCCCGCCCGCCTCGTCGGTCGCGGCGCCGATCTCGCGCTTGCCGGTGCAGGGCTGGAAGGCACGGTCGACCTCGCCGCGACCAAGGCGTTCGGCAAGGACGGCACCGACCTGCTTTCCGACGGCGCCTGGGCGGTGGTCCGCGATGCGATCAAGGCCGACCCGTCGCTACTCCAGCGCAAGACCGTGTTCGAGGTTCCCGTCTCCAGCCCGATCGACGTCGCCGCCAAGGGCAACGGCACGCGCGACGCCGAAGCGGTCGTCGCGCGGCTGAAGGCGAGCGGGGCGCTGACCCGCGGGTTCAACGCGGGCTTCCTCACCTCGGCGGACTCGACCGATGCGACCCGAGTCGGGATCTGGGGGGCGTTCAAGGGGTCGTTGCTGACGATGATCGTCACGCTGTTGCTGGCGTTCCCGATCGGCGTGCTGTCCGCGCTGTATCTCGAGGAATATGCGCCGAAGAACCGCTGGACCGACCTGATCGAGGTGTCGATCAACAACCTCGCGGCGGTGCCGTCGATCATCTTCGGCCTGCTCGGGTTGGCCGTATTCCTAGGCACGTTCGGGATGCCGCGGTCGGCACCGATCGTCGGTGGCCTCACGCTCGCGCTGATGACCATGCCCGTCATCGTCATCGCCGGGCGCAACGCGATCAAGGCGGTGCCGCCGTCGATCCGCGACGCCGCGCTCGGCATCGGCGCGTCGCCGGTCCAGGTCGTGTTCCACCACGTCCTGCCGCTCGCGCTGCCCGGCATCCTCACGGGCACGATCATCGGCATGGCGCGTGCGCTGGGCGAGACCGCGCCGTTGTTGATGATCGGCATGCGTGCCTTCATCGCCGCGCCTCCGTCCGGGCTCAGCGATCCCGCGACCGTGCTGCCCGTCCAGATCTTCCTCTGGTCCGATCAGGTCAGCCGCGGCTTCGTCGAGAAGACCTCCGCCGCGATCATCGTCCTGCTCGTGTTCCTGCTCGCGATGAACGGCGTCGCGATCTACCTCCGCAACCGATTCGAGACCCGCTGGTGATGCCAAAACCTTTCAAGCCTCCCGTCCTCAAGATGACGGCGCGCAACGTCTCTGTCGCCTATGGCAGCAAGATCGCGATCAACGACGTCTCGATCGACGTCGACCAGGACGAGGTGGTCGCGTTCATCGGCCCGTCGGGCTGCGGCAAGTCGACCTTCCTGCGCACGCTCAACCGCATGAACGACACCGTCGCGAGCGCGCGCGTGACCGGCGAGATCAAGCTCGACGGCCAGGACATCTATTCGCCCGACATGGACGTGGTGCAGCTCCGCGCCCGCGTCGGCATGGTGTTCCAGAAGCCCAACCCGTTCCCGAAATCGATCTACGAGAACGTCGCCTATGGCCCGCGCATCCACGGTCTCGCGGGCGCCAAGGCGGATCTCGACCGGATCGTCGAGAAGTCGCTGCGGCGGGCGGGCCTGTGGGACGAGGTCAAGGATCGGCTGAGCGACAGCGGTACGGCGCTATCGGGCGGCCAGCAGCAGCGGCTGTGCATCGCGCGGGCGATCGCGGTCGATCCCGAGGTCATTTTGATGGACGAGCCGTGTTCGGCACTCGATCCGATCGCGACCGCCAAGATCGAGGAGCTGATCCACGAATTGCGCGGCCGCTATGCCATGGTGATCGTCACGCACAACATGCAGCAGGCGGCGCGCGTCAGCCAGAAGACCGCGTTCTTCCACCTCGGCACGCTGGTCGAATACGGCAACACCTCGGACATCTTCACCAATCCCCGCGAAGAGCGGACCAAGGATTACATCACCGGCCGTTACGGCTGAGTCGGGAAACGACCATGAACACGCATACGGTCAAGGCCTTCGACAACGACATCGGCGAGCTCCGCGGGTTGATCTCGCAGATGGGCGGGCTCGCCGAGGACGCGATCGACAAGGCGATGCGGGCGCTGCAACGCAACGACCTCGCGCTCGCGGAACAGGTGCGCGTCGCCGACAAGCAGATCGACGTCATCGAGGCTGAGGTCGAGCGGCTCGCGGTGCGGATCATCGCCCTGCGCGCGCCGATGGCGGTCGATCTCCGCGAGGTGGTCGCCGCGCTGAAGATCGCGGGCGTCGTCGAGCGGATCGGCGATTACGCCAAGAACATCGCCAAGCGCGTGCCGATGATCGAGAGCGAGCACCGGATCGAGCCGATCTCGATCCTGCCGGCGATGGGCCGGATGGCGAGCGAGATGGTCCACGACGTGCTCGACGCGTTCGCCGCGCGCGACCCCGAGGAAGCTGTCCGCGTCGTCGAATGCGACAATGCGCTCGACGATTTCTACGACAGCATCTTCCGCACGCTCGTCACCTACATGGTCGAAAATCCAAAGACGATCAGCCAGGTCGCGCATCTGCTGTTCGTCGCCAAGAACCTCGAGCGGATCGGCGACCACGCCACCAACGTCGCCGAGATGGTCTATTTCGCCGCGACCGGCACGCAGATGGTCGATCGCGAACGCGGCATAAAGAAGGAGCAGGCATAATGGCACGCGCGAAAATGCTGTTGGTCGAGGACGATGCTGCGCTGGCCGAATTGCTGGTCTGGCATTTCAAGCGCGAGGATTTCGAGATCGCGCATACCCCCGATGGCGAGGAAGCCTTGCTGCTCGCCAAGGAGAAGGTGCCCGACATCGTCCTGCTCGACTGGATGGTCGAGGGGCTGTCGGGGATCGAGGTCTGTCGTCGCCTGCGCCGCGCACCCGAGACGCAGAACGTGCCGATCATCATGCTCACCGCGCGTGGTGAGGAGGAGGATCGCGTGCGCGGGCTCGAAACCGGTGCCGACGATTACGTGACCAAGCCGTTCTCGCCGCGCGAACTCGTCGCGCGCGTGGGTGCCGTGCTGCGCCGGGTCCGCCCTGCCCTCGCCGGCGAAGCGCTCAGCTATGCTGACATCGAGATGGATACCGTCGGGCACAAGGTGCGTCGCTCGGGCGAGGTCGTGTCGCTCGGACCGACCGAGTTCCGGCTGCTCAAGCATTTCCTCGAGCATCCCGGCTGGGTGTTTTCGCGCGAGCGGCTGCTCGATGCGGTGTGGGGGCATGACAGCGATATCGAGAGCCGGACGGTCGACGTGCACATCCGGCGGCTGCGGAAAGCGATCAATGTCGGCGAGCGTCCGGACATCATCCGCACCGTCCGTTCGGCGGGGTATTCGCTCGATACGGGCGGATAAGGACTCTGTCCCGCGATGGGGCGAATGGAATCGGATGCGAAACGAAGGACCCAAGCGCGACTTAGTGCGTTCAGACGTCGCGCTACCAAAATGGTGCACCCATTTAGGAGATTCACATGAAGTCCATCCTTCTCGCCGCTGCCGCTCTTCTCGCGTCGCCCGTGATCGCCCAGACGACGCCGCCGGCAGACCCCGCCGCGCAGACCGCACCGGCCGATCCCGCGATGCAGACGGCACCGGCCGATCAGGCTGCCCCTGCCGACCCCGCAGCGCCTGCTGCACCGGCGGATCAGGCAATGGCCGCTCCTGCCGATCAGGCAGCGGCACCAGCCGCACCGATGGCAGGCGCACCGATGGCGCCTGGCGCAGGTCGCGTGACGTTCGGCCAGCCGACGGTAACGCCGCCGACGCCAGCACCGGCGACGTATCCGGTGTGCTCGAAGACGGTCAAGGACGGCTGCCGCAACCGCGGCGGCAAGTAACTGACGTCTGCGTAGGTGGCGGATTTATCCGCCGCTTGCACGGCTAGCTTTACGTTCTAGGAAAGGCGCTCCAACGATAAGAGAGGAGCGCCTTTTCCATGTCTATTCGCTTTGACGGCCGGGTTGCCATCGTGACCGGTGCGGGTGGCGGCTTGGGGCGCGAATATGCGCTCGAACTCGCCCGCCGCGGTGCGAAGGTCGTGGTCAACGATCTGGGTGCGTCGCGCGACGGCACCGGACATTCCGACGCCGCGCTGAAAGTCGTCGAGGAAATCGAGGCTGCCGGCGGCGAAGCGATGTCGAACGGCGGCAGCGTCACCGACTACGACCAGATGGTCGAGATGGTTGCCCGCGCCTCCGAAAAATGGGGCGGCGTCCACATTCTCATCAACAATGCCGGCGTGCTACGCGACAAGAGCTTCGCCAAGATGGAGCCCGCCGACTTCAAGTTCGTCGTCGACGTCCACCTGAACGGCTCGGCCAATGCTACCAAGGCGGTCTGGGACACGATGCGCAGCCAGAATTACGGCCGCATCCTGATGACCGCATCCTCGACCGGTCTCTACGGCAATTTCGGGCAGGCGAACTACGGCGCCGCCAAGCTGGGCCTCGCCGGCTTGACCAAGACGCTCGCGATCGAGGGCGCGAAGAACAATATCAAGGTCAACACGATCGCGCCGACCGCGGGCACCCGGATGACGCAGGACATCTTCCCCGAGGAAGCGTTCAAGGCCTTTTCCCCCGACAAGGTCGCGCCTGCCGCGGTGTTCCTCGTGTCGGAAGATGCGCCGACCAACATGATCGTCGGCGCGGGCGCCGGCGTGTTCCAGGCGGCATATGTGACGCTGACGCAGGGCAAGCTGCTGACCGGCGACGACCTGTCCGTCGAAGGCGTCGCAGCGCATTGGGACGCGATCATCGACCGCGCGGGTGAGATCGTCCCGCAGTCTGGCTCGGAACAGTCGATGACTATCCTGAGCAAGTTGCAGGAGCGGTAAACGGCGGATCGATGGCACGTCGATCCTCCCCCGCCAGGGGGAGGTGGCAGGCGTCAGCCTGACGGAGGGGGCGGCGGCGATGACCATTGTATCGTGTCCTCCCCCTCCGTAACCTTCGGCGCCACCTCCCCCTGGCGGGGGAGGATTCAAAAATTAAACGCCAGCCTGCTATCGCGGCTCGCGCATTTGCCAGACTACGCGGCCGATGACGGCGATCGCTCCGTCCGGCACAGCCGCCGCGTCCGGGTTATCGCTCGTTGCCACTAGCGCACCGCGTAGAACGGCAACGCGCTTCACCATAACCGCGTCGTCGATCCGGATGACGTACACCCCGCCCTTTGCGCGCGGCGTATTGTCGGCGGTGTCGACCACGATGTGATCGCCGTCGAACAGTCCCGGCTCCATCGAACTCCCGCGCACGCGGATGATCGCCGCCTGCCCGTCCCTTAGCCCGAGTTTCCGCGCGAGGCCGGGGTCCAGCGTGTCGGTGCCGAGCACGATCTCGCGATCGACCAGCGCGCCCGGCCCCGCCGACGCCGCGACGTCGAGCTTGCGGATGCGGAACCCTGCCGCCCGGTCGGCGGGTGCGCCCAGCGTTGTCTCGCTCACCCCCAGATATTCCGACAGCAATCGACGGTCGCGTTCGCCGAGCACCCGCGGCGATCCACGCCGGACATATTGCTGAAGGTACGCCGCGTTGCGCCCCAGCATCGCCGACAACGCCGCCAGACTGTCGCCACGCGCAGCGGCCAGCGTTGCCAGCGCGGTTCTTGGATCGGGATCGGACACGGTTCTAGCCACGCGCGAACCGTAGCGTAGGAATTTTCCTAGACAAGTAGGATTTGCCGGAACAGATCAAGAACACAGGCAAAGACTCGGGCAGGGTCTTGGGCCAGGAACAGGAAGGAGCGACCATGTCCGTTCTCATCAAGATCGACCGATATCTGCGACAGACCGGCATGCCGACATCGAAGTTCGGCCGGCTGGCGGTCGGCGATCCGCGGCTGGTCCACGATCTCCGACTCGGTCGCCAGCCGCGCGCGCCGATGGTGGCGCGGATCGAAACGTTCATAGAACGGCACGGGTCATGAGGATGGACGCGATCCGTGGCCCCGATGCGGGCACGCTGTTGATCCGCGCGCTTCGCGGCCATGCGGCGGCGGCAGGCCTGACGATGCACGTCGAGTCGATCGCGTGCACGCCCTGGGCCAGCGCGACGTTCGTCGGCACGCTGCACCGGTTGACGATCGCGGCAGTGCCCGTACCCGGTCTTCGAGACTGGATCGACGGACTGCCCGACGCGGAGTTCGCGATGCGCGGGCATATCGTCGCCGATCTCGTGGTCGACCGCACCTGGTCGATCGGCGACCGCGAGCATGTGACGATCGCGGTGCTGACGCTGATCGACGCGTAAACGTCTCATCAGGGGTGGACTTTCGCTGGCCGAACCACGAAGTCGACGGTCAACGAAGGAGATTCATATGGCCGGGATGGGCAAGTTCGACTGGGCGGATCCGTTCCTGCTCGACGATCAGTTGAGCGAGGACGAGCGGATGATCCGCGACAGCGCGAAGGCCTATGCCGACGACAAGCTCGCGCCCAGGATCATCGACGCATTCCAGCACGAGCATACCGATCCCGCGATTTTCCGCGAGATGGGTGCGCTTGGGCTGCTTGGGCCGACGATCCCCGAGGAATATGGCGGCGTCGGTGCGTCCTATGTCGCGTACGGGCTGGTCGCGCGCGAGGTGGAGCGGATCGACTCGGGGTATCGCTCGATGATGTCGGTGCAGTCGAGCCTCGTGATGTACCCGATCAATGCGTTCGGTTCCGAAGAACAGAAGCGCAAATACCTGCCCAAGCTTGCGACCGGCGAGTGGATCGGCTGCTTCGGGCTGACCGAGCCCGATGCGGGGTCCGATCCCGGCGGGATGACGACGCGCGCGAAGAAGACGGCCAACGGCTATGTCATCTCGGGTGCGAAGACGTGGATTTCCAATTCGCCGATCGCCGACGTGTTCGTAATCTGGGCAAAGTCCGACGAGCATGGCGGCGGCATCCGCGGCTTCATCCTGGAGCGCGGGATGAAAGGGCTGGAGACGCCCAAGATCGAGGGCAAGCTGTCGTTGCGTGCGTCGATCACGGGCATGGTGATGATGGACGAGGTCGAGGTCGGCGACGACGCGCTGCTGCCCGACGTGCAAGGATTGAAGGGGCCGTTCGGGTGCCTCAATCGCGCGCGGTACGGGATTTCCTGGGGTGCGCTCGGCGCGGCGGAGTTCTGTTTCCATGCGGCGCGGCAGTACGGGTTGGATCGCAACCAGTTCGGGACGCCGCTCGCCGGGCGGCAGCTTTTCCAGAAGAAGCTGGCGGATATGGAGACCGAGATCGCACTGGGGTTGCAGGCGTCGTTGCGCGTCGGGCGGCTGATGGACGAGGGCCGGTTCGCGCCGGAAATGGTTTCGATCGTGAAGCGCAACAACGTCGGCAAGGCGCTCGATATCGCGCGGATGTCTCGCGACATGCACGGCGGCAACGGGATTTCGGGGGAGTATCAGGTGATGCGTCACCTGATGAACCTGGAGACGGTGAACACGTATGAGGGCGCACATGACGTGCACGCGCTGATCCTCGGGCGGGCGATCACGGGTATCGCTGCGTTTTGATCGAGCTAGGCAGCTTGTTTCCCCGCGAAGGCGGGGACCCAGTCTGGGCTCCCGCCTTCGCGGGAGAACACAGTTGAAGGATACCCCCCTCGCCGGGTTGAAGGTGGTTGAACTCGCGCGCATCCTTGCGGGTCCTTGGGCGGGGCAAGTCCTTGGCGATCTCGGGGCAGATGTCGTCAAGATCGAGAGCCCGGCCGGTGACGACACGCGAACCTGGGGGCCGCCGTTCATCGACAACCCTGACGGTACGCGCGACGCTGCGTATTTCCACGCCGCCAATCGGGGCAAGCGGTCGGTCGTGGCTGACTTTACCACGCCTGAAGGACAGGCTGTCGTCCGCGACCTGATCGCCGATGCCGACGTCGTGATCGAGAACTTCAAGGTCGGTGGGCTCGCGAAGTACGGGCTCGACTACGCCACGCTCGCCGCGATCAATCCGCGGCTGGTATATTGCTCGATCACAGGGTTCGGGCAGGACGGGCCCTACGCGCCGCGCGCGGGCTACGACTTCATCGTGCAGGGCATGAGTGGGATCATGGACCTGACCGGCGAGCCCGGCGGCGCGCCGCAGAAGATCGGCGTCGCGTTCGCCGACATCATGACCGGGCTGTATTCCGTGATCGCGATCCAGGCGGCGTTGGCGATGCGCGAGCGGACCGGCAAGGGGCAGCAGATCGACATGGCGTTGCTCGACACGATGACGGGGGTGCTGGCGAACCAGGCGATGAACTGGTTTGCGAGCGGGGTGTCGCCGACGCGGGTCGGGAATGCGCATATGAACGTGTGTCCGTATGCGGTGTTTCCGTGTGCCGATGGGTGGTTCATCCTGGCGGTCGGTAATGACGGGCAGTTCCGCCGGTTCTGCGACGCGATGGGCTTGCCCGAGATGCGCGACGATCCGCGGTTCGCGAGCAATGCCGGGCGGTTGGCGTCCAAGGAATTGCTGTTCGAGGGGATCGAGGCGGTGACGTCTCGCGTGCCGAAGCTCGAGTTGCTGGCGCGTCTGGAGGCGGTCGGGGTGCCGGCCGGGCCGATCAATACGGTGGCGCAGGCGTTCGATGATCCGCAGGTTGTCGCACGGGGAATGGCGATCGACGTCGCGCGGCCGGATGGGTCTTTGATCCCGGGGCTGCGTACGCCAATCCGGTTTTCCGATGCCGATCTCGCGACCGGGCGGGCGGCGCCGATGCTGCCGAAACCACCGTCATCCTGACGTAAGTCAGGATCCAGAGCCACGTGCGCTAGCGTTCGTGGCTCTGGATCCTGGTCGAGCCCAGGATGACGGATGGGGGCTTAGGCCGCGACCTCCGCCACCGGCTTCCGGGCGTACAGTCCGTATGCCAGGATCAGCGCGTAGCAGATCGCCGGGAGAAGCAGCGCGAAGTGCAGGCTGCCCGACTTGTCCGCCAGCATTCCCGTCAGATACGGAACGATCGCGCCGCCGACGATCGCCGTGGCGATCACGCCCGAGCCTTCCGCCGCACGCTTGCCGAGACCTTCCGACGCCAGCGAAAAGATCGTCGGGAACATCACCGCGTTCATCAGGCCGATCGCCAGCAACGCCCAGCCCGACAGCGCGCCCTCGGTATTCGCCGAGATCAGGATCAGCGCCAGCGTGCCCGTCGCGACGCCCGCGAGGACCTTGCCCGGCGACACCTTGTTCAGCACGTACGCACCGATAAACCGGCCGACCAGCGCGCCGCCCCAGTAGAACGGCACGTGCTTGCCCGCCGCGACGTCGCTCAGGCCCATCACGCTCGGCTGCATCAGGTAATTGACGATCAGCGAGCCGACCGCGACTTCGGCACCGACGTACAGGAAGATGCACGCCGTCCCCATCGCGAAGCGCGGGCGCTTCAGCAGCGTGAACGCATGGAAGATGCTGCCGGTCTGGTCCTGCTCCTCGTTGAGCCGGTTGCGACGGGTCCACACCACCGCGGCGACGATCAGCAGCGCGATCGCGAGGCCGATATAGGTGTGGACGACCGTCCGCGACGATTCCGTCCGGTAGGCGTCGAGCGCGGCGCCGGTGAGCGTCGAAGAGTCGACCGTCGCCAGCCCGCCGAGGATCAGCGCGGAGCCGACATACGGGAAGATCGTGGTGCCGAGCGAGTTGAACGCCTGCGCGAAGGTCAGCCGGCTAGAGGCGGACTTGGGATGGCCGAGTGCCGAGATCAGCGGGTTGGCGACGACCTGCACCACGGTGATGCCGGCGCCGAGCACGAACAGCGCGAACAGGAACATGCCGAAGCTCGCCTGCCCCGCGGCGGGGATGAACAACAGGCAGCCCGCGGTCATCGTCACGAGGCCGATCGACGCGGTGCGCATGTAGCCGGCTTTCCGCACGATCGCGGCAGCGGGGATCGAGAACAGCGCATAGGCGAGGAAGAACGCCGACTGGACCAGCATCGCGGTCGCGTGGTCGAGCGTGAAGAGCTCCTTCATCTTCGGGATGATGATGTCGTTCAGCGAGGTGATGCCGCCGAAGATGAAGAACAGCGCGAACACGAACACGCGCAGGTCGGGCGCGTCGTAGCCGTGGCTGGCATCGCCTCCAGCCGCTGGTGTGGATTTGGTATCGACGTGCATCGTGGTGCGCCCCCTCGCGGTATTATCTGCGCGACATAAGCCGGGGCGACGGCGCGTGGCAATGCCGCGTGGTGCGATCCGTCTTGCGGGGCTAGGACGGCGGGCATGAGCCGCTTCACCGTCAACAACGAACCGATCGAATACAAGCTCGACAACGAGACGCCGCTGCTGTGGGCGTTGCGCGATGCGTCGAACCTGACGGGGACGAAATATGGCTGCGGCACGGGGCAGTGCGGCGCGTGCACGGTCGATATCGATGGGCGCGCGATGCGGAGTTGCCGGGTGCCGATCGGTTCGATCGAGGGGGCGTACGTCACGACGATCGAAGGGCTGTCGCGCGAGCGTAACCATCCGGTGCAGCTGGCGTTTATCGCGGAAGCGGTGTCGCAATGCGGGTTCTGCATCCCGGGGATGATCATGGCCGCCGCGGCTTTGCTGAAGCGCAATGCCGACCCGAGCGAAGCGCTGATCCGCGAGCAGATCACGAACCTGTGCCGATGCGGGGTGTATCCGCGGGTGGTCGAGGCGGTGCAGCGCGCGGGGCGGGCAATGCGGGGGGAAGAGGTTATTCCGGCAGGACCAAGGCCGGGGATCGATCCCGCGGACTCGGCGCGCCTGGTGCCGGCACTGGTGCCGCCGCCAGCGCGATAGCGCGTCCGCTCGGAACCAAGCCTGTTCTCCCGCGAAGGCGGGAGTCCAGTCTGGGCTCCCGCCTTCGCGGGAGAACAAGGAAGAGCGAGATGTGTGCAATGTGTCGGTCGCGCACCCAATCGCCGCCCGTAAAGATGCAGCCGCCAATGCTGCACCACCCCGGCGAAGGCCGAGGCCCAATTGGAACGTCAAGCGTGATAGATCGCAGCCCGTCGTTACAGGCCAGCCCCAACTGGGCCCCGGCCTTCGCCGGGGAGGCGGCTACTATGCGATGCAGCTATCAACCGCCCGCCCTGCACCTAAATCTGTCTAATCGCTGACGAACCCATTCAGCCTCGCCACACACCGCAACGTCTAGAACCAACCCATCATAGGAGCCGGCTCGTGCGCCGGCAGTCGAGGACGACGGCGATGACGGGCAAGTTTCTCAAACTCTTGATGGCGGCTTCCGCGTTGGTGCCGGCAACCATGATGGCATCGACCGCGACGGCGCAACAGGTCGACCAGGACCGTGGTGATCGTGGCCAGCGTCCTGACCGGGGGCAGCGTCAGGATCGTGGCGATCGGGGCTCACGTCCAGATGGGCAACCCTTTCAGCAGCAGCGCCCCGACCGCCCCGCCGCGCCCGACCAAGGCCAGCGCCCGCAACGCGCCGATCTCGGCACGCAACCGCAAGTCCGCGGCGACCGTCCCGATGGTCAAGCCCGTCCCGATTGGAACGGTCAGCGCGGCGGACAGCGTGGCGACCGTCAGGCTTGGAACGGTCAGCGCGGCGCCGGCCAAGGCTGGAACGGCCAGACCCGTCCCGACCCGCAGGCCGGTCAAAACCGCCCCGACTGGAACCGCGACCAGGGACGCCCCGGTTTCGATCGCGGTAACCAGCAAGCGGATCGCGGCCAGTTCGATCGCAACGGTGGACGCGGCGATTGGCGTAACGACGGACGCAACGACAACCGCGACGACTGGCGCAACGGCGGCCGCGATCGCTATCAGAACCGCCAGCCCAACCGCGCCTACGGCAACGTCCAGGGCTATGGTCGCGGCGGCTACAACCAGGGTCACTATAACCAGGGCGGCGCATGGAACCGTGGCTGGCGTAACGACAACCGCTATGCCTGGAGCAACTACCGCGCATCCAACCGCGGCGCGTACCACCTCCCGCGCTACTATGCGCCGAGCGGCTGGGGATCGGGCTATCGTCGCTTCGGCGTCGGCTTTTCGCTGAACAGCATTCTCTACAACCAGAATTACTGGATCCAGGACCCGTACACCTACCGCCTGCCCGAGGCGTACGGCCCGTATCGCTGGGTGCGCTATTACAACGACGCGTTGCTGGTCGACCTCGACAGCGGCCGCGTGGTCGACACGGTGTACGACATCTTCTGGTAGGCTCCGGCCTACTGTCACGCAGTAACAGGGGAGAGCCCCGCGGTGGTGAAGATCACCGCGGGGCTCTTGCGTTTTGAAGGGACTTCGCCAAATCCTGCGGCGTGGGTATCTTTTCAAAAGCCAAGAAGGTCGATCCGGCCGCGGCAGTCCGCCAGGCCTTCGGATCGCAGGTCGCCGCGCGTCTCGACGCCAATCCCGCGGTGCAGCGCATCGCGATGGACACGGTGCAATTCTATTACCAAGACAAGTTCCTCGATCCCGCGACCTGCAAGCAGCTGATCGCGGTGATCGATTCGAAGCGACGGCCGTCGACCTTGCTGTCCGATCGCCCGAACAGCAATTTCCGCACCAGCGAAAGCTGCGACATGGATCGCTGGTCGCTCGAGGTGCAGCCGACCGACGAGGCGATCGCGACCTTGCTCGGGATCGACCTGCTCCACGGCGAGACGATGCAGGGCCAGCGCTATGCCCCCGGCCAGCAATTCCGCGCGCACCATGACTATTTCCACGAGTCCGAAAGCTATTGGGCCAGAATGCAGGAGCAAGGCGGCCAGCGCACCTGGACCGCGATGGTGTTCCTCAACGACGTCCCCGAAGGCGGCGCGACGTGGTTCCCGCAGGCGGGCGTGAAGATTGCGCCGAAACGCGGCATGCTGCTCGCGTGGAACAACATGAACCCGGATGGGACGCCCAACGGGCTGACGCTGCACGAGGGTATGCCGGTGGTCGAGGGCGTGAAGTATATCGTGACGAAGTGGTTTCGCGAGCGTCCCTGGATGAAGTGAGGGGCTTGAGTAGACCGACTCCAACATCGCTCGCCTCCCCTATTGCGGATCCGCCCGGCGCGGATTCCTTATGTTGCCCCCCCCGTTCGTCCTGAGTAGTCGTCGAGTAGGCGCCGCAGGCGGCGTATCGAGACGACGTATCGAAGGACAGGTTGGCGCACGAAACGCATGCTTCGATACGCGCCCTCGATACGCTTCTACGAAGCTACTCGGTCCCTACTCGGCGCGAACAGAATTTGGGGACTTCCTTCCTCGGCCGCCCGCAATTGCGAACTAGCGCCAAACTGTTTCCCCGCGAAGGCGGGGACCCAGACTGGACTCCCGCCTTCGCGGGAGACCATGACGCGAGTGGTGCACGCGGTTGCCAGATCGCCCTAACCACGCGTCCCTCCCCGCTCGACAAACCCCTCACAGCCACTACGTCCGAGACATGACAGTTCTCGGCGTAACCTCTTCCATCCTCGGCCAACCCTGGCGCTGGCGCGCGCTTGCCGCAGACGGCCGGGACGGTTTCGGGATCAACGGTTCGGGCGACGACCTCGTCACGCAGCTCCTCCTGGCCCGAGGCTGCCCCCGCGATGCGCTCGACGCGCACCGCACGCCGTCGATCCGCGCGTTCATGCCCGATCCGTCGATCTTCCGCGACATGGACCGCGCCGCCGAGCGCCTCGCCGACGCCGTGCAGGCGCACGAACAGGTCGCGATCTTCGGCGATTACGACGTCGATGGCGCCACCTCCGCCGCGCTGATGGTCCTCGTCCTCCGCGATCTCGGCATAGAGGCGCGCCCGTACATCCCCGACCGCCTGCTCGAAGGCTATGGCCCGACGGGCGAAGCGCTCGTCCGCCTCGCCGGCGAAGGCGCCACGCTGATCGTCACGGTCGACTGCGGCGCACAGGCGTTCGACGCGCTCGATGCCGCCCGCGACGCGAAGGTCGACGTCATCGTCATCGACCACCACAAATGCTCGACCGCGCTTCCGCACGCGCTCGCGCTGGTAAACCCCAACCGCCTCGACGAGACCGAAGGCGCGGCCCACGGCCACCTCGCCGCCGTCGGCATGTGCTTCCTCGCCGCCGCCGCTCTAGTCCGCACGCTCCGCGCGCGCGGCTTCTTCAAGGACCGCGCCGAGCCCAAGCTGATCGACCTGCTAGACATCGTCGCGCTAGGCACCGTCGCCGACGTCGCCCAACTTCGCGGCCTCAACCGCGCGTTCGTGTCGCAGGGCCTCAAGGTCATGGGCGCGCGCAAGAACATCGGTGTCGCCGCGCTGATCGAGGCCTCGCGCCTGACGCGCAACCCGACCTGCACCGACCTCGGCTTCGCGCTCGGCCCGCGCATTAACGCCGGCGGCCGAGTCGGTCGCGCAGACCTCGGTGTCCGCCTGCTCACCACCCAGGACCCCGACGAAGCCCGCCAGATCGCCACCGAACTCGACCACCTCAACGAAGAACGCCGCGCGATCGAAACAGCCGTGCAGGAGGCCGCCGACCTCCTCTCCAGCCGCGACCGCGCGGTCGCCGTCGTCGCCGGCCATGGCTGGCACCCCGGCGTGATCGGCATCGTTGCCGGTCGCCTCAAGGAAAAGCTCGGTCGCCCGGCGATCGTCATCGCAATCGACGAGAACGGCATCGGCAAGGGCTCCGGCCGCTCGATCCCCGGCGTAGACCTCGGCGCAGCGGTGATGGCTGCCCGCGAACACGGACTGCTGGTGGCGGGCGGGGGCCACGCGATGGCCGCCGGCCTGACGATCGCCAAAGCCGCGATTCCCGCCTTCACCAACTTCCTCGAAGAGCGCCTAGCTGCCGCGGTCGAACGCTCTAATGGCGACCGCGCGCTACTGCTCGACGCGGTGCTGGCGGCAGGCGGCGTCAACCCCGGCCTCGTCGACTCGATGGAGGCCGGCGGCCCCTATGGGATGGGTTGGCCAGCCCCGCGCGTTGCGATGGGCCCGGTCCGCGTCATCAAGGCGGACGTGGTCGGCAACGGCCATGTCCGCACGATCGTCGCCGGCGACGACGGCCGCAACATCAAGGCGATGGCATTCCGCTCGGCCGAAAGCGCGCTAGGCCAAGCGCTGCTGGGCGCCGCCCCCCACCGCAAGCTCTGGCTCGCCGGCCGCGCGAAGATCGACGACTGGTCCTCGCGGCCGTCCGCGGAATTACACGTCGAAGATGCCGCCTGGGCCGATTGAGGGGTTGACGCATCGGCGGCTTCCTTTTAGGCGCCTCCAACCACGCAGGCCCCTTCGTCTAGCGGTTAGGACGCGGCCCTTTCACGGCTGAAGCACGGGTTCGATTCCCGTAGGGGTCACCATCCGCCACATTCGTGGCTGAGACGTGCGGTTAAGCCATTCGTTGCTCTTCGCCGGTACCGCGACCTGATACAGCAAGCACCGAAAATGGCCCTCATGGGGACATCCTGGAAGCACCCGACTACCGGTTTTTATTACATGCGTCGGCAGATACCCGGGAAGATGCGTCCCGCTTTTGGCGGTAAGGCGCTTTCGAAGGTGTCGCTCAACACGAAGAGCGCGGCCGCAGCCCAAATTCTGTTCCTTTAAGCCAACGCGGGTTTGAAGCAGGAGTTTGAGGAGATCCGGGTTCGGATCAAGGCAACTGGCGAACCACTTCCTTCACAGCGTGATCGGGCTCGCGACATGATCGCTGCGTACTCTCAGGGCCCCCAGCGCGATGCAAGTCAATTGGATGGCACGGAACGCCTTCTCCTGGCTCGCCTGGAGATCGACCGCGGACTTTGGAACATGACGCCACCGGGTGCTCCCCGGCTGCGGCGTCGACGACGTTCTCTCGATCGGTGGTTTGCAGCGGGCCGCTGCGTGCGCAGGCGACAATCCTCACGATCCTTCGGTTTTCAGATTGGGTTGGGCTAACGCGAGGGCATAGTCCCGAACGTCTGGCGGCCACACTGCCATCCGCCCCGCAAACGCTTTATCCGCACCAGCAAACAAGGCATGGATCGCTTCCTCGTAGCCGGGAAAATTGCCGGCCAGACCAGACAGCAAGCGATACGTGCGCTCATGTGCGGCTTTGCGATCGGTCTGGCCGCTATCTGCACGGCGCGCTTCGTCAACAAGGCGGCGCAACGCCTGCGAGGCTCCCCCCCGGCTGCGTTGCAAGCCATTCCCAATTACGCGGCGGCAGCGTCACTTCGCGCGCAACCACGCCAAGTTTTGGTCGGCCTTTCGATCGGATCGAGTTCCCTGCCAGTTCGCGCCGCGCTGTAGCTAGCGCCTCGAGTTCGCCATGTTCGGTAAATCGCTTAACGATCTCCGCCGTAGTGCCTCGAAGGTAGATCGATCACCGCGCCTGACGTATCAGCGAAGGTGAGGACGGGCCCCTGCGTGTCGGCTTCCGTCGATCGCTCATTCCCGAAATCGTCTATTTTCGCCTGAGAAACAGGAAAGATCGCGCTCAACGAATGGCCCCTATCAGGCCCCGGATCGGCACTCTTGACGTCCGGGCGTTGGCGAAACTACCCGGCAGTGCGGGGCTTCGTAAGGGATTTACGAGCAGGCATTTACGCCCTCCCTCCGCGCTGCCCGACTTTAGCCATTCGTTCAGCTTGAGGAGTGATGGTCTCGGCGCCAAGCCGGTCTACTTCCGGCGATCAGGATGCCTCGTCGCTTGAACGCGAATTGCGTAGGTCGGCCTGACCGTTCATAGCCCTACGAGGATGGTATCGACGCTCTGAGGTTCTGATGTCTGATCGCCTGCCGGTCTTACTCCAATACATATTGCCTAAGCAGCATCTCACCACGCTGGCAGGTCACATCGCCAGGGCGCATGGGGGTGCGATGACAACGCGGCTCATCCGCTGGTTCGTTGGCAAATATTCCGTCGATATGAACGAAGCCGCGGATGCGGACATTCGGAGCTACAAGAGCTTCAACGAGTTCTTCACCCGTCCCCTCAAAGCGGGGTCACGCCCTATCGCGGCTGCCGACTTTGTCTGCCCAGTCGATGGCGCAATCAGCCAGTTCGGCTCGATTGATGACCATCACATTCTACAAGCAAAGGGGCATCGGTTCACCACGACGCAGCTTGTTGGCGGCGACGCCGCACTGGCCAGTCAGTTTCGCCACGGCAGCTTCGCAAACCTGTACCTGTCCCCGAGAGACTACCACCGCCTGCACATGCCCTGCGATGGCAAGCTCACACGCATGATCTACGTCCCCGGTAAGCTTTTTTCAGTAAACCCCGTCACAGCACGCGACGTGCCGAACCTGTTTGCGCGCAACGAGCGAGTAGTTTGCGTCTTTGAATCGGTAGAGCACGGCGTATTCGTCATGGTGCTGGTGGGAGCCACCATCGTTGGAAGCATGGCGACTGTGTGGCACGGTGTAGTCAATCCTACGCGCATCAACAGGACGTCGGAGTGGGCATATACCGACCAGGACATCGTGCTGAAAAAAGGCGAGGAAATGGGCCGCTTTCTCCTTGGCTCAACGATCGTGATGTTGTGGAAGCGAGGCGCCATTGCGTTCAACGAAGACTGGGTGCCGGAACGGAATGTGCGCTTGGGCGAACTGATGGGGCAGCGCGCAACCTGAGCTTCTTGCGCCGTTGGCCGGGATGGAAAGACCCATTCCAGACACTCAGACGCTCTCTCCTACTTCCCGGATTCGGACGCTCGTTCATCTTGGCGAATTTACCGCTCTGACGTTCGGCTACCGCCTTACGAACGCCGTCATTTTGAAGCAGCGTACGTTCTCCTAAAGAGACGCTGATGAAGAGCGTCAGCTTAGCTGCTCTTTCAGGCTGCGAGTACGCGAGGTCATCTCATCGCCGGTGTGTTTGGTTTCGGCCGGCTCGATCAATAAGACCCAACACTCATCCAGTGCCACGGGATTATGCCGAATGCCGCTCGGCACTGTCAAAAAATCCCCTTTCTCGAGCTCAACCGCACAATCTTCGAACTCGATCCGCAGGGAGCCTTTGACAATATAGAACAGCTCGTCTTGCCCGTCATGGGCGTGCCAGACCAACTCGCCCTTCAGCTTTGCAGCCTTTAGTAACTGGTTGTTCTCCCGGCCGATCACCTTCGGCGACCAATAGTCGGTTACTCTATCGAACGCGGCCGCGAGTGTTGTAGGGGACAACATACCTATCTCCAGGTGGATATCGGATTGGATGCAATATAATTGAAGCGATAGACATTGGCGATCGTGCCACCGCTTTTGCTCGTCAGATTAGCTTGGCGGGCCGGCTCCTGACGACGATGCCGGTTAATATAAATATACGACGCTTCCAAACTCCTGTTTGGTGAGCGGGGAGGAAAAAGAGTAGCCGATGGGGTGGACGCATGTGGGCTGCCTGATCCGCTCACGAATGTGACTGCCGGTGGCGTAATCCATCGATCAGCAGGTTCAGGATGCGCCCGGCATGCGCAGAGCCATCTTCGCCTGTCGCCACTCCAAGATTCCCAATCGCTCGCAGCAGGTCGTAAGGCTCGACGTCGTCCCGCACTTCCTTCGTCGCTGCTGCCGCATCGAGTAGGGAAGCAAGCGCAGGCTCGAAATGCGCTCGAAAATAGGCTGGCAGCTCGTCGAACGCCGGGTCGCCAGAGTGAAGAGCGACTGCGAGGCCCTTCTTTGTCCCAAGGAATTGCGCGTACCGTTTCAGCCAACGCTCCAGCGCCTCTCCAGGCGTGTAGCGTGTCGCTAGTGTTGCCGCTTCCGCAGCGCAGGCATCGACTTCGCGGCGAAATACCGCGGCAATAAGGTCCGATCGCTTTGGAAAGCGACGGTAGAGCGTGCCCATACCGACACCGGCTCGATCTGCGATCTGCCTCACCGTCGCATCGACGCCCGCCTCCGCAAAGAGAGCTTTGGCCGCCTCCAGCACAGCGTCTTCACTGCGCTGGGCGTCAGCGCGAACGCGCCGCTTTGGTGTTCCTTCCGCGCTAGTCGCGGCCTTCTCACGTTCCGTCAAAGCACCATCCATCATAAACGGCTTGCCATACGGAGCATTGCTCCGCATATGCATATGCGGAGCAATGCTCCAGCTAGCGCGGAATAGCTGACCGGCATTGGCTTGCAAACAGATGAAGCGAGATATGACGTGAACAATCTTATCGACAAAGCTCGGCGGCTTCCCGTGAATGCGGCAGTCACAACCATCTCGATCAGCCCGGTAACTCTGTCGATCCCGGATCACGAGAGAGAACTCGAACTCCGTATTACCGCGCCGATGAGCGGTCGCGAACTCCCGATCATCCTGCTATCGCACGGACACGGTCCTTCGCTCTACATATCATCGAAGGACGGTTACGGACCGCTTGCAAGCTTCCTGGCGGAGCACGGCTTCGTCGTCATCCAGCCCACGCACGCGAATTCGAAGGTGGGCGGCCTGGCACCTGACGCACCAGGCGGCCCCCTTTTCTGGCAGGAACGCGTCCAGGAATTGACCTGCATCCTCGATCAGATGGAAACTATCGACGCATCGGTTCCAGCCCTTACCGGCCGAATTGATCACGATCGGATCGCGGCTGTCGGCCACTCACTTGGCAGCCACACCGTAAGCGTGCTGCTAGGTGCCCGCCTCAGCGACCGAGGCGAGGCAGCTCGCGACGTCGACATGCGCGACCCCCGGGTAAAGGTGGGCGTGTTGCTTGCTGGGCTAGGTCGCGGCGAAGACCTCGACGGACCTATGGGCTCGCGCTACCCCGCGCTCAGGCTCGATTTTTCCACCCTCACCACCAAGACCCTGGTCGTATCGGGGGACGCCGATGTTAGTCCGCACCTGACGACCCGCGGTGCTGACTGGCATGCAGATGCCTTTTCCGATGCCCCGGGGGGTGACAGCTTGCTGACCTTGGCGGGAGCCAAGCATGGGCTTGGCGGCATCGCCGGCTACGACGCGAAGGAGACGGACGACGAAGATCCCGACCGCCTCGGCGTCACGCAACGCATGGTTTGGGCATACCTGTGGTCGGCCCTAAACCCAGGCAATGCCGCTTGGCAGGACGCAATTTCAGCTCTCGAGAACGAAGCGACGGAGTTCGGTAAAGTAGATAGCAAATGACTTCTGCCCTGGCGCTTTTGACAACGGGCGACGGGGCAAAATCTGAAAAGAACATATCGAACTTGCCAGCCCGACCCATACCCGGACAATCTCAGGCATTTTTTAGCCCCTCAGAACTGGACGTTCGTTCATGTCGCGAAAGCCGTCCGGCGCATGCCGACAGCGGCGACGCGGGCCGTGCTGATGGGCCGGGCGGAGGGTGATTGACATACAAGTATTTGCGCATCTAGGGTGCGGCATCCATCGAGAGTGATAAGTAGAGGCGGTTGAGGGCCGCGACCCCGGCCCATAGTCCCGAAAATGCGTGCAGGCTGTCGTCGTACAGGTCGAGCTTGAACAGTCCGAACAGATTGCCGTCGGCATCGTGGAATGCGGGAACATACCCGATCGCGACGACCGCCATGAACCCGATGATAGAACCAGCCAATCCGCCGTATCGTGTCCATCGCGCCTCACCCAATCGATTGGTCTGAGCCTGACAGCCAAGCGGATCCAGTTCAACCGAAAGCCCGTTCCGCTTAACGGGGCCAACATCGCTCGTGTCGCTAACCGACGACAAGCCGTACGCAGGTACATCGGGCGCGACGACGGTGGTTATTCGTTCGATCAAATGGTGCAGCCTCGATGGTACAAGGTCACGATGACGCACCCCCTTTTCGCCGTTCGGTTTAGGCTGACAGAGTCAGGAAGACCCACAAACAGACGTTCAGCCACCCCTCCGTTCCCCAATTTGAGACGCTTGTTCATGAAGTCGGTCGCCGGAGTCCGTGAAAGCAAACAGTTCAGCATGGACGCTTCAAGCAGCGGCGTTCTCGGGTGATCGCAAGCGCCCGGCGACGTTCCAGCCTTCGATTTGAATAGCAGCGCGCTTTTTTGTCAAAACTGCCCGACGCATTGATGACAAGTCGGTGTTGGCGATTCTAACCTGCTTTTAAAGCAACGTCGTTCATGGCGCGGTGAGGTTGAGGTCCTTTGCCGCGCGCGAGCAGCGTCCAGTAGGATACCGGCATGAGACGCTCGATTACCGATGCGATTTTGGCATCAGCACCGATCAGGAGGCGGGGTTGGCGGCGAATGATCGCCTCGACGATCAGTTCGCCGGCGCGTTCAGGCTGGAGGCGGAGCAGATGGGCGGCTTTTTCCAGGTCGCTGCCGCGGTCTGCGTCGGTCATGCTGGCTGCCGGGCGCGCCGAGGTGGCGATCGCAGTGGCGACTCCGCCGGGATGGACGACCGTCACACCGATCGTGGTGTCCTTCAGTTCGTGGCGCAAAGCTTCCGAGAAACCGCGTACCGCGAACTTGCTGGCGGCATAGGCGCTTTGCCCCGGCGGTGCGATCAGGCCGAACAGGCTGGAGACGTTGACCAGCCCTGCGTCGGCGCTGCGGTGGAGCAGAGGCAGGATCGTGCGCGTCATCCTCACCACACCCCAGAAGTTGATCGCGAACAACCATTCGAACATGCTGGGGCTGAGTTGCTCGAACGTCCCGCCGAGCGCGACACCGGCGTTGTTCACGAGGATGTCGATCACCGGGTGATCGGCCGCGACGCGCGCACCGAACGCGGTGATCGCGTCGCCGTTACCAAGGTCGAGCTGATGCAGCACGACCGTGACGCCCGGCAGCAGCAGTTTCGTCTCTTCGAGCCCAGCCATATCGAGATCGACGAGAATCAACGTGCAGCCGCGGCGGGCCAGCGACACCGCTACCGCCCGACCGATCCCGCTGGCAGCGCCGGTCACGATCGCGGTCGTGCCAGCGATCGTCATACGGCGGCTCATGCCCTGCGTCGCGCACGAACGGGCATAGCTTCGAACGAGTGGGCCTCGTCCGCATTCTGATCGTCCGTGACGATCGGATCGGCAGTGCACGGCGGTAGTGCAAAGCTATCGAACATGTCCAAATCGAGCGCGGTACCGAAGCAGATCGTACCGTCCATGATCGGCGACAGGCCTATCGCCAGCGAGTCCGCGAGATAGTTCTGATGCACCCGCCACGACGGCGCATCACCCTGGAGCGGCATTACCGCAGCAGCGCGCTGGACATAGCCGGAGTTCAGCCCGACCATCGGCGTCTCGACGATCCCCGGCTCGGGCACCGCTTCGCAGGTGTCGAAACCATTCGCGTCCATCACATTGAGCAGGCGACAGACATATCGCGCCGTCAGATCGCATTTCAGCGTCCACGACGCGTTGGTATAGCCAAACGCAAAGGCCAGGTTGGGGATGCCGGCCAGCATCGCCCCCTTGTAGATCAGCCGCCCAGCCGCACTGACCGGCGCACCATCGACGGTCAGCGCGATGCCGCCAAGCATCTGGACCTTGAGACCGGTTGCCATGACGATGATATCCGCGCGCAACGTGCGCCCCGACCGGAGGCGGACGCCATCGCTCACGAAGCGGTCGATCGTATCGGTGACGATCTCCGCACTGGCATCGCGCAGGACCGCGAACAGGTCGCCATCGGTGGCCGCACAGATGCGCTGGTCCCAGGGGGCGTAACGCGGTGTGAAGTTGCGATCGACGTTGATCTTGGGACCCACCGCAGCACGCACGGCATCGATGAGCTTGGACTTCACGTAATTCGGCCAGCGCCTCGCAATGGCATAGCCGAGCATGCCGTCGGTGACGCTCCTCCACCGTATCAGGCGATCGGCCAACCTCGCCGGAAGCCAGCGTCGCAGGCGGTCGGCGAACCGATCACGCGCGGGACGAGATACGACATAGGTCGGCGAACGCTGGAGCATCGTTACGTGCGCGGCCTTTGCGGCGAGCTCCGGGACGAGCGTGATCGCGGTCGCGCCGCTGCCGACGACGACAATCCGCTTGCCCGTCCAGTCGAGCGCCTCCGGCCAGAATTGGGGAACCGCCACCTGCCCTTCATACACCGCGCGCGCGGCAAAGCTTGGAACATGGCCTTCCTCGAAGTCGTAATAGCCCGAGCACATATACAGGAACCGGCAGCGCAGCCGGCCGGCGACACCATCAGCAATATAATCGACCGTCCACCTTGCGCTGGCACTCGACCAGGCAGCCGCGGTCACCCGGTGACCGAAGCGGATCTCGCGCTCGATGTTGAACGCGCGCGCCGTGTCAGCGATATAGTCGCGGATGCTTTCGCCGCTGGCGATCGAGAGTTCACCCCGCCACGGTCGAAACGGAAAGCCGAGCGTCGCCATGTCCGAATCCGAACGGATGCCCGGATAGCGGAACAGGTCCCAGGTGCCGCCAATCGCATCGCGCGATTCGAGGATCGCATAGGTACGGTCGGGGCATTCGGTCTTCAGGCGGTATGCGGCGTCGATCCCCGAAAGCCCCGCGCCGACGATCAGCAGGTCGAGGTCGAGAAGATCAAGCGCGGCTCGGTCTGGATAGGTCATGTCGATAAGTCCTTCGGAGAGTAGAAAGGGGGCGATCTGTGAAATCAGCCGATCCTGCAGGTGCTGGCGCGCCGTGCGGCATCGATCGCGGGGAAGCTTGCCGGGTCTGCGACGAGGATCCGGATCACCGCGATGCCGCGTGCACCATCGACCCGGACCGGCTCGTAGCCGGCAGGCGCCACTTGTCCGCCGTGGATGACCGCAACGCGGAACGGACGATCCCGGGCCTCGAACCGGTTGCGGACGAAGACGGCATTGGTCTGCGCATCGAAGATCGAGAGCGCCCAATACGGCGCCGCGACCGGTACCGCGTTGATCAGCAGCGGGCCGCCCGACAGGTCGAAGGGACAGGGGGAATAGGCGAGATCGGGACTCGTGCGGACGATCTCGCGATCGGCCGGAGTCGGTGTCGCAGTATGCGCAAAATGGTTGAGGGGACCGAGCGTCGTCAGGCGGTTCATCGCCAACGCCATCAGCGTGCCCGGTGTCGCCATCAGCGTAACCTGGAAGGCGAGCGCGCCGATTGCGAGGGCGATCAAGATCGGCACGATCCAGCGCCGGATCATGCGCAATCCTCCTTAGTAATCGAAGGAAGCTGCGTTCGCGTCAGGTTGGTGGTGCCGCCACCGGCCGGCAGGTAGACGCGGAGCGTGAGATCGAAGCGGTCGATCCCGCCGGTCGGCAACCAGTGCCTTCCTTGCGCGCCGGGCGGCGGCGCCCCCACCGGCCGGGGTGCGACCACGATCTGCCAACCATCCTGCTCGGACACGGGCAGGCCAGCGCTATTGTAGGAATAGCGGCCGGACGCGTTCGCGACGAGGAACCCGTTGGTGTTGTCGTACAGTGTCAGGCTCCACCATCTGGCGGGCAGCCGCCCGCCGGTCACGCGGTAGCGGCAATGCCCGTCCAGCCTGTTCCCAGCGTCGTCGACCTGTGCCGCATAATAGCGGGCCTCACGCGCCGGCAGCGCAAGCAGACCACGCAGCGCGATGATCGCACGGGTCTGTGCACCAGCCCGCGCGGTGGCGAAATCGCTGCCGGTTTGCCACGGGCCGATCGCGCTGCTCGTACTCAGCGCGCCGGCGCGGATGGTCCTGATCGCGATCCCCGTGCCAATCAGCGCCCCGAGGGTGATGCAGAATAGAATGCGTAACCGGGGTTTCATGCCGTTGGGATCCTTATGAAGTGCGCCGAGCAGGGCGCGATGATGGAGTGCGTCAGTCACGACGCGACGGTTGAGTGCGGCGCTCACGGTGTGACGATCGCGAAGTCAGGCTGGCCGACGTCGAACCAGCCGGTGAAGGTCTTCAGCGCGCGCGGGCTACCTGAAATCCGGGCCTGTCCCGACGCGATCTTCGGGAGCAGCGACGCGCCGCCGGTCATGCTGGCGACGAGGTCGGTTCGAGCGACCGTCAGCACTGCATCGGCACCCGGCGGCGGCAACCCGGGATGGTGCAGCAGCACGCCGTTATGGACGGTCACCGTCACGCTCTCGCCGCGATCGGGAAACACGAATCCCAGCGTCAGACTTGCAGCACCCACCTTGTCGGCATCGAGCCGGACAGCGAGCATGTCGAACAGGCTGCTCGTCGGCAGCGCGGCGGTCAGGCCGCCCTGCGATATGCCGGCATGCGCCTTGCCGATCCCGAAGCGAAGCTCCTGCGCGCCCGAAAGGTAAATGTTGCGCCACAGCGCGTTCTCGCTCTGATAGGCGAGTTGCTCGTAGGAGCGGGCGAGCAGCGTGCGGGCGGCGTGGTTGCCGGGAACGGCGAAGACCAGCTTGTTGAGCAGTTCGCTCGACCACCGGTAATCGCCGTTGTCATAGGCCGTTTGGGCCAATGCCTGGACCTTGGCCGCACCACCCAGCGCAGCGACGTAACGCTGTCCGGCCTCGGTTGGCGGCAACGGTTCCAGATGAACCGGATTGCCGTCGTACCAGCCCATGTAATATTGATAGACTGCACGGGCGTTGAAGCTCAGCGAGCCATAATAGGGCCGATCATACCATTCCTGCCGAAGCGCCTTGGGTAGTATCAGGCGCGCGGCGATCTCTTCCCCGGTCAGCCCGTCATTCATCAGCCGCACGGTCTGGTCGTGCAGATAGGCATAGGCATCGCGGTGCTTGCCGAGATAGTCCGTGATCTGCGCCGCGCCGAAACGCGGCCAGCCATGACTCGTGATCAGCGTTTCGGCGCCCGCGAACATTGTCATGGATTGCGTGAGATAGCCCGCCCAGGCGCTGGCGTTGCGCACGACGGCACCGCGCGGCGTGAGAATGTTGTGCTGAGTCGGATTGGCGTTCTCGGCCAGGTCGATCACCTTCCAGTCGGGGAAGGCGATGTTCATCTCCGCGGGCGCTTCGGTGCCCGGCGTCATCTGGAAGCGGAGGCGGACGCCATCGAGCGTCATCCCCTGCCCGGTCCGCGTAACGTCGCGCGTCGGCGCCATCATCGTCTGCGTGCCGATCGACAGCGCCGGGCCGATGCCGGAAGCGATCGTTCCCAGCGCATCCTTGCGAAGATGCGTGCCGAACTGATACCGCGAACGCCGCGCCATGGCCGGACCGGCGATGACATTCTCGCCGACCGCGGCGTCGACGAAACCGGCGGGCGCGATGATCGGCGCCCGGCCGCTGTCGCGATCCTCCGCAGTGATCAGCCCGCCCGTGCCGCCGAAATGATCGACGTGCGGATGCGTATAGAGGATCGCGACGATCGGGCGTTTGCCGAGCTTCTCCGTCACTAGCGCATAGGCCGCGCGCGCGGTTTCGGTCGAGGTGAGCGTATCGATCACGAGCCAGCCGGTCTTGCCGCGGACGAACGTGATGTTGGCGAGATCGAACCCGCGCACCTGATAAATGTCGTCGGTAACGCGGAACAGACCGGTCTTGGACAGCAGTTGCGCCTGGCGCCACAGGCTGGGATTGGCGGTCGGTGGCGCCTGCCCGTTGAGGAAGCGGAAGGCGTTCAGATCCCAAACCAGCCTTCCGTCCGCCGCCTTGATCAGCGGGTCGCGGAGCGTCCCAAGATAGCCGCGCGCGGCGAAATCGAAGTCACGGCGGTCGGCGAACGGGGCGCTCGCGCGAACCGCGTCATTGTGTTTGCGCGTGGCGGCACTGGCCATGTCGAACGCGGGCGACCGGTGACCGACGCGGTAGATCCCGGCGCCGACGATCAGCAGCACCGCACTGCCGGAGGCGAGATAGGCGATCGAGCGCCGCATCCCTGGGCCTTCACAGGCACGGACTTGGCCGCCGGATCGGGGGGAACCTGGAGGGCGGGCATCGGGGTTGCAGGAAAATCGACGGCAAGATTCTGGCCGACCGGTGCCACGCGGAACGCGAACGGATAGTCTTCGCCGTTCCAGCGGATCGTGATGCCGACGTCCGGACTTGGTGCGGACGGGGTCTTGCCGCGAAGCGCGACGACCATGCCGCCCAGGCTCCCCTGCGGCGCGATCGTGGTGGTTTGCAGCGCCTCGCCGTTGAGCTGGTCGATCGTGTAGTCGAGCCGGTGGTGGATGCCGTACACGACCGCACCACCGACGCCGATCGCCGCCGCCGTGCCCATCACCGCGGCACTGTCGTCCTCCCAGGCGATCGTCCGGGAATAGCTACCATAGGGCGTGTGGGCATAGCCGTGGACGACCCCGTATTCAGGCGACGCGGTCGAGGCGATACCGGCAACGATCCCGGTCAGCATCACCACGCCGATCGTCCTGCGCTTCGCCTTGCGCTGCGCGGCGTCGACCATCTGGTCCTTGGTCAGGATCGTCGCGGGGACACCGTCGATCGTCACCATGACGTTCTCGGTGCCGAAATTGGCCGGGCCGCTGCCCGTATTATAGACCGCCACCACGAAGCTGATGGTCTTGCCGTCGACGGCGATCGGACGGATCTCGACCGCGCCGAGCGGGCGCTCCAGGTTGACGGTCGGCACGCCGCGTTCGAACCGGGCGGTCTCCATGCCGATCCGGACCGGCGCCAGCGTCTTGGTCGGCGCGGCGGTTACGGGCGATGCGATTCCGGCAATCAGGAGCGTGGTGACGAACAGCGAGAGACGCTTGGTTCGCCGCAGGGGGCCGGGATCGCTGACCGGGACGGTTCGGCTGAAGGCCATGATGAAAAATCCTTTTGGCACACCACGAGACGGCGGCGTGCGACGGTGAAAACCGTTGAAAAAGAGAAGCCAAAGCAGCGACGCGGTCCGGCGGGCGAACCGCGCGGATGGACCGCGCCGCGCCGCACACCGGCTCGGGGGAACAGCCGATGCTCGTCGACACCGCCGCCCAGGAAACGAGGCAGCACCGATGAGACGGGAAAGAGCGGGTCTGAAGCCAGAGCATGAGCTCCAGCTTCAGTTCGGGGGCCTCAACTCAGGCGCGCATCACCACACACGGGGGACGCTGCGGATGACCACGCCGGACGATCGCCGGATCAGCACCATGTTGGTGTTGACGTAGATCCAGCGATAGCCGGTCGTCGCTATCGGCAATCCGTACATTGCGGGATTGACGACCACATAGCTCTGGAACGAGGCCGGTACGGTCGATCCGACGATCCAGAGCTTGGTGCTGTAGGCAGGGGAAACCGCGTAATAGCCGTAGCTTGGCGCGTAATAATAACCCGGGCGCGGACCGACATAGCCGACGAACGCGACGTTGCCGTGCCACCAGTTCGGGTTACCGCCGGGGTAATAGACCGTCCCACCCGAATGGTGCGGCGGCGGCGGTCCGCCCGGAGGATGTCCATGTGGGCCGCCCGGCGGCGGACTAGGCGGGGGAGCATGCGGCCCGCCCGGCGGATGCCCGTTCGGGCCGCTCGGGGGATGGCCGTTGGGCCCACCCGGCGGCGGTGCGTTCGGACCACCAGGCGGGTGACCGTTGACGCCGGCTTGGGAATGGCCCTGCCATGACCCGCCATGAGAGCGTGATCCGTCGTGGGTATGGGCATGACCATTCTGGGCGACGGCGGGCGTGGCAATCAGCAGCGGAGCCAGCAGCAAGGCCAAGGTCAAACTGCGGCGCGTCGTGTCAGACGGCATTGGTTGGTGGGTAGGCATCGGGGATACTCCGGTTTCGATGACCTGGGTATCGCCCCGCTGCGCAACGCCGGCATGAGCGGTCTGTAAGAGTTTGTGTCATGCCTAATTTTATGAGGATGTCCGCGTCGTCAGGCTGCGCGGAGCGACACCCCCGCGCGAAACCCGCCCTCCGACCGGTTTTCTAAAGTCAGCGATCCGCCGTGACGCTGGACCAGCGCCAGGACGATCGCCAGCCCCAGCCCCGCTCCGCCGGTATGCCGAGCGCGCGACGTCTCAAGCCTCCGGAAAGGCTCGGTCAGGCCGGCGAGGCTGGCCTCGGGCACGCCCGGACCATCGTCCTCTACGAAGACCAGCACGAGCTCGCCGCGACGCTCCGCGCTGATGCTCGGGGTGGCGCCATAGCGCACCGCATTGTCCAGCAGGTTCGCCAGCACGCGCTGGAAGGCGATATGCGAGATGCGTGCGGGCAGGACCGCGGGCAGCGACGACAGGCCGATCCGCTCGCCAAGGTCTGCGCGATCGATCACCGTCTGCCGGATTTCCTCGGTCAGGTCGGTGGTCTCGTTGGGCAAGGCGCTGCCGGTCATCGTATCGGTCGCAAACGTCAGCGTGTCGTCGAGCAGCGCGCCCATCTCGTCGAGGTCGTTGAGCGCGAGCGCGCGCTGGCGCGGATCGCCGATATGGTCCGACCGCAGCTCGAGCCGCGTCAAATAGGTGCGAAAGTCGTGCGCGACCGCTGCCAGGATCCGCGTGCGTTCGGCGACCAGCCCGTGCAGCCGAACACGCATGGCAGCAAACGCGAAGGCGAGTTCGCGAATCTCCCGCGGCCCGCTGGTCGGCCAGATCGGCTGCGCGCCGTCGTGCCGGTCGGTCTGCACGACGCGCAGCAGCATCGCGACCGGTCGCGTCGTCTGCCGCGCGAGCAGGACGATCGCGACGATGTCGAGCAGCAGGATGAACAGCGTCAGCGGCACGATATACGACACCACGCGGCCTACCACCGGGAACCCCGCATGATCGACCGCGAGGACCATGCCGCCTCGCAACGCGACGAGCACGCGGATCGACGTATCCGACATGATCCGTCCGCCGCCGAAATCGGTCAACGCACGCCCCTGGTCCGTCTGGATCGCGAACCGCCGCGCTCCCATGACCGCGCGATAGGAGGCAGTCACCGTCGTCAGCGTCTGCGCGACGTCGTCAACCGCCGGCTCGACGACCGCCAGCTTTGCGGCCAGTCGCCCCGTCACCGCCTGCCCGATGGCATCCGGCCGGTTCGACTGGGTCATGGGGAAGGCCGCGAGCAGCGTGACGTGCTGGCCGTCGCGCGCGAACGCCCGGAGCAGATACGGACGCGCGGCGGGCGTGGACCGCTCGATCGCTTCCACCATCGCCGCAACGTCGTCGGGGTGCGGCAGCCGGAACATCGGACGACGATCCTCGCCGACACCGAAGAACACGAAATAGACGAGCGCGGTGAGGATCGCCGCATGCACCAGGATGATCGCCGCGATCCGCGTCCCGAGCATGCCGAACATGCCGCCCCCGCGTACCTTCACCGCGTCACGGCCGGCGAGAACAGATAGCCATCGCCGCGAACGGTGCGGATCATCGCGGGGTCGCGCGGGTCGTCCCCCAGTTTTCGGCGGAGGCGGCTGAGTTGCACGTCGATCGCCCGGTCGAACGGTGTCGCCCTCCGGCCGCGGGTCCAGTCGAGCAACTGGTCTCGCGTCACCACGCGGCGGGGATGCGCGACAAACGCGTGCAGCAGGTCGAACTCGCCGCTGGTCAATGCCACCGCAGCGCCGCTCGGATCGACGAGATCGCGTGAGCCGATCGCCAGCGTCCATCCGGAGAAGCGGAATATATCGTTGCCGGCATCGTCGACGGCCTCGACCACTTCGCGAGTGCGGCGCAGGATCGACCGGACCCGCGCCATCAGCTCGCGCGAATTGAACGGCTTGGCCAGATAATCGTCCGCGCCCAGCTCCAGCCCGATAATCCGGTCGATCGCATCGCCCTTGGCGGTTACCATCAGGATCGGCAGGCGCGGCGCCTGCACGCGCATCTTCTGGCATATGGTCAGTCCGTCCTCGCCGGGCAGCATAAGGTCGAGGATCAGGCAGTCGATCGTCGCGAGGTCCGCGCGGTACAGCGCCTCCGCATCGCCGAAGGCAAGCACCCGCAGCCCCTCGCGCGTGAACAGTTCCGCCATGAGGTCGCGGATACCCGGGTCGTCCTCGACCAGCGCGATGGTACCGTTGTGTCCCGGAACGTCGATCATCTGAAGCGTCTCCGAAGCGTGTTACGGTCCGTCACCAAGCCCTCACCATCCGCTTACCGGCGGACGCCAGGGTGCTCTGTGGGCAGAGACCCGCGTTGGAGCAGGACCATGACGATCCGAGAATATATATGTGCGATACTGAGGCGCGCGACGTCGCGTCGAAGTGCGCGGGGTTTCGCGATGTGGCCGTGCGCCACGTCATGGGTTGCGGCCTGCCTTTCGCTTACGCCTGCACCGGCAAATACCGAAGGACAAAGATCCCGACCACGCTCGCGCGAATGGGTAACGGTACTGGATAGTCCGTCTGAAAACATCGCCAAGCCTCCGCCAAACGTCGCCCCGCGCACGCCGTCGGCCCACTCTTTGGTCAAGCCCGTTCCGGCAAGGCGGCAGCCCACCTGTGTACCGCCCGTGGCCGGATGCCCCCCGCCCGCCACGCATCGCAGGCGACAATAAGCGCGATGCTGCGAGCGGTCGTCAGCGATTCCGACGTGACTGGAGCTAGCGTCGCTGCGTTGATGACCTCGCTCGGCCGGTAGGTCAGCCATAAAGCGTTTTATCATTCATACCGTCGCCGATTATATTCGGCCGGTTAGGAATTGTAACAGCAAGTAACCGACGCATTTGTACACCTGCAACATCTTGCAACTATCTGTTTCCAGCCCGTCGTCATGCACCATACCCAATGCAGTAGAAGGATGACGTCGGCGATCATTTGCGCCGGATAGACACTGGAGATATATCATGAAAATCGGTTCAGCTGCTATGTTCACAGTCGTTACGCTGTGGCTGACGACTCCCATACTCGCTTATGCGCAGGCCGGCGGTGGCTTGTTCGATACCGCCGATACAAACGGCGACGCCGTCGTCACGCGCGCCGAGTTCATCGCCGCGCGCGACGCGAGCTTCAACCGTATCGACCGGAACGGCGACGGCAGCATCAGCGATGCAGACTTTACCCGGATCGCGCGGTTCAAGCCCGACGTCGCGAAGTCACTGCAGGATTCACTGAAGGGCGCCGATGCGAACGGCGACGGTCGGATCACTCGCGAGGAGCTCCACGCGGCGCCAGCAAGGGCCTTCGACCTCGCGGACGAAGACAAGAACGGGTCCGTCTCACAAGCGGAACGCGCCACCGTCAAATCTGCCGTCGAGGCTCGTCGTTGACGGCCATACCTCACTGGTACTGATATCTATGTGCGGCGAGCATTCGCATGACGATGTTTCCGCGCATATCTATCCTCCGTCAGAGACCCACAAACGGACGTTCACGCTTCCTTTCCTGTTCACCAACTTCTGCCGTTCGTTCGCATTCCATGTCAGGCTGTACCCCGCTGAAGCGGCACGACAGATTGGCCCGTCTGCGCGCACCTAAGCCCCCCCGTACCGGCATTCGTTCGTCACGCCCTCAAACTGTCACGCGCGGTCGGTAAGCAGGCCGTAAGGGGGGCGACTTGGCCTGGCTTCGTGACATAGACCGATGGTTGGTTGACGCGGTGCTCCCCGGTGCCCTGCGCTACCACGCCTTGGCAGCTCGACTTGTGGGTGCCGCCGACGCCGAGGATCTGGTTCAGGAAGCTTACGCAAAGCTGCTATGCGCTTCTGATTGGCGTTCTATCGTGAACCCGATCGGGTTCACGATGCGTGTCGTGCACAATCTGGCGCTCGATCGGCTACGCCGCGCGCGCATCGTCCGAATCGAACAGATCGCCGCTGCAGACCTGATGGAAATCCGCTATGACGGGCCGGACCCGCTGGCCGTGCTGTCCGGGAAGACGGAACTCGAAGCTCTGGTTGCGGCGGTGGATCGCCTGCCCTCACAATGTCGCAAGGTCGTGAGAATGCGAAAATTCGACGGTCTTGCCCCGCAAACGATAGCGGACGTGCTCGGCCTGTCCGTCTCTACGGTAGAGAAGCATCTCGCCAAGGGCCTTGCCATGCTCGTGGCCGGGCGAACCGCCGACTTGGCGGCTCCGTACCAGGAAGATAAGGTCAGTCCATGGAAGGGACGCAAACGCCAAGTCTGACCGAGCAGGCCGCGGCCTGGCTCGTGGCGCTGGATGGCGGCAAGGCGGACCTACCGGCGTTCGAGGCCTGGCGTGACGGCGACCCGCGCAACGCCGCGACCTTTGCGCAGGTAGCGGCGGTTTGGACCAATCTGTCGGATGCGCGGTCGCTGGCGTCGACCAGCCAACCAGTCCCCGCGACGCAGCCGGCACGGCGCATGTCGCGTCGCCAAGTCCTGCAGGCCGCGTCGGTGATGGGCATGGTTAGCGTTGGCCTGACCGGAACGCGACTCTGGGCGCGATCGTCAGCAACGACGGCGGTCGGCGAACGGCGGACGATCCTGTTGCGCGGAGGAACGCGGCTGGATCTGAACACCGACACCACGGTGGAATGGATCGACGATGCCGACAATGCTCGGGTCTGGCTGAACCGCGGCGAGATCGCACTCGATATCGCGCACGGCGCCGTGGCACTGGCAACAGACAGCGTGAAGGCGAACCTGGCACCCGGGCGATACAACGCGCGCGTCCAGGGGACGAATAGCATTTTGCTGGTCCTGGCAGGCGCCCTGAACACGCCCGGATCCAGCCGGGTCGGTGCGGGGCAGCAACTGATCGTCGGCGCTGACGCGGCGATGGTTACGGCCGAGGTCGGAAGCAATGAGCGCGATCGTACCGCCGGCTGGCGACGTGGCGAGATCGTGCTGTCGGGCGAGCCACTGGACGCAATTCTCACCGACTATAATCGCTACCTGACCCGCAAGCTCGCGATCGGCGACCCCCACCTTAAGGCGATCCGGATCGGCGGCCGCTTCACCTCGAACAATCCTGATGACTTCCTGACAGCGCTGCACGCGTCGTTCGGGATCACGGTGCGTCAGCAAGGGGGCCTGACGGTCCTCTATTCGCAACCGCACAAAATAGTTCCTGCCTGACTGGCGGTTTCTCGAACCTCCCCCGTCAGCAGGGTACAGGCCACGGGGGATCGACATGCGGAACTTGATGATGGCGGGCGTAAGCCTGGTGGCGTGCGTCGCGCAGTCTGCGTCGGCGCAGGACGCAGGGCCGAAGAGTTTCGACATTCCTGCACAGGATGCAACGCAAGCCCTGAACAGCTGGAGCAAACAGGCGGGGATCCAGCTGTTGTTTCCGTATGCCGGACTGCAAGGTCGCCGTACCATCGCACTACGCGGGCGCTACACGCCGCGCGCCGCCCTACTGCGGCTGCTGGACGGCCTGCCGTTGCAGATCGCGACTGAGAGCCCCTCGACGATCGCACTGCGGACGCCCGCCGCCACCAGCAAGACGATCACACGAAGCCCTGAGGCGGCCACCAAGCAGCCGCTGGAGGAGATTGTCGTCACTGGGACGAATACCCGGTTGAAGCAATTTCGCGCGCCTTACTCGATCAGCACGATGCGTCGCGAGGACATCGATCAACAGAGCCCGCTCAGCACCGCCGACCTGATCGGTTCGCTGCCCGGCTTCTATGCCGAGGCGACTTCGGGCGAAGTTTCCGCGACGGTGTACACCCGCGGCCTGCCGCTCGGAGGCTACCGCTTCGTCCAGTTGCTCGAGGACGGCCTGCCGATCTTCAACGAGAACCAGGAAGGCACGATCCTGCCCGACGTGTTCGTCCGCGACGACCTGATGACCGAACGAGTCGAGGCGGTGCGGCTCGGTACCTCGCCGATCCTTTACAACAATGCGCCGGGCGGCGTGATCAACTTCATCACCCGCAAGGGCACCGACCACTTCAAGGGCGCGATCCGGCTGACCGTGCAGGATAACGACGCGCAGAGGATCGACAGTTATGTCAGCGGTCCGATCGCTGATAAACTGACGTTTGCGACCGGGGGGTTTTACCGGATCGGCGATGGCCTGCGCAAAACCGGCTTCACCGCCGACAAGGGTGGTCAGCTGCGAGCCAACGTCACCTATCGCGACGATCGTGGCGAGCTGACGGTCTATGCGAAATACCAGAACGACCGGAACATCTTCTACCTGCCGATCCCGCTCGACGATCCGCGGGATCCCAGCAGCAGCCTGAAGGACCTGATCGACCCGTTGCGCGGCACGCTGGCGTCGACCAACGTCCGGTTTCCGAGGCTGCGGATGGTCGACGGTACGCCAACCGGCACGACGATGACACGCGACCTGTCCGACGGCCGCCACCCCGACGTCTTCACCGCGGGGGCCGACGCCACGGTTACGCTCGGCGGCTTTACCTTCCGCAACCTGTTCCGCGTCACGGACGGCACGCTGAGTGGGGACTCGCTGTTCTCGACCACCGCGGTGCAGGACGCGACGACCTATCGCAACGCCGCGCTGACCCGCGCGCGCGCCGCGTTCGGCACTAGCGTCGTCGGCATCCGCTACGCCTATGCCGACAGCATTACGCCTGGACAGCAGAGCTTCGACCCGGCGACGACCCGCAACTTGGTCGTCCAGGCGCAATATCAAACCGCGGATACCAAGTTCAACAACGTGTTCGACAGCTTGTCCGCCAGGCGTTCGTTCGAGACAGGGTTCGGGTCGCACGAGGTCTCGGTCGGCGGGTATTTCTCGCGCTACCATTTCGACCAGACGCAGTACGCCGCGGACATGCTGTTCGAGGTGCGCAACCGTCCGCGCCTGCTCGACCTGGTCGCGGTCGACGCCGCCGGCAATACGGTGGGCATGGTCACCGACCACGGGGTCGTCCGCTACGGCGCATCGACGTTCGTCGGTGGCGGCGTCGACAGTACCGCACTCGCCTTCTACGTCGCCGACACCTGGCGTCTCGGCAAGCTGCAGATCGACGGCGGCTTCCGCCACCAGTCCACCCGGCAGTCCGGCTATGGCATCAACACCATCACGCAGAATCTCGGCACGCGCGAGACGCTGGCGGACGATGCGGTGATCGGCTCGGCGGGAACACGCACCAACCGCCGGGAACGGTTCGGCGGTAACTCCTATACCGTCGGCGGCCTGTACGATTTCGCCGACAATTTCGTGATGTTCGCCCGCTACACCCGCGGCCTTCTGACCCCCGCCTTGTCGAACATCACCCGCGGTACGGTCGTCACCAACAGCTATGTCGACCAGAAGGAGATCGGCGCGCGCTACCGTAACAAATTCATGTCGGCGAGCGTGACCGCGTTCACCAACAGCTTCGACAATCTCTCGGTCACGACGGCGGTCGTCGATCCGAAAACCAATCTGGTCCGCAACTTCGTCCTGGTCGGCAAGAGCGACACGCCGGGGTTCGAGGGCGAACTGACGCTGAACCCGACCTCATTCTTCTCCATCACCGGCAACCTGACCTACCAGGAACCCAAGCAGGTGAACCTGCGCGAACAGGGCAGCACGCAGCCCTTTGCCTTCAAGGTCGGGCGCAACGTGGCGCGGATCCCCGAGCTGATCTTCAACGTGACCCCGGCGGTCAATTTCGACATCGCGGGCAGCGCGACCCGGCTTTACCTCAACGCCGCGCATGTCGGCCGCCGGTTCGTCGATGCCGCCAACACCACCTTGCTGCCGGCCTATACCGAGTTGCAGGCGGGGCTGATCGTCGATCGTGGCCCGGTCCGCGCGCAACTCAACGTCTCCAACCTGACCAACGCGTTCGGCCTGTCTGAGGGTAACCCGCGGCAGGACACGCTGACCGGCCAGGGCACCCCGGAGGCAATCTATGGCCGGCCGCTGTTCGGGCGGCTGGTCAAGCTGAGTCTGCAATACAGCCTGTAGCCGACCGCGACCGTCATCACGGTGTCGCCCATCCACGACATGCAACAACAGACCGGCAGCGACACGCGCCGGTCCCTGTCAAAAGGGAGTGAAGTCTGATGCTCACCCGGCGTACGATCATCGGCGCGGCCGCCGCCGCCCCTGCCCTTCTCGGCTTCGGACGCGCGGGTGCGCTGACATCCGAGCGTCTGTTCAGCTTCGGCGTCGCGTCGGGCGATCCGACGCCCAACGGCGTCGTGCTATGGACCCGTCTCGCCGCGCGGCCGCTCGCCGGGGACGGCGGCATGGGAGCCGCCCGCGTGCCGGTGCGGTGGGAAATCTATGACGACGACAGCGGACGCCACCTCGTACGTGCCGGCGATGCAGTCGCCGAACCCGCATGGGGCCATTCGGTTCACGTGGAGGTGAGCGGGCTGCAGTCGGGACGTCCCTATTGGTACCGGTTCATCGCCGGCGGTGAGGCGAGCGCGATCGGGCGGACGCGCACCGCCCCTGCCCGCCACGCACTGCCCGAGCGGCTGCGCTTCTGTTTCGGGTCGTGCCAGAAATACGAGGACGGGCAGTTCGGCGCCTGGGCCAACACCGTCGCCGAGGATCCCGACCTGATCGTCTTCCTTGGCGATTACATCTACGAGGAGGATCCCTCGGTCGGCACGCCGAGGGTCCACCTCAATCCCGCGCCGGTTGATCTCGACGGCTACCGCGTGCGCTATGCGACCTATCGGCTCGATCCGCTGTTGCAGGCGGCGCACGCGGTCGCACCGTGGATCGTGACGTGGGACGATCACGAGGTCATCAACGACTATGCTGACTTGGCCGACCAGCACAACAGCGATCCCGCGGTGATGGCGCGGCGGCGGGCGGCGGCTTACCAGGCCTATTACGAGTTCATGCCGCTACGCGCCTATTCGCGTCCACACGGGCCCGATATGCGATTGTATCGGACGCTCGACTGGGGCCGGCTGGCGCAGTTCCAGGTGCTCGACGACAGGCAATATCGCTCGCCGCGCGGCTGCCAGTCGCACGTCCGCGGCGAGATGTCGGTGTCGGTCGTCAAGGATTGCCCCGATCTTCACGATCCGAAGGCCTCGATCCTCGGCATGCCGCAGGAGAAATGGCTGCTGGATACCCTGTCAGGGACCAAGGCACGCTGGAACATTCTGACGCAGCAGACGCAGATCACGCCCTATCCGCGTCGCGACCCCGCGCATCCGGATGGCCCCGCGGACATGCAGACGGTCGATACCTGGCAAGGCTATCAAGCCTCGCGCAATCGCATTTTCGCGCGCTGGCAGGACGCCAATGTGTCGAACCCGCTGGTGATCGGCGGCGACATCCACGCCTTCGTCGCCAGCGACATCAGCTATCGCGGAAAGGCACTGGCGCCCTGCTTCGTCGGCGGATCGATCACCACCCAGGCGGGCGATAAACTGCTGGTGCAGAACACCGCTGACCTCCCGGCCTACCGTTTCGCGCGCAACGACGTCCGCGGTTATGGCCGCATCGACGTCACGCCGACGCAGTGTGACGTCGCCTTCCGCGCACTCCGCAACCCGCTCGATGCGCGGACCGAGGCGTACGACCTGACCAAATACGTCGTCGAAGACCGCAGGCCGAGAATGCAGGCGGCCTGAACCCGGCGCGCGACGGCGGCGACGCCTCACGCATCACCGACATCTGACCGGCAGCCGAAAGTGTGCGCCGTTCCAAAGGGGACCATCATGAACCGCCTCCGTACCGCCATATCGCTGACCACGTCGCTGCTCGCGCTCACAATCGCCACGACCCTGCAGGCGCAGACCATGCCGTCGACCGAAGACGCCCCCGAAGCCGAGATCGTCGTCACCGGCCAGCGCGCCAGCCAAGCCCGTGCGCTTGCCGCCAAGCGCGACGCGATCGGCGTGATCGACGTCGCCGCAGCGGACGATATCGGCCGCCTGCCTGACCGCAACGTCGCCGAGGTGATCGAGCATCTTCCGGGCGTCGGCGTCACCTACGACCAGGGCGAAGGGCGCTACGCCTCGGTCCGCGGAGTGCCCTCGACGCTAAACGGCTACACGCTGAACGGGCTAGAGATCGGCAACCCTGACGGCACCACGCGCGCCTTGCCGCTCGACATCGTCTCGGGCCAGCTGGTCAACCGGGTCGAGGTCGCGAAGGTAAAGACCGCGGACATGGACGGCCAGGGCATCGGCGGCACGATCAACCTCGTCACCGAGACGGCATTCGACTTCAAGGAACCCTTCGCGCTCGCCGCGACCGCCAAGGCGGGGTATCAGGAGCTCAACGGCAAGGTCCCGTACCAGGCCGACGCCAGCATCGCGAAACGCTTCGGCGCCAACGAACAGTTCGGCATCGTGCTCGGCGGCAGCTATTCGAAGCGCAATTTCACCAGCGATGGCTTCTACCCAGACGACTGGCGCCCGGTGGTGGGCGCGGCGCGTGGCGGCGTCCCAACCAACATCAAATACACCGAATACAACCTCACCCGCACCCGCATCGGTGGCGCTGGCTCGCTCGACTGGCACCCAAGCGACCACCAGATCTTCTACGTCCGCGGCGTATATTCGAAGTTCATCGAGGACGAGGTCCGCGGCCGCTACCGCCTCGATTTCACCAGCACGCCGTTCACGTTCGATCCCAACGGACTGACCGGCTCCGCACCGGGCACGCCAAGCTCGCAGACCGGCGTGGCGGGCACCGGCACCGAACGGCGGCAGGACCTGCGGCTCGATTACAAGGTGAAGACGATCGCGACCGCGATGGTCGGCGGCTCGACAGAGGTGGACAAGCTCAAGCTCGAATACGCAGGCTCGCGCAGTCGCAACACCGTTCTTGACCGCTTCAGCACCTGGCAGTTCCGCTGCAACCCCGGCCCGGTCAGGTTCGACTTCACCGACACGATCTACACCGCCGCGCCGGTCACCGAATGCAATGCCAACCAATTGCAGTTCCGTCAGTACAACCTACAGACCCAGCGGGGTGTCGAGAAAATATGGCAGGGCAAGCTCGACGCGACCTACGACCTCGGCGGCGAGAGCTTCTTCAAGATCGGCGCGAAATACCGAACCTCCGACCGCGACTTCGACCAGAGCAACCCGGTCTACGATCGCGGCGCCAATGCCGCCACCCGCTTCACGCTCGGCCAGTACAACCTCCAGGGTGGGTCGGTCACCGTGCATCCCGACAACACCGATACCGACAAGGGCTATGTAAACAGCCCGCTGATCGATCCGGCGGCGATCAAGGCGTTCACCGCCGCGCAACTCGCCGGCAATCTGTTCGTGCTCAACCGCGCGACCTCGCTGACCAACGACACGATCGCCGACTTCCAGCCGAAGGAAGACGTCGGCTCGGGCTATGCGATGGCCAATCTGGCGTTCGGCGCGATCACCGTCACGCCCGGGCTGCGTTTCGAACATACCCGACTGACCGTCACCGGCTATCAGTTGCAGAACACCGCGACCGTCGTGCCGCTGACCCGCAAGACCGATTACAACGACTGGCTACCGTCGCTGATCGTGCGGATCAGGCCGAACGAAGAGACCGTCCTGCGCGCCTCCTACTCACGCAGCCTCGGCCGCCCCGAATACAACAGCCTGTCACCGGGCGGCTCGATCGACACCGGCAACGGCATCGTCTCGCTCGGCAATCCCGACCTGAAACCGTATCGCGCGGATAATTTCGACGTCTCGGGCGAATGGTATTTCGCGCGCGGCGGGCTGTTGAGCGTCGGTGCGTTCGCCAAGCTGATCAAGAACCCGATCTTTACGCAGACGACCACGCTGACCAACACCGTCTACAACGGCGTGAACTACGCGACGCTGACGATCGCGCAGCCATTCAACGCCGACAAGGGCGACATCGTCGGCATCGAAGCGCAGTTCCAGCAGCAGTTCACCTTCCTGCCGGGTGTGTTGTCGGGGCTCGGCATCCAACTGACTGGCACGCTGACGGATTCGACGCTGCGGCTGCCGACGGGACGCACCTCGACCTTCCCGAGCCAGTCGGAGTATCTCTACGGTGCCGAACTGTTCTACCAACGCGGGCCGGTCGAGGCATCGGTCGCCTATCACAATACCGGTCACGCCCTGCTCGCGGTCGGCGCGCTCGATTATCAGGACCAGTCGAACGACGACCTCAAGCGGCTCGATGCCAAGGCGAGCTTCGCGCTGCTTCAAAACGTCACGCTGTTCGCCGAGGCGCAGAACCTGACCGACGCGCCGACCCGCCAATATCAGGGTAACCGCAAGGACTGGATCATCCAGAACGAACGCTATGGCCGGACGTTCTACGGTGGCGTATCGGTGAAGTTCTGATGCGCACTGCGTTCGCCCTCATCTCGACCGCGCTGCTGGCGACGGCGGGCAGCGCACAGGACACCGTGCCGACGCTCGCCCCAGCAACCGTGGTGTCGCGCTTCGTCGCCGAGGAAGCTCGGCAGGGGGTCGCCGTCGACGCACGATACTTCTACCCGATGAGCAACAACCGCATCGGCAAATACGACAAGAAGACCGGCAAGCGGGTCGCCCAATGGGAGGGGCCGCGCGCACTCTATCCGCACATGAACTCGTGCGTGGTCGACGGGGGCGAGCTGGTCTGCGCCGCGTCCAACTATCCCGCGGTACCGATGTCCAGTGCGGTCGAAATATTCGACACACGGACACTGCGCCACCTCCGCAGCGTCAGCCTGCCGCCGATGCCGGGATCGCTGACCTGGATCGAACGGCATGGCGACGCCTGGTTCGCAGGCTATGCCAATTATCCCGAAGCGCGCGGCGGCGAGCTAGGTCACGATCATCGCTGGACGCTGCTGGTCCGCTTCGACGCGCAGTTCCGCAGCACCGGATCGTGGCATTTCCCCGAAAGCGTTCTGGCACGCTTCCCGCCGATGAGTTGCTCGGGTGGATCGTGGGGCGACGATGGCCTGCTCTATGTCACGGGGCATGACCGTCCGGAACTCTACGCGCTGCGCCTCCCGGAAGCCGGCAGCGTCCTTGAGCACGTCGCGACGATCCCGCTCGCCACCGGCGGCCAGGCGATCGCGTGGGACCGATCGACGCCGCGGATGCTTTGGTCGCTCGATCGCCAGACGAAGAACGTCGTGGCGAGCCGGATTCCTATGATCACACCCTAGGCAGCGTTCGGGGAGACCCACAAGTGGACGTTCAGGCGCCCTTCCCCGCCTCCCAACTTCGGACGCGGGTTCATCCTTGGGAATTACCGATTTTGAAACCCGGCTATCCGCTCGCGAATGTCGTGATAGGGAAAGGAAAGCGGACCGGTGGCTTGCGGTTTCTGACGGGTGGATAACTATCACAGCGCGTGTCAGGCTAGGATATGGATTACCGCCCTTCATTGGTCTTCTTCTTGGGACTGCTCCCGATCTCTGCTGCGGGGGCTGCCAATGCCGGGGCAGGAAAACCATTTTGCCCTATTGCCGGGAGTCCGCTGCGAGCTCCCATCCAAGACCTCGACCTCGTGCCGATTGCCCATCGGATCGAGCTCCTAAACAATGGAGGTGTCGAATGGCACTATCGCCCAGTTTTGTTATCACCATTACGGAGTTCGTTTCGAGCTGCCTCCAAGACAGGATGGAACGGCCAGTCCGTATGTTTCCGTACGAAGTACGCCGATTGCGACAAGGTATTGCTCATACGGCGCTGGATGATGGAGCATCTAAACTACGGGCCAGACCGATGCTCTGAAGTGCTGACCCCGCCGCCAGCTCCGAGACGTTAACGTAGGCGTTTGGAGTGTCCGTTCTCAGGGAAGCTCTGGCAGGAGCTGAACGTCCGCGTTCGGGCGGAATCGGAATGGCTGGAATGGAAGGAAAGCAGCCATTGGTTGGCAACCTCCTATCACCTACGGACAGGCGATGACGCTCTACCGCAAAGCATGGCTGTTCACGGGGTGGACGATGCTCGTGTTTGCTACTTCGCCGCTTTGGCTGTTTTGGCCGTTCATGACCTTGGGTCTCATTGGAGCCCTGCCGGGAATGGCGTTGTGGGTAGCGCACGGTGCAGCGTTCCTGTGGCTTTTCCGCTGTCCCGAGTGCGGCACATCTCCGTTCACAACGCGGCTTGGCTCCGTCGGAATCAGCCATCCATGGCCTCGCCGTTGCTGCTCGAAATGCGGCAAAAACCTTACGACGAATTAGGTCTGCTTTGAAGAGGATAGCAGACGTTCCCGGTTAGGCTGTTCCATTCCACCACCGGCGGAGCCGTTCCGAACCAAGTAAGCTCTCGAAACCATATCCAAAGCTAAGGGCAACAGGAACCAGCACACTTGCGGGCATTCCGATAGCAGTTTGAACGGCGAATGCGAGCAATGCCCCGAGGACGAAAGCAATTAACCAGCGCATAGGCTCAGCCTAGAGCGGTAAGCGAATGTCCGCAATTGGGCGTTATCCGAATGGCTGGAACGGGAAGGATAACGGACTGGCGGCTTTCGGGTATGGTTGGCGTTCGCTGCCGCTCGGTTCAAACTGCCGTTGCTTCATTTTTTAGATAGCCATCTCACTCACCCGTCAAATAACGATAGGCAGCGTAGCTGGTAGAAAACAGGAAAACTCCCGCTCCGCATAGGAATACCGCAACGTTCGCGCCCTCATTACCTGCTGTTAAAAACATTACGAATATCGCCACCATGGTGAAAACTATGCGTGGATACAGGAATCTCGTGTAGCCACTTCCTTCCCCGTACAAGTTTGGTCTACCAAGCGCAAAAACTATTCGCGAGTACACAGCCCAATCGAGCGCTAATCCTACCACGACGGAAATTACACAGTACAGTATCGCCACCGATTGGCCCTCCGCACGTACGGTATGCTACGAGGGTTCCGTCCGCTAGTCGGCGCTGGCTCATCCGCAGCGAACGGCTAGGTTTGGGCGTTAGCAGAAGGGGCGGTTTGGGAAGGTTAGCTGCCATTCCGCGAAGCTGTCGCACTTACCGGTTAGTTATCAGCATCCGGGTTCATCTCCCCGAGCACGGCAAAACGCGTCAGACGCCGCCATGGCCTTCTCGCGATCTACGATCAGGAAGCGAAGCTCGCTCTCAGCAGCAAGCAAGGCACGCTCAATCTCAGCCTTGCCAGAGCCGGAGGGCGCCGCCAGTCGCGCTGCATTGCGTGAAGTCGATCTCCGGGCGGCACATCGCGCAAGTATCTCGGTCACGATCTGCTCTCGCTCCGTTCGGCCAGCAGGTAACCCGTCACCAGTTTTTTCCGCAATCGGATCGAAGAGACAGCCAAAATACGAAAAGAGTGGCTTACTTGCTGCTATCGGCAAAGCTTGTTCAGGCGCAGACTGTGCTGCCCATGCCGCGAAAAACGTCGCCAGGATCATCCCATTCCCCACAAGTGAGTGCGCCAGCATCGTCAGTGTGATTCTGGTCAACATACTCTCCGCGCAGTGACAGCCTCTCTTATGTCCGCAATCGGGCTTGTGCGGGATGGGGGTATGGGAACGATCGGCCTGAACGAATGGCTGCTTTCGGAAGCCCCAATTTGCAACTCGACTGTCCGACATTGGGCGGACACGCCCTGCTCTCCGGCTTCCAGGCAGAGTAGAGTCAGGAAGTGGCGCGGTATCGTGCGGTTCGCCTGTGGGGCTCACCAGACGACCCGTTTCCACTCCCTGCTCATCGAACCGGACATGCGGATCTCCCTGCATCCGGCTCTCGGACAAAGCATCACGCCTTCGCCCACGGCGCGCCCCGACCAAGCTGGGTAAGCCGCACGAGCCCGTACTGCTCGTAGAGGTGCTGGGGTAGATAGGCTCTTCAACAGCACAATTCAGCCACAACCTGACCAGGTGCAACACGCGTGGATCGACGATCCGGCGTGCCACAGACTTCATCAGTTCGGGATGGGGAATGCTGCCGAAGTAGTCGGCGAGGTCGGCGTCCACGACATCGGGACGTCCGTGATACAGTTGGTCTTCTACCTCGACCACGGCCTGCTGGGCGTTGCGCCCAGCACGATAGGCGTAGATCTCTGGTGGAAGGTCGGCTTCGAAGATCGGTTCCAACACCAGCATCGCTGCTGTCATGCAGACCCGATCCCGCACGGTGGATATGCCCAGCGGCCTGAGTTTGCCGTTGGCTTTCGGTATATGGACCCGTCTGATCGGCTCCGGTCGGTACGTCTTCTCTCTGAGCGCAAGCGCCAGTTCTGCCAGCCACCGCTCGACGCCATACGCTTCGATATCCGCGAAGTCCTGACCGTCTACCCCGGGTGCGCCCTTGTTAGAGCGGCACTTGGCGTAGGCATGAGCCAGAATGTCGTCGCGGCTGATCTTGTCGTACAGCGCGTAGAACCGATAACCGGCTTCCGCCTTAGCTTTCGCATGTAACGCCATCTGCAGGTCCCGGACGCTTTTCGGAGTTGATAGGTTTCCCAATCCCCTGTCCCTCACCACTTGCTGCGTTTGCCTTGAACCAAGGCCCCTTCCCTCCACCGACATTACTCGGTTTCCACGGTACTACGGGCCTCTCCGCCACCCCATCGCGCCCGTCCCATCCCTCACAGGCGTCCGGTTGCTCATCCCTGAGCACGTGATGGGGCTTCCCGTGTTGCGTGCGCTTTCCTTGTGTACATGCTGCCGCCATTACCCCGGTGCAGCAGACGAGCTCCAAACGTCGCTCAAACTCGCCCGTCTGTATCAGCCTTCCCCGAAATGGGTGTCGGGTCGGCCTGCACATCGTCCTTTTCGAGGCTTGCTCAGCGTTCACTCACGTTGCGGCCTGCACACTCGCACGGTCACCTACGTGACCGTCATCCGGGGGCTTCAAACACTTCGTTACCTCCATGCCTGCCCCGGTTGCTTCCGGCTGGAGCTCTTAGCCGGGTGGGACTCGCACCCACTAGAAAACGCCGCCTTTGCACGGCGCACCCCATAGCCGGACATTCGCGTCCTTCCATGCGTCCCAACTTCACGCATTCATTCATGCCCGCTATAAGGGCTGTAGCGAGCTGATTTTCCATTGCTGCATGACGGCATTGACTGCCGGGTGAGCCCCGCGGCTAGAGGTAGGTTTGTTCTCTCGACAGGCCAAACGACGCGAGTACCTCCCGGTCGCGTTGCGTCATCCGCTCTTTCGCCTCACCGTCGACAATGCTTTTTCCCTTGGGCCAGTTTTTCAGGAAACGAGAAAGCAGCGCCTGCATCGTCAGATAATAATCACGCGAGATCGCGGCATAATTGGCATGGTGGAAGTCCAGCTGATCGACACCGTTCTCACGTCCGATGGCTCGGGATAGTCCTGCAGCGAGAGGATCGACGATCTCCAAGTAAGAGATCATCTGAAACCGGAACTGATCGGCGTCGGTGACGAAGCACATGAACTCCTCTCCGTACCGCCCGCAGGAATAGGCGACCGTCACATCGCCTCGCTTGAATTCCTCCTGATAGTTCGACGATTTCACGCGCATGAACCCGCCGGCCCGCAACTCAGGAACAAGGCGATCGATCGCCGACCCAGCCGGCTCGATCACTGGCCGCCCGCCGCCGTCTTGCCGACCTTCGCAATCTTGTTGGAGATCGGTTCGTATTCGTAGGTGTTGTCGATCAAACACTGGAACTCGCGGTCGAACCCGGTCAGCTTGGCGGTCACCGCTATCGCCCATAGGTTACGCATCGTCCTCTCCTCGTCGGAACTGAGCACGTCGTACGCAAACAGATCGGTTAGCGCTATGCCGTGAAGTGGAAGAGACGCCAGCCGTCAAGACCAACGGTTGCTGACCGGGCGATACCAGCCATGCCAACATTTGCCGCCAATTACTGCCGCGCCGATCGGAGACGCCAAGACTCACAAGCAGACGCTCACGCCTCCCCCCTCACGACCCAGAAGCGGACTTTCAGAGCATCGGTTCTGATCACCAGTTTCAGCTGCTTATTCATGTCCACGGCCAGAGTGAAGTTATGACGGCGAGCCCCTCCCTCTGACCGCCGGGTCCCCCAACTGGGCGGCGACATGCTCGACGCGCAGCCCGTTGATCGCTTCGGCGAACCCCAGCCCCAGCCCCTCGTTGAGGCCGCGGGACAGATAGGCGGTGTTGGTCCCTAGCTTGCGGGCCAGCTCAGCAAGATCAAGATCCGGATCGCGCCACCATCCATGCTCTTCGATCCGGTCCATCCACTCGGCCGCGACCGGCCGCCAGTCGCGCTCGATCGGTTCCACGATCGGCTGCAATCGGGCGTCCGCCTGCCGCCAGCCCTCGATCGCCAGATAATTGCCGACGACAGCCAGCACGACGTAGAAGCCGAACATATCAAAGTAGGAGAGCTGAGCGATCAGTGCATCTGTGATCAGGTACCCCGTTCGCACCGTCACGATCGCGGCATAGGCGACCAGCACCGCTTGCACGCGCCTTGCCGCGGCGAGGTCTGATCTGCGCGCCAGCAACCAGCCTCGATGGCGGCGCAGGGCGCGGAGCCCAGCGACAGCATATCCGATCATCGACGCGAGCAGCAGCGCCGCCAGGATCGGATCGAGCCAAGGGCGTTGAACATCCCGGTCGAACGCTCCCCGCAGATCGAGCGGCAAGCAGAAGGCGATGGCTTGATAGGCGAACTGGGCCGCGGGCAATGCGGCGTGCCAACGCGGTATCGGTCGATCGAAGATCAAGGCGTTCAGGTGCGCGTACAGCAGCGGCCCCATCGCCAGGGGAACGGCGAACGGTGCGAACGAAAGCCACGGCCAGCGATCGTAGAAGCCTGCATAACCGATAGCGAACGGCGTCAGCATACCGCACAGGACAATCAGCAACGCGCCGAGAGAGCGTCGCGCCATCCCGCTCCGCACGATGATGGCAGCCGCCAGCACCAGCATCTGTGCCTCGAACAGACCGAGGATGAGGGACATGGGACCGATGCTCATGCGACTATCAGCCTCGCTACACCAGCAACGTCAATGGGCGATCGAGTTGGTCATGGGCGAGCGCTTGGGCATTCCCGAAACATGGTATTGGATGAGTTTTGAGAATGCTCGCGTTTACTTTAAACTCGACAGTGAGGCGAGAAACTGGGCGGCTTTTGAAAACTTGCTCGGCAGGCGACGGCTGCGGCTTTCGCTTTGGGATGAGTTTACAGAAAAGGGCACAGCTCGTTCGAGCGGAACGGCCAGATCGTACATGGAACCAGACCATTGCCATACGCCTCGGACCCCCTCGGCAACGCCTTTACCCGGAACTTCCGGGAGGAGGACGATCTGATCTACTTCGCTCCGCCGGGTTCCCGCGAGCGCGTCGCAGTGCCTCGGTCTGACTTCAAGAGCGCCGTATTAAACCAGCAATCGATCGCAAAAGTCGCAAAGACGGCAAGTTTTGCTGTTTTGGGCATGGCTTGCCTGACCATGGGTTGGAAGTTTCTGTTCGGGGGACTGGGGATTTGGGCCTACTATGCCGTCATTCCGGCCTCGTCCAGCTTGCCCAGATGGTCGACGCCGGCGTCGTTGACGAGCACGTCGATCCGACCGAAGCGATCGATCGCCGCCTCGACCAACGCCTCGCACGCGGCGCGGTCGGTGACGTCGGTTTCCCGCGTCTAAACGGTGCCGCCCAGCTCGTTTGCGAGCGCGTCGAGCGCACGCGTGTCGATATCGCCCAGCACCAGCGTCCTGCCTTCCTCGGCGAAGCGGCGCGCGGCGCCCTCACCGATGCCCGAGGCGGCACCGGTGATCACGACCACCTTGTCGGCAAAGCGCGCCATCATGCGTTCGCCGCCTACGCATCGTGCTTGTCCTCGCAAAACTCCTCGATAAGCTTTGCGCAGAACGCGGGCAGATCGTCGGGGGTGCGGCTGGTGACGAGGCCCTGATCGACGACCACCTCCTGATCGACCCAGGTCCCGCCGGCGTTACGGATGTCGGTGGCGAGCGTCGGGAACGAGGTGAGCGTGCGGCCGCGCACCTGATCGGCCTCGATCAGCGTCCATGGCGCGTGGCAGATCGCCGCGACCGGCTTACCGGCGGCGAAGAAATCGCGCACGAACGCCACGACCTTGTCCGACGACCGCAGCGTATCCGCGCCGACGCACCCGCCCGGAATTACCAGGCCATCGAAGTCGGATACCGATACGTCGTCGATCGCCTTGTCGACGGCGAACGTCTTGCCGGGATCGAGGTCGTTGTTGACCGTCTCTGCGTCGCCGGTTTTGAGGCTGATGACGGTTACTGCACCGCCTGCCTGCTCGACGGCTGCCTTGGGCTGCGCGAACTCGGGTTCCTCGGTGCCGCGGGGTGCGATCAGGATCGCGATTGTCTTGCCTTGGAGCTTCATGGGTATCCTTTCGAAATCTGAACAAGCGTGAACGGCGTCAGGCCGGAATATCGGTGATGGCCGCGTGTTGGCGGCGGCGATGCCGGTCTCGCGGTGGCGGAAATCGCTGAGCGCGCGGTACACTTGCATGCGAGCGCGCATCACGCCGCCCAACGGACGATGCGCCTCCAAGGCGTGCGCCGGACGAAACGTCATGACCTCGTCGTAATAGCGGACGCGATCCGGGCCATAGGCGGCCTGCCGCGGCAAACGGATCGTCGCGATCGTACGGTATTCGCTGACCCGCGTCGGCCAGTCGACCGACGTATCCTCGATCGGCTGCGTCTCGGCATCGCCCCAGAGTTGCGCGCGCAGTTCGAAGACCGCGTCGTTGCCGTCGAAATACGCGATCGCGGCGTGACGGAAGCCATCCTCATCCTGATGCGGATCGAGCCGCCAATCATCCAGCGCACGCTGCTCAGGCGCGACCGGAAACACGCCGAGTTTCGCGACATGATCGCCGTAGCGGATGGGGCACTGGCTGAAATACGTCTCGACGAGCGGGTGGCTGAACGGATGGCCGTAAAAGTCCAGCGTCGGGCTCGGTTCGGCACCGACCGCGTTCAGAACCTTGTTGATGTTGCGCGCGATCGATGCGGCCGCACTTTTGACACCTTCGGGCATCGGCACGGTCATGCCGATCTTCTTTGCTTGCGCTAGAAACCCGGCGGCGGTGCCGGCGGGGAACGTCGTACCGCTCGCCAGGACGAAATCCTGCGTCGGCGCGTCATGACCAGACAGCTTGGCGCCTTCGACCCCGAAGACCTTGATCGCCATGCCGCGGTGCGTCGAGACCCGGTCCCCGAGCTTCTCGCCCGGCCCCTGTGCAAAGCGGACCGCGACGTCGAACGTCCCCGGGTTCGCGAACAGCCCCTGCGCCAGTTCCGGCGGCAGATCGTCAGCGACGACCATCGTTCCGATGACGCAGGCCGTGCTCTTGGCATGACTGGCGCGCACCGCATGGCCGTCGCGCTTTTCGACCGTCTCGCTCTCCTGCGTCATCCCCTTGATGATGCCGTCGATACTCTCCTGCTCGCCGGGCTCAGGCGTCTCGATGTCGTCGCGATAGGGTAGATAGGGCATGGGAAGCTCCTGTTGGATCAGGATGTTAACACTCGAATGCCCCGCGACGTTTCGGTACGGTTCCGTGCAGACCCGGTCAGTCGAGCGCAGGCAGCGACCGCGGCTCGTGCATCGGGCAGCCGTTCAACTGGCTGCGCAAATCCTGGATGACCGGGTAGACCGCACGGCGCGCGCGCATGACCGACCGGAGCGGCCAATGTGCCTCGACGCCGTGCCAGGGGCGGAACGCGGTCTGTTCGTTGAGCACGGTAAACTTGAAGCCGCGCTCGACGTGCGCCTGTTCGAGCGTGGTGCACGAACATTGAAGCTGACCGAAGAAGGCCGGGCGCTGTTCGCCCGTACTGGCCCATTGCTCGCCGAGTTGGAGGAAACTGCCGTCGCGATCGGCTCGGGTGGCGAGACGCCGCGCGGGCGGTTGCGGATCAGCGCGCCGCTATTGTTCTCGCAGACGGCCATGGGTCGGCTGGCCGCGGAATTCATACGCCGTTACCCGGATGTTCGCCTGGAAGTGACCACGGACGACCGAATGGTAGACATGATAGAAGAGGGCTACGATCTCGTCATTCGGGTCAATCCCGCGCCAGACGATACGCTGGTCGGTCGTCCTTTCCTGCATGACCGACTGGTGGTGGCTGGTCCCGGCATGGTGCGGTTGGCAGCGGGGATCATGCCCGCCGTGGTGCGCGGCAACGACTCTGAGCGAAGCTGGACCGTCGACACGACGGACGGCCCTATCGAGATCGCGGTCAATCCTGTGCTGCGCCTGTCATCGCTGATCATGATCCGCGATGCAGTGCGTACCGGGGTCGGCGTGGCCAAGCTGCCGTTATCGCTCGTCAGCGACGACATCGACTGCGGGCGGCTGGTGCCTTGGGGCAACGTTGCGAAATCTGAGATTGCGTTATGGGCGCTCTACCCAACGCGTCGGCTGCTTAACGCTCGCGTATCAGCCTTCCTGGAGTTTCTGAGAAACTCCTTCCCGCAGGCAGTTCCAGAAGAACTCGCTGCCTATCTAAAGAGGTAAGGTCAGCATCAAGCTGCACTCTGATCGGTCCCAATCGTGGATGCATCACGCTGTTACATAGACTGGCACGTAGACGTCCGGATGCCGGGATATCTCCGCCGCAGTCGCTTTCCCCACTTCTTCGCTATGGCGGTGGGGACGCTAGAAAACGCGCAGGCTTTGATGGACCTGATCATGCCCCCTGTTCGACCTTGTCTACGGGAGCAAGGCGCGCGCGCCTGACGGACTTCGCCCGCTCAACTAGGCTGATGACGGGGAACTCCCGATCATCTCCGCAACCTTGGCTGCCAGCCCTTTCATCGTGAAAGGCTTGGTGAGCAACGCCATCCCGGGTTCGAGATGCCCGTTGCCGACCGCCGCATTCTCCGCATAGCCGGTGATGAAGAGCACCTTCAGGTCGGGTCGGAGAGAACGCGCTGCGTCAGCGACCTGCCGCCCGTTCATGCCGTTGGGTAAGCCGACGTCGGTGATCAGCAGCTCGATCTTGGCACCCGATTGCAGCACCTTGATGCCTGCTGCGCCATCCGCTGCGCCGATCACGGTATATCCCTGCTCGTCGAGCACCTCGTCGATGAGATGCCGGATCGTCGCCTCGTCATCGACGACGAGGATCGTCTCGCCGCTAGCCAAGGCAGCGGTTGCAATCGCCTCTTCCTGATCACTCGGCAAGGCCTCGCCCGCATGGCGAGGAAGATAGATGAAGATCGAGGTTCCCTGCCCCAGCTCGGAGGAAATCCTCACCTGTCCACCCGACTGGCGAGCGAAACCGTAAATCATCGAAAGACCGAGCCCGGTGCCCTGACCAATCGGCTTGGTCGTATAGAAGGGCTCGAAGGCGCGCTCGATCGTTGCCGGCGACATGCCCGTGCCGGTGTCGGTGACGCAGACCGACAGATATTGGCCGGGCGGCAGGTCGCGCTCCAGAGCCGCGCGATCGTCCAGCGATGTGTTCGCCGTCTCGATCGTGATCCGCCCGCCTTCGGGCATGGCGTCCCGTGCGTTTATGCAGAGATTGAGAATGGCGCTTTCGAGTTGCGTCGCGTCGATCATCGCGGGCCACAGCCCGGCCGCGCCCACCACCTCGATATTGGCGGTCGACCCGACCGTCCGGCGCAGCAGATCCTCCATTCCCGCGATCAGGCGATCGACGTCGGTTGGCTTGGGATCGAGCGTCTGCCGACGCGAAAACGCGAGCAGCCGCTGCGTCAGGGAAGCGGCCCGCCGTCCGGCACCTTGGGCAGCGTTGATGAAGCGCTCGGCGTCGTCGAGCTTGCCACGTTCCAGGCGCAACTGGAGCAACTCCAGGTTGCCCATCATGCCGGTAAGGAGGTTGTTGAAGTCATGCGCCAGACCACCGGTAAGCTGGCCGACCGCTTCCATCTTCTGCGCCTGGCGTAACTGATCTTCGATTTGCCGCTGCCCGGTCATATCGACGCCGACGCCGGTTCGCCGGACAGGTTTGCCGTTGTCGTCGAAATAGGTGTGCCCACGGGAGAGCACCCATCGGATCGATCCGTCCGGATGAACCAATCGGTATTCTAGCTCCAAATCTCCCGAGCGTTGCAGACCGCCAGACATTGTCTTCTGCAGCGAAATACGGTCCTGCGGATGAACGTTGGCGAGGAACTCCTCACGAGGCAGGCCGGCGGCACCGCGCTCGGGGTCGAGTGCGTACAACGCCGAGACCGCCGCGTCGCAAAAGAAGAGGTCGCTGGCGACGTCATAGGTCCACACGCCGACGCCCCCCACGGCCGACAGGGCAAGGCGCGCGAAATCCTGCTCGTCGTGCAGCCTCGCCTCCATCTCGCGCTCGCCCGTGACGTCGCGGCCGGTAGCGTAGGTGATGTCACCAGCCGGTGCGGCGACCCATGAGATCGTGCGGTTCGAGCCATCCTTGTGCCTATACCGGTTTTCGATTCTCAGCTGGTTCCCCGCCGCGGCCGTCTCATAGGCGTCGACCGTCTTGTCGTGATCGGTCGGGACGACGAACTCGTTAACATGGTGTCCAATCAGCTCGTCGGGCTCATAGCCAAGAACCGTGGTCCAGGCCGGATTGACCCGGCGGAACATACCGTTGAAGTCGACCGCCACGAGAAGATCGGGCGAGGTGTCCCACATGCGGTCGCGCTCGGCCGTACGCTCATTGACCTGCCGCTCGAGCGTCGCGTTCAGCTTACGCAACTTCGCCTCGCTCTCGTGAAGAGCGGCCTCTGCATCGCGCCGGGCACTGATGTCGCTTGCCGCTCCGAACCATTCGATGATCTCGCCTGCCGCGCTCAGCAGCGGAACGGCACGGGACTGCGTCCAGCCGACAGTGCCGTCCGAACGGACGACGCGATGTTCGAGATCGAACGTCGTCTTGAGCCGGATGGCGTCATCGATGGCTGCGGTCACCGCGGCTTGATCGGTCTCGGGAATATAGGACAGCAACCACGAACGGTTCGGCTTCGACGAAGACGTGCTCGGCAGGAAGCCGCCGCCGTCGAGCTCCTTCATCTCTCCCCAGTCCGGACTCATCCGGTAGAGGACGTCCGAACTCGCTTCGGTCAGGAGGCGGAGGCGGGCTTCGCTCTCGCGCAAGCGCTGTTCGACGCTAACCGCGTTCTCGGTCCGATCTGTCATAACGTCCTTAGCGCGCCGATCTATTCCAGCCATTTACCAACTGCCGAACACAGTGCAAATCGCACCTGATTCCCTACGCAATTGAGGTGCTCCGATCGCTCCATAACGCGCCCGACCACGGGCGGGTTGGAGATGCGGCTTTGCGACTTTGCCGCGTATGCCGCTATTCGGATACGCGGTGTTTCAGCATGCTGGCTTTGTACAGAAGACGTTCCATTTTCCCTATCGCGGCGCCCGACAACGTCAGCGGATCGTCAAGATCACCGGTGCCATCGCCGACGATCAGGCCCTCGGCGGTCAAATGCAGGAGCCAACGGGATGCTACTGCGGCTGGAATGCGGTGCAACTCGCTGATGTCTCGCCCGGTCATGCGGACACTGCGCGCGTCGGCAATGAACAGCTCGAGAAGAAAGTCCCAGCTGGGTTCGCCGAACAGCGATGAGGGGAGTTCCTCGGTACGGCTGCGCCTGAAGGCCAGCATGAACGCCGCCAGATCGGCAGCTTCGTCATGATCGATCACCCCACGGCACTCCGATCTTCGCGTCTCTTCACAAACAACACCTACACGACGTGGTGGTTGCGACGGTTCAAGACGAAGGAGGAGTGGGCGCGTCCGCGACCAGTTCAAGGTGGTCACGCGCCCTACACATTTGGCAGCCGTCACGGTCGAGTGTTCTCACTCCCACGTCCGACAGGCTGATGTATCAACAGCCTGGTTAGATCGTCAGCACCTGTCCGCCCCTGCCCCGCGCTTTCGTCCAGGTCGGACGCCAAACCCACTGAAGACAGCCCCCTAACGAGGCTCAGGGCTGCTCCCCGACCGGTGCGACATACTCGCCCATGTCGGGCGCATCGTCCTGCGGCTCGCCACGCTGCAGGTTCGAGTGGCGGATGCCATAGGCGAAATACAGCACCACCCCGCCCGCCAGATACCAAAGGAAGAACATCAGCACCTTCATCGGCACCGTCGTGATCAGGTAGACGCACGACGCGATGCCCAGCAGGGGCACCACCGGATAGAGCGGTACGGTGAAGCCGCGCGGCAAATCGGGCGCGGCGCGGCGCAGGTAGATGACCGACAGGCAAACGATCGAGAACGCCGACAGCGTCCCGACCGAGGTCATGTCGCCAAGCACGTTGATGTCGAAGAACCCCGCCGCCACCGCGGTGATGATGCCGACCAGCACCGTGTTTACATAGGGCGTCTTGAACGTCGGGTGCACGGTCGCGAACACCCGCGGCAACAGGCCGTCGCGCGCCATCGTGTAGAAGATCCGGGTCTGGCCGTACATCAGCACCAGGACCACCGACGTCAGGCCGATGATCGCGCCGATCTTGATGAGCTTGGCGAGCCAGCTCCAGGTCGGACCGAAACTGTCGACCACCACGGCGACCGGATCGGGCACGTTGAGCGCGGTATAGGGCACCAGCAGGGTCATGATCGCGGCGACGAGCATGTAGATCAGCGTGCAGACGACCAGCGCCCCGATGATCCCGAACGGCATGTCCTTCTTCGGATCCTTCGCCTCCTGCCCCGCCGTCGATATCGCCTCGAAGCCGACATAGGCGAAGAATACGATCGAGGCGGCGCGCATGATGCCGTCGACGCCGAACTTGCCGTCGCCCTGGCTGGCGGGGATGAACGGCGTCCAGTTGCGCGCGACCAGCTCGTTGAAGTGCGACAGGACGATCGCGCCGCCGACCGCGATGAAGGCGACCAGCACGCCGACCTTGATCGCGACGATGATCGTGTTGACCTTGGCCGATTCCGCTACGCCCCGCACCAGCAGCGCGGCGAGGGCTAAGCAGATCAGGAACGCCGGCAGGTTGAAGATCGTCGTCACAGGGTGTCCGTCGACCAGCACCGGCACGCCGCCCCGCATAAGCGGGTACCCGGCCGGTCCGGTGAACTGCGGCGGAATGTGCATGCCGAAATCGCCCAGCAGGCTTACCATATAGCCCGACCAGCCGACCGCCACCACCGACGCCGCCAGCCCGTATTCAAGCATGAGCAGCGCGCCCATAATCCACGCCACGAACTCGCCCAGCGTGGTATAGCCATACGTGTAAGCGGAACCGGAAACCGGCAACGTCGAGGATAGCTCGGCATAGCACAACCCGGCAAACGCGCAGACGATACCCGCCACGACGAACGACAGCAGCACTGCCGGCCCCGCGTGCAGCGCGGCCGCCGAGCCTGTGCGCACGAAGATGCCCGCGCCAATGATGCAGCCGATGCCCAGCATCAGCAGGTTCCATTTGCCCAGCGTACGCTTCAGCTCGCTCGCCGCAGTTTCGCGTTGCACCTGCGCGATGGATTTGCGCGCGAACATGCGCTCGACGATGCCCCTCGCGGCCTTGGTTGCCATATTTCCCCCAGGGTCAGATAAGTCAGCCAACGCGTCTAAGCGCAGCGACCAACCGGGACAACGCAATCTTCCTACTTTCTAGGGGGTTAGCATCTTGTAGCCCGCGGCGTTCACTCGGCTGCCCTACGCTCCGTTACGCGACACTCGACCAGCTTTGGTGATCGACTGCTGTCATCAATCGTTTCCGAATAATCGATTGGACAAATGTCGGTCATTTCCTGCATCTTCCGATCACGCAGGTAACACTGATTGAGAGAGGACGCCGACATGGCCGATTACGAACAGCCCAAGAGCAGCGGTTGCCCGATGGGCCCCAATGGCGGCGGCGAGGTCAAGGCCCGCTCGCTGCTGGGTCGCACGAACAAGGATTGGTGGCCGGATGCTCTGCCGATCGACATGCTGCACCAGCACGGCGTCTCCCCCGACCCGATGGGCGAAGAGTTCGACTATGCCGAGTCGTTCCAGCAGCTCGACTATGCCGCGCTCAAGGCGGACCTGACCGCGCTGATGACCGACAGCAAGTCCTGGTGGCCGGCCGATTACGGTCACTATGGCCCGTTCATGATCCGCATGGCGTGGCACGCCGCCGGCACCTACCGCGTGACCGATGGCCGCGGCGGGTCGTCGTCGGGCCAGCAGCGCTTCGAGCCGCTCAACTCGTGGCCGGACAACGGCAACCTCGACAAGGCACGCCGCCTGTTGTGGCCGCTGAAGCAGAAGTACGGCAAGAACATCAGCTGGGCAGACCTGTTCATCCTCGCCGGCAACGTCGCGATCGAGAGCATGGGCGGACCGATCTTCGGTTTCGCCGGTGGCCGCAAGGACGTCTTCGCTTCCGAGGGCGACACGTTCTGGGGCGCCGAGGAGCTGTGGGTCAACGAGGGTGCGCAGACGCGCATCAGCGAGGACATGCCCGAGCTGGAAGGACCGCTGGCTGCGATCCAGATGGGTCTCATCTACGTCAACCCGGAAGGTCCGGGCGGTGATCCGAACCCGCTCCTGTCCGCGCGCGACATGAAGGCGACGTTCCTGCGGATGGCGATGAACTCCGAGGAAACCGTTGCGCTGACCGCTGGCGGCCATGCATTCGGCAAGTCGCATGGCGCCAAGCCCGCCCCGCATTTCAAGGCACCGTCTTCAGAATCCGTGCACATGCAGGGTCTCGGCTGGCTGACCGACAGCGAGGAGATCGGCCAGGGCCATATCACGACTTCGGGTATCGAGGGCGCATGGTCGAACAACCCGACCAAGTGGACCGGCGATTACCTGCGCCTGCTGTTCAAGTACGACTATGAGCTGACCGAGAGCCCGGCCGGCGCCAAGCAGTGGCAGCCGGTCAACCCGTCACCCGAGGACATGGCACCCGACGCCCGCGATCCCAACAAGCGCGTGCCGACGATGATGACCACCGCCGACATGGCGCTCAAGATGGACCCCGAGTTCCGCGAGATCGCGCTGCGTTTCCGCGACGATCAGTCGGCACTCGACGACGCGTTCGCACGCGCTTGGTTCAAGCTGACGCACCGCGACATGGGTCCGCGCGTTCGCTACCTCGGGCCTGAGGTTCCGGAAGAGACGCTGATCTGGCAGGATCCGGTTCCAGAGGGCACCGCACCGTCCGACGCTGACGCCGCTGCGTTCAAGGACGCCGTGCTGTCGAGCGGGCTGACGATCGGCGAGCTGGTCAAGACCGCCTGGGCGTCGGCATCGAGCTATCGCCGGTCGGACCACCGCGGTGGTGCGAACGGTGCGCGCATCGCGCTCGCCCCGCAGAAGGACTGGCCGGTCAACGAGCCCGAGCAGCTGACCAAGGTCCTGGCCAAGCTCAACGAGCTGCGCGGCGACATGTCGCTGGCCGATGCGATCGTGCTGGCCGGATCGGCTGCGGTCGAGAAGGCAGCGCGCGATGCCGGCCACGACGTTTCGGTGCCGTTCCTCGGCGGTCGCGGCGATGCGACGCAGGAGTGGACCGATGTCGAGAGCTTCGTGTGGATGGAGCCGCAGGCCGATGGCTTCCGCAACTACCTGAAGACACGTCACCCGGTGAAGACCGAGGAGCTGCTGCTCGACAAGGCTTCGCTACTCGGCCTGTCCGCGCCGGAGATGACCGTGCTGGTCGGTGGCCTGCGCGTACTGGGTGCGAACTTCGGCGATGCGCCCGAGGGCGTCCTCACCGAGCGTAAGGGTCAGCTGACCAACGACTTCTTCGTCAATCTGCTCGACAACGACACCTTCTGGGATCTGGTCGATACGTCGAGCGACGAGAAGTTCATCGGCTATGATCGTGGTGGTCGCGAGAAGAAGTGGCAGGCGACCCGCACCGACCTGATCTTCGGCTCGAACTCGCAGCTGCGCGCGACGGCTGAAGTCTATGCCGAGAACGGTCACGAGCAGAAGTTCGTGCGCGACTTCGTCAAGGCATGGGTCAAGGTCATGAACGCCGACCGTTTCGACGTCACGGCCAAGCCCGTGTCGTCCAACCAGGCGACCTGAGCTTCGGTGACATGAATATAAGCCGTGGTGGGTCGGACAATGTTCCGGAACACCACGGCTTAGCTGTGACTGGCCTATGTTGTTCATAGGCAATTACACGGAACCCGCCCTCGCTCGTCGTCTGTGGCCGTTGCGCTACACACGTATGCGAGGCGGTCTGCGAAAGCGCCGGTTATCAGATCTTCGCAAAGACGATCGCATTCGTCACGCCGCTTCAGCAACGCCCAAAGACACCCGTTTCGGCGGTAGACAGACGGATCGCGTGATCGCGACGGGGCCAGCCAGAGAAGCCGATTTCGACAGGTTCCTGGCGATGCTCATCGACCCAACCAACGTTACGCGGATGCCTTAGCTCACGGCGCAGTTCGTATGAGCAATTTTGCGTTAAATTTTATAGTTTTCGGCAAAGGCTCGGGAGGAGACGGAACCCTAACGTCTCGCAATTCTCGACGATGACGTGAGGATCACCGTGCGAGCCAGCCGCCATCGACGGCAAGGATGTGGCCCTGAACGTAGTTGGCTGCCGCCGACGACAGGAACACCGCCGCACCGCCGAGATCGCTCGCTTCGCCCCATTGGCCTGCCGGGATGCGGTCGAGGATCGAGCGATTGCGGGTCTCGTCCGCCTGGAGAGCGGCGGTGTTATTCGTCGCGATGTATCCCGGTGCGATCGCGTTGACGTTGATGCCCTTGGCCGCCCATTCGTTCGCGAGGAGCTTGGTGAGGCCGCCGATCCCCGACTTCGATGCAGTATAGCTCGGCACGCGAATGCCGCCTTGAAACGTCAGCATCGAGGCGATGTTGACGATCTTGCCGCCACCGTTCGCGATCATGTGGCGACCGGCCGCCTGGCACAGGAAGAACACCGACTTGAGGTTGGTGTCGATCACCGCATCCCAGTCGGCTTCGGTGAAGTTGACCGCGTCGGCGCGGCGGATGATGCCGGCGTTGTTGATCAGGATGTCGAGACCGCCGAGCTTGGCCACCGTCTCGTCGACGACGCGCTGGACCGGTTCGATCGTCGACAGGTCGGCCGACACGATCTCCGCTTTCCGTCCGAGCGCGCGGATCTGCGCGACGGTATCTTCGGCAGGCGTGCGCCCGACGCAAGCGACGTCCGCGCCGGCGGTCGCGAGCGCGAGGGCGATGGCCTGGCCGATGCCGGTGTTCGCGCCGGTGACGATGGCGACCTTGCCGGTCAGGTCGAAGGGATTTGTCATCGCTATCTCCTCCCCTCCCGCGTGCGGGAGGGGTCGGGGGTGGGCTCGCGCTTTCCACGCGCGGATCGGTGGAGGCGAGCGCGCGCCCACCCCCTGCCCCCTCCCGCAAGCGGGAAGGGGAAAGTCCGAATTACGCCAGCTGGCAGATATCCAGGACGTTCATGTCGGTATAATCCTGGTTCTCGCCGGCCATGGCCCAGATGAACGCGTACGCCTTGGTGCCCGAGCCCATGTGGATCGACCAGGGCGGGCTGATGACCGCTTCCTCGTTCGCCATCACGATGTGGCGGGTGGCTTCGCCCTCGCCCATGTAGTGGAACACGCGATCCTTCTCGAGATCGTCGAGCTCGAAGTAGAAATAGATCTCGCTGCGACGTTCGTGGATGTGCGGCGGCATCGTGTTCCAGACCGAGCCGGGCTTCAGGACGGTGAGGCCCATGACGAGCTGCGCGCTGTCGCAGATGCCAGGGATGACCATCTGGTAGATCGTCCGCTCGTTCGAGTCCTCAAGCGAACCGCGTTCCAGCGTCGTCGCATCGCCGACCGAGATGACCCGCGTCGTGAACGCCTTGTGCGCAGGGCACGACGCCAGATAAAACCGCGCGCCGTCGCCGGAGAACTGCACGTCCTTCGCGCCCATCGTCACGTACAGGCAATCCTTGTCGCCGAGCGTGAACGTCTCGCCGTCGACCGTGACGGTCCCGCCGACCTTGCCGACGTTGACGACCGCGAGTTCGCGACGCTCCAGGAACGGGTGCCCTGCCGCCGATGCCGGCTCGGTCTGGTCAGGCAGCTTCACCGAGCCGCTTGCGACGGCGACGCCGCCGATAACGAAACGCTCGGCATGGGTGTAGTTGAGCACGCACTCACCATCGCGGAACAGGTCCTGGATCAGGTACCGGTCGCGCAGTTCGTCGTTGGAAACGCACTCCATCATGTCGGGATGCGTGGCGTAGTAGGTGCGGTCGTACATGCGGGACTCCGATGGCCGAGAGATGGATGCCGGAAGCGACACCTTAGTTGATAGAACCGATACCGCTCCGCATATTTTGGCGCAAGTGACCACAATACGGGATTTATCAATCAGTCGCGGCCAACGTCGCCAACGCGGCGTTCACCCAACGCCGCCGGCGATTGGATGGTCGCGCGGTCGAGCGCCTCGGGGATCAACGCCAGACACTGGATCGCGGCAAGACCCCATTGCGCGGACGCGTTGGTCGAAACGCCGGGCCATTCGGTGACGTGCCCTTCGGTATGCCGCGGATCGCTCGGCCATGTGCCAAGCCCCGCATCGCCGGACAGGAACTCGCCCGCCGCTCGGGCAGCGAGTGTCGCATCCTGCGTTTCGTGGGCGACGTACGCGGTGAGCCGCGAATGAGCCTCACGGAGGTTGCGCGGGCCGAACGGTGGACCGAACTTTGCCAGATATTCGGCCTGGGGCGCGTTGTACCAGCGGCAATAGTCGAACCAGGCGGTACGATAGCGCGGCACATCGAGCAGGCGGATGAGTTCCGAACTCACCTCGACAGCGCCGAACACCGCGTTCAGATGCGAGAGCCGGATACCGCGGTTCTGGTCGACGAACCGGCCCGAGGCGAGATCGAACGGCGCGCTACCGGTCATCCAGCCGTGCGGCAGGCGCCCTATGCTATCAAGCCCCGCGATGATCCGGTCGCGCCAGCGGGAGTCGCCGGTCCGCTCCCATTCGGTCAGCCACGTCGCGGCAAGCGGGCACCAGGTCGTGCCGAACGTCATCTCGATCGTGCCCGCCGGCAGATTAGGCTTTTTGGCGCCCGGCACCTTCCGCCCGATCTCGACCTGCTGGAGCGTCTGGTCGGAGGTAAGCAGGTCGCGCATCAGGTCGCCGACGCGCTCATCGGCGGTCAGGTAATAGAAGATGCGGCGATAGCTCGCGTTGCTGACGCGTGGCTGTTTCGAGCTGTCGCTCCAATGCTGGACGCCGTGGCGCGTGCCCATGCCGGCGAAGCGACCGCCGTGATACACGTCGACCTCGCCGGTGTGGCGAGTCATCGCCTCGGCGAAGCGGAACGCCTGCGCGTTGCCGGTGCGCAGGACCGAATACCAGAGCCACAAATCGGGCGAGAGTTCGCTGTTGTCCCACGCGAATCCACCGATATCGTACCGCCAGCGATGCCGGTCGCTGTCATAGGTGTGCATGATATCGCCGTGGTTCCAGAACCCGTACCAGGACCGGCGGTCGACCTCGCCCGCGTAGAAGTCGATCAAATTGTCGAGCTGGTTCTCGATCGCGGTGCGGTTCGGCGTCGAGCGATCGGGCAGGCCCCAGTCGCTGAACACGTGCGCGGCGTGGAGGTGTTCGGGGGTCGCCATCAACTGCGGCGGTGTCGCTTGAGCCTTCGCCATCTGCGCGAGCGTCGCGGTGTCGGGTGTCGCGGGCAGCGCCCACAGCGTCAGTTCACTGGTCCGCGCTATGCCCGACGCATCGTCCCAGCCGGGCTCGTAATCCTCATAGGTGACGGACAGGCCCTCGTTCTGCGCGGCAAATCCCCCCATCCCCATCGCACCGTGATAGGGCCGCAGGTCCATCGCGGGCGCCTCGGGCGACCAGAGCCACGCGGTCAACCGTGCCGCGTCGCCATCCGCGCCGTCGATGTGGAGCGCAGTCGGGTGCCGCTGCCAAAAATAGCGCTGGCCGAGCGCGACGCCGCCATCCGGACCGCCAACATAGGCGAGCCCAGGCGCGCGGCGACCTTCGTCCGCGTCGATCCAGCCCTGGCCGGGCGCGGTCCGCTTAGTCAGTTGCCAGCCATTGGCGTTGGGCTGTTCAAGCCGGAAGTCACCCCAGGGTGGAATCCGCTCGAGCGTATCGCGCACGGCTGGCGCCATCGTTGCCAGCGGCGGGGTTGCGTGTCCGGCGACCTGCGCCTCGCGGAACGTTCGGCCGGGGTCGCGACGCAGACCGGTGAGCGGGCGGATACCCTCGGCGAACATCTGCCCATCGGTGGCGATGCGGACATGGCGATCGTGAAGCGCGCCGCGCACCGGGACCGACGCCTGTACGCCCAGGCTCGCCAGAAAGTCATGGCCCGCATTGCCGTCGAACACGAAGCTGTGGACGATCCGCAACGCCGCCGATCCGGCATAGGCATAGAGCCGCACCGTAAAGGGGAGCCAGCGACGATCGGCCATCGCGTGCCGCCCCTCGATCTTGACGACCGCGCGGACGGGTCCGCGTTGCTCGATGGTGACCTTTTCGATCTCGCCGGCGAACGACACGGGTTCGCCGTGGAGCGGGTCGGACTTTACCGAACCGACCAGCGTGACGGGGCCGAGCACGGGCCGTCCGGACTGGCTGGCCGAGCGGACCAATGCGGGGCCGGTGCGGCCGATCTCCCAGCGCAGGTCGCCGACGTCGATGACGACCGCATCGGTCGTCTCGGTGACCTTCACCGCGCGCGCTGGTGCCGTCGCCCGACCGCGCGTGACGATCAGGCCAGCGGGCGCGACATCGGCAGGTATCGCGTGGGCGGTCCACTTGATCGAACCGTCGGGCCAGGTCGCGGTGGTCCAAGTCTGCGCGGGTATGTCGGCGCCGTCGACGGTGCGAACTGCGAGCGCGGTGTTGCGCTTCAGCACGCCGCGCGGCCACGCGACGCCAAACGTCTGCCCCATGTGCATCGTCGGCGCTGCCCCGTCGATCCAGCGGATCGGGGCAGACTGGAACGCAGGCGCAGGCGCGGCATCGAGCCGGACCGGCAGCAGCGCGGTCGCACCGCCGAGCAGTGCGACCTTCAGCGTATCGCGCCGCGTAGGGTTCATTGGGGTCATGATCGTCTCCATCAGCGGCGCGTGATCGACAGGCGTCGGATGCGCAGGTGGCTCCACGAGGTCCGCAGCCCGAACTGGCCGGACGCATAGGGTTCGGGATCGTCGAGCGTGAACATCCGCCGCCCGTCGCGCTCCACCGCCACCGTCCGCCCGTCCGCAATCAGCCGGATCGTCGTCCAGCGATTGGCCTGAAGCATGTCGGCGGTGTCGCGCCTGTCGTGCTGGGGCAGCAGCGGGCGATCCCCGACGCGGCCGACATAGCGGCGGAAGCGGGTCGTCGTGTTCCGGTTGCCGCCGACACCGACATAATAGGTGCGCAGGCTGTCATAGTCCGCGAAGGCGCCGCTGCGGTGGTGGACGAGAACGGAACTCCCGTCGTCTTCACGGGCCATCCAGAACGCGTTGAGGTCGCTGACATTGTCGTTCACGCCGCCCTGCGATACCGCCATCGCCTGAAACCGAATGACGACCGGCCCCGCGACCGGCTTGCGCCACCATAGCGTCAGGCCCTTCGCGGTATCGATATCGATGATCCCGCCGCGTTCGGTGACTCGCGCCGCGGGATCCTCGGCCTCGACGACCCAATCGGCGAGCGGCTGGCGGGCGATCGACGTCGACGGCACGCTGGCGAGGATACCCGCCGCGATGTGAAGCCGTGCATTCAAGCGCATGCTGCCCTCCCCGTGCGCTGTCATCGCGCTCCGCCATTGCATAGGCCGCGAAATCGTCGCCGCCAAGTTCGTTCCGAATATTAGTTAGGCATTCCACATGATGGTTATTTCATCGAGATGCCGGTTGCTCTTTCCGGAACGTCGTCGCATCATGCGGGAAAGAAGACGCGGGAGAGTGTGGGTGAAGAACGGCGTATTGATAGCCATCGCTCTGGTTACGCCTGCATTGGGCGGAGCCGCCCCTGCCCCGATGCGGATCTACATCGCCAGCGACTCGACCGCACAGGATTACAAAGCTGACCGTTATCCGCAGTCTGGTTGGGGCACGATGCTGCGATGCGCCGTGGCGCCAAACGTCAGCGTCGAGAACCGTGCGATCGGCGGGCGCAGCACCAACAGCTTCATCCGCGAGGGCCGGCTCGACAAGATCGCCGCGGACCTGCGGAAAGGCGACACATTGCTGATCCAGTTCGGTCACAACGATGCGAGTGTCGACAAGCCCGAACGCTTCACGACTATCGAGCAGTATCGCGCGAACCTCCGCCGCTTTCTCGCCGTCGCCAGCCATGCGGGTGCGAAGGCGGTGATCCTGACTCCGGTCGCGCGACGCGATTTCAAGGACGGAGTCGAGCAACCGAGCTTTCCGACCTATGCCGACGCGGCGCGACAGGTTGCACGCGAGACGCGGACGCCGCTGATCGATCTCGGCAAGACGTCACAGGCGTGGGTGCAAGCGGCCGGGGCCGACGCGGCGAAGGGCTATTATTTGCATTACACTGGGGCGGCAGGAGCGACCGGCTATCCCACCGGCGTGGCCGACGATACGCATTTCAGCGAGATGGGCGCGCGGCGGGTTGCCGATCTTGTGGCGACCGGGCTCCATCGTCTGAAGCTGCCGATCGCGCGGTACGTGACGCCTGGGACTCCTGCCCTGACGCGTGCGACGCCCGCGGGTGGCCCGTCGTGCGGCTGATCGGCGCGCTGGCTCTGGGATTTGCTTTGATGAGTACGGCGGCCGAAGCGCAGGTACGGAGGTTCGTGTTCAGTGGTGGCGCGGCCCCAAAGGACGCCATCTCGGTGGCAGCCGGGCGCGCTTATGCGGACGGCTTCGGTTTCGAGGGCGGCAACCCCGCGCTGTTCTCGGTTGCGGTCCCGCCGGGTAATTATCGGGTCACGGTAACTCTCGGCCTTCCCAAGATGCGTACCGACACCAGTATCAAGGCGGAGTCGCGACGATTGATGCTCGACGCGGTCGTCGTGCCGGCGGGGCGATCGCTCACGCAGAGCTTCGTCGTCAACGTCCGCAACGCCGCACTCACCCCGCCGCCGCTGAACGCGCCGGGCGGGACCGCGGTGCTGATCAAGCCACGCGAGCGCGGTTCGTTCAGCTGGGACGACCGGCTGACGCTGGAGATGCTTGGGACGAAGCCCGGCGTGACTGCGATCACGATCGAGCCGATCACGGTGCCGACGATATTCCTGCTCGGCGATTCCACCGTCACCGACCAGCCGGCCGAGCCTGCCGCCAGTTGGGGGCAGATGCTCCCCGCGTTCTTCCGTCCGGACATCGCCGTCGCCAATCACGCGGAATCGGGTGAGACGATGAAGTCGTTCATGACCGAATTGCGCTTCGCCAAGGTGTTGGAGTCCGCGAAGCCGGGCGATTGGGCGCTGATCCAGTTCGGGCACAACGACCAGAAAGCGCAGTGGCCGCACACCTACGCCGCGGCCGAGACGACCTATCGAGATTACCTTCGCGCGTGGATCGCGGAGTTCCGTCGACGGGGCGTCGAGCCTGTGTTCGTGACCTCGCCCGAGCGGCGGATGTGGACGGGCGACAAGATCCGCCCGACTCTCGCGGACTATGCCGCAGCGGTGAAGGCGGTCGGCGCGGAATTGCGCGTGCCGGTGATCGACCTGAATGCCGCGAGCATCCGTTTCTACGAAGCGCTCGGACCGGCCCGTGCGCCGCTCGCGTTCAACGATGGCGGCAAGGACGCGACGCACCACGACAATTACGGCGCGTGGGTGCTCGCGCGCACAGTCGCGGCGGGCATTGCCACAGCGAAACTACCGCTCGCCGAACATCTGAAGCCGGACCTGACAGCATTCGATGCGGGCCATCCGCCCGACCCTGCCACGTTCCGGCTTGCGCCGAGCGTGGCGCATGATTCCACCCGACCGGACGGAAACTGAGATGACCACGCGACGTACGATCCTGGCCGGTGGTCTCGCCAGTGGACTGACGAGCCTGTTGCCGCTCCGCGCTTTCGCACAGGACACGACGCTGGCGGTGGAGCGGTTCGCGCTCTGGCCAAGTGCCGCACCCGGCGGCCCGACACCGGCGGTTGCCGACCAGTGGGTCAAGCGTTCGCCGACTGGCGCGGCGGACGACATCGCCTGGCCGCATGTCGCAACGCCGATGCTGACGGTGGTGCGACCGGCGAAGCCTAACGGCGCGGCGGTGCTGATCTGTCCGGGCGGCGGTTACGCGCGCGTAGCGGTTGGCCGGACCGGCGGCGGCATCGCACGCGATTTCGCGGCCCGCGGCATCACCGCGTTCGAGCTGCTCTATCGCCTGCCGCACGATGGCTGGGCGGCGGGTCCCGATGCGCCGTTGCAGGATGCGCAGCGGGCGATGCGCGTGATCCGCGCGGGTGCGGGCACGCGCTGGACGGTCGACCCAGCGCGCGTTGCCGTCACCGGCTTTTCCGCTGGCGGGCATCTCGCGGCGCGGCTGGCGTCCCGGTCGGCCATGCCGAGCTACACGCCGATCGATGCGGCCGATCGCCTGTCCGCAAAGCCAGTGATCGCCGGGCTGTTCTTTCCCGTCGTGACGATGCTCGACGACGGCGTGCATGCCCAATCGCGTCGCGAATTGCTCGGTCCGCACGCGGCCGATCCAGCTTGGCAGCACCGCTATTCGACGCAGATCGATTTTCCGGCCGACATGCCGCCGAGCTTCGTGATGGCGAACGCCGATGATCCAGCAGTGCCGGCGCGCAACAGCATACTGCTGTACGAGGCGCTGCATGCCGCCAAGATTCCCACGGAATTGATGGTGTTCGAAAAGGGCGGCCACGGCCCGCCTGCCCCGCACCGCGACGGCACGCCGATACCGTGGATGGACCTGTTCCTGGCCTGGTCACGCGACCATGGCTGGCCCGCGTGACGACAAGGATCTGACGATGCGAAACATTGCATTCGGGCTGAGCATGGCGCTCGCCATCGCCGCGCCTTCGATGGCGGCAAAACCGGCCTCATGGATCGATGCGAAGACCGGCCACAAGGTCCTGCGACTGTCCGACGCGCCCGGCAATTACGCGCTCTATTTCAACTACAACGCCTACACGCCGCAGGGTGACCTGATGATATTCCAGACTGCCGACGGTATCTCGGTGGCGGATACGAAGACATGGGCGGTCAAGTCGTTGCTGCACCGGCCGGGCGCTCACCTGCTGTTCGCCGGGCACAAGACGCGTACCGCGTATTTCTCCGAACAGGCCAAGGGTGGGAACGACGCGCCGATCACGATCTATGCCGCCGACATCGATACCGCCAAGGTCCGCAGGATCGCGGTGGTACCGAAGGGCAGCCGCATCGATACGCTCAACGCCGACGAGACATTGCTCGCCGGGCAGGTCGCCTCGCGCGACATGCCGCTCCAGCCCAACGCGGCGGGGGTCGATATCAAGACCGGACAGACGGCGTACGCGGCGAACTGGCCCGACGGCCGGCCGATGGTCTATGCCGACGCCAAGGAGTTCCGGCTGAACCAGCGGCTCGACGCCAAGATCCCGATGGAGATCTTCACCGTCGACGTGACGACCGGGCAGCGGCGCAGCGTGGTGAAGGCGACCGACTGGCTCAACCACCTGCAATTCTCGCCGACCGATCCGACGCTGCTGATGTATTGCCATGAGGGGCCGTGGCACCGCGTCGATCGAATCTGGACCATCCGTACCGACGGCAGCCAGATGACCAAGGTCCACACGCGGGCGATGAACATGGAGATCGCCGGCCATGAATTCTGGTCGCCCGACGGCAAGACGATCTGGTACGATCTGCAGACGCCGCGCGGCGAGGATTTCTGGCTCGCCGGCTACGACGTCGCCACCGCCAAGCGCCGTTGGTATCATCTCGACCGCAACGAATGGTCGGTCCACTATAACGTCTCGGCGGACCAGACACTGTTCTCGGGCGACGGCGGCGACAGCGAGATGGTCGCGCACGCCCCCGACGGGAAGTGGATGTACCTCTTCCGCCCCAAGCCGGTTCCCGATGTCGCCGGGATCCGTGCCGACAATGCCGACAGCCTGATCGAAGCAGGGACCTTCGCCGCAGAGAAACTCGTCGACATGGGCAAGCAGGATTACAAGCTGGAGCCCAACGCGCGCTTCTCGCCGGACGGGAAATGGCTGATCTTCCGCGCGAACATCGAGGGCAAGGCGGCGATCTACGCGGTGGAGACCGCCAAGGCTCGGCCCTGACGGCCGGCAGCCTCAGTCGGCGTCGTCCGACGGCGTGAGGCTGCCCGGAAAATAGCCGAGATGCGGCGGCTGGTTATAGGCGGTGTTCTGCCACGCGACGCCCGCGCGGTAGACCGGGTCCTGCATCAACGTGACGAGGCGGTGCCTGGTCGAGTACGGCGTCAAGTAGATGCGCAGTTCGCGGTTGTCCGCCGAACGCCACACCACCTCCTCGCGCCAGTCGCCGAGAATGTCCGCCTGTAACGCAGGGTTGGATTTGGTGCCGTTGTTCGATGCGACGTCGGTCGGGTGCAGCAACGGCAAGGCGGTGCCCGTCTTCCAGTTCCATTTGCTGATTGTCGTGCCATCGAGCAACTCCTGGAGCAGGTCGCCATCCCAGTAGAGCGCGAAGTTGGTCTGGCGCGGCGCCGGGCCGATCGCGTGACCCTTCACGTCGAACAGGTCGCGGCTGTTCGAGCCCCATAGCTCGGCCCCGACATGACGTGGGTCGATATCCGCGGCGAGCCCGCGACCGGTATCGGTATCGGCAGGCTTGGTCCACAGGACCCCGCCGGTGCGCGCGTCGAGCAACGCCGAGCCGATCCCGCCATTGGTTTTCACCTGTTCGTGCACGCCCCATTTCTCCAGTCCCGGACGCAGCGGATCGAGATCGGCGACGTGCATCGCATCGCCGTGGAACAGCGGCACGGTCCACAATCCCTTCCCGTCGTCGTCGACCGCCATCGAGCCATAGATCACCTCGTCGCGGCCATCGCCGTCGACATCGTCTATGCTGAGCTGGTGGTTGCCGCGATCGGCATAGTCGGCGTTACCCGGCGCGGCGCTGTCGAACAGCCAGCGCTTGGTCAGCTTGCCACCGCGATAATCCCACGCGGCGATCGCGGTGCGCGCATAATAGCCGCGGCCGAAAATCATGCTGGGGTGCTGCCCGTCCAGATAGGCCGTACCTGCGAGGAACCGGTCGGAGCGGTTGGCATAGCCATCGCCCCAGGTCTCGCGCATCTGCTCGAAGCTCGGATTGCCGCCGGGATAGCGCGGTGGATCATAGGCCGCGGTGGCGAGCGCCTTGCCCGAACGACCGTCGAACACCGTCAGATATTCCGGGCCTTTCAGGATACGTCCGACGAGCGGCGCGACCTTGGTGCCGTCCGCCAGCACCTTCGCGCCGGTCTTGTCCGGTTGCGGCACTTCGCCATCGCGGCCGCGCCAGTCCGCTTTCGCGTCGCCGATCGTGACTCCGGTACCGTCGACGGTGCCGTCCGCGGTCTTCATCGCGATTTCGGCGCGGCCGTCGCCATCGTAATCAGCAACCTGGAACTGCGTGTAATGCGCGCCCGCGCGGATGTTGCGGCCGAGGTCGATCCGCCAGAGCCGCTTGCCGTCGAGCGTATAGGCGTCGACGAAGACGTTGCCGGTATAGCCCGCCTGGCTGTTGTCGTGGCTGTTGGTCGGATCCCATTTCAGGATCAGCTCGTAACGTCCATCGCCATCGAGATCGCCGACGCTGGCATCGTTGGCGGTATAGGTGAACGCCTCGCCATCGGGCGTCGTCCCGCCGGGCGGGGGTACGAGCGGGATCGAGAGATATCCGTTCGGTGCCATCAGCGCGGGCGCGCTAGCCGTCGCCGCCTTGCCGCCGACGAGGGCACGAATGGTATAGCGTGCGCGATCATTGCCCTGCCGATCAACGAACGACGTCGCGTCGGCGAGGGGTTGCGGCGTGACCTTGCGACCGTCGCGGTAGACGTCGAAGCGGGTCGCGGACGGATCGTCCCGTAGCAGTCGCCAGCTGACGAGCCAGCCGCCGTCCTTCGCGGGCGTGGCGACGACGCCGCGATCCAGCCGCTCTACCGCGCGGGACGGCGATGCGGCCAGCGCGGGTGTCGCAACACCGACCATGAGCGCCAGAAACGCGCGGCTGCCTATCGTCATCATCATCTCCATCGCGGCGTGCCAATTATCGCACTTATCCCAATTATTATGATTGCCCTTCAGGAAATGGCAAACTAATAAACGGGACAGAGCTTCACAATATGGTTTTTCGTCGGTCATGGTACCGGCATTGGCGACGGTAACGACCGCGCCGAGACGAGGGGATGATGATGACTGGACCCAGCACAGAAATTGATCGCGCATCATGCCGTAAGGCCTGCCGCGCCCGTGCCTTGTCGACGCGCCCAGCCGGCTAGCCCAGCCACCTAGCATGGCGACTTCACGATGGGCCGGCTACCGCATGCGTCGCCGCCCGGAACGTCTTTCGGGGGAAATATGATGACACTTCATACTTGTTCGGTGCGCAATCTGGCGATCACGACGTCTGCACTGGCGCTGATGCTGGGCTCGGCGACCGCCGCTACCGCCCAGACGACCGCACCCACGACGCCGGCGACAGACGTGGCGCAATCCGCACAGAAGCCCGCGCCCGACGCGACCCTGCCGGACGGCGCGACCTCTGAAGACATCCTCGTCGTCGGCACGCGCGCCTCGCTGCAATCGGCGATCGCCCGCAAACGCAAGGCCGGCACCGTGGTCGACTCGATCGTCGCCGACGACATCGCAAGCTTTCCCGACAAGAACCTCGGGGACTCGCTGGCCCGCGTCACCGGCGTGCAGCTCGACCGCGACTTCGGCGAAGGCACCAAGGTGTCGATCCGCGGCGTCGAACCCGATCTCAACCGCATCGAAATCAACGGCGTCACCCAAGCCAGCGCCGATGGCAGCCGCTCGGGCGATCTGCGCGACCTCGCGACCGAACTCGTCAAGTCGATCGACGTCTACAAAGGCTACAGCGCCGACCTGACCGAAGGCGGCCTCGGCGGCACGGTCAGCGTCGAGACGCGCCGCCCGCTCGAACTGGCAAAGCCACTTCTAAGCGCAGTGGCCTCCGCTCAGCACCTCGACACCGCACAGAAATGGCGTCCCCGCCTCACCGGCATCTTCGGGACACCCCATTTCCTGCTCGATGGCCTCGGCATTCTGGGCACCGTCAACTACGAGAAGAAGCAGCTTCGCCAGGACTATATCAGCAACACCAACTGGAAGCGGATCGCGGATTTCGACCGCTCTGACGAGAAGACCGTCGCCAACCCCGCTTATGCCAATTTCAACACCTATGGCAGTTGCGCAGGCGTCGGCGGAGCGAATGCGGCAGCGGCGACGACGCGGCGACTGGCCTGCGAGACGCAGTTCTTCGATTGGGTCCCGACCGTGCCGCGCCTGCGCCAGCGCCGGATCGACGACCAGCGCCTGTCCGCCGATCTCCAGGTCCAGTATGAATTCGCGCCGAACTTCCGCGCGTACGCCGAAGCGATCATCACCAACCGCAAGCAGCAGTTCAACGACGTCAACTACTCGCTCGATCTCGGCCGCTTCGAACGCTTCAATTACGACGCCGCGCTGCCGGTCGGACTGAATGGCGCCACGTCGCGTCCGCAGATCACCGCGGGCACCTCCACCAGCGAGAACCACGTCGTCACCAGCGCGCTGACCGCGCTCAATTCGGTCAATGTCGGCACCGCCGCTGCACCGGTCTGGAACGGTGCCAGCAACATCCTCGGCGTCCAGCGTCGCGATTTCAAATACGACCAGCGCACCCGGTATTACCTGACCGGGTTCGATTGGACGTTCGACGATCTCAAGATCAAGGCACTCGCGTCGCATTCGACGGGCCGAACCGTCAACGATACCAACCTGCTCGCCTATTCGACCGGCATCGGCGGGATAACCATAGACCGTCGCAACGACCTCGGCATTCCGGTGTTCGTGTTCCCCGAGAACTTCGACCCGAATTCGACGGGCGCCTATGTCCGCCCCGGCACGATCAACGCACCCGGACGGCAGGCCGGACCGACCGTCCAGTTTCGCCCGAGCGACAACAACAACAAGGAAGACCAGCTCAAGCTCGACGCGGACTGGAACACCAACCTGCCGTTCCTGACGAGCATCGAATATGGCGGGCAGTTCCGCTGGCAGGAGTATGAGAACTACAACGGCGGCGGCTCGCGCCTGCTGACGCCCGCGGTTTCGGCGAATCCGTCAACCGGCGCCGCGGCCGTCCCTGCCGTGTATCAGACGAGCGCCAACGTTTCGTACACCACCGTCGTCACCGATACGCCGCCGGCCGTGCGCGCCGCGAACACCTATTACATGACGCAGGCCCAGTACGCACAGTTCATCGCGGCCAATACCGGTGGCTTGCCGGGCGCGGGCCTGTTCACCGGGCTCAAGGGTGCGCCGGCCGGCCTGCCGTCGCAACTGTCCGTCCCGACGATCGACTTCGACCGACTGGGCCAGATTTACGACCTCTCGGGCTTCGATCAGGACCTGGTCCGCAACGCCGATGGCCAGTCGCAGATCCCGACCGTTTTCATCAAGGAAACCGTCGCCGCCGCATATCTGAAGGGTAATTTCGAACAGGACGTCCTCGGCATGCGGTTCAGCGGCAATGCCGGCCTTCGCTATATCAAGACGACCGACAAGGGCACCGGCACCAACATCAGCCGGCAGACCCGGATCCGTCCCGGCACGGGCGTGCCCGGTATTCCCGCAGTGATCGAAACGGTCACGCTTGCGGCAAACTCGCTGTCGTTGAAGAACAGCTACACCGACTGGCTTCCCGCGTTCAACGGTGCGCTGGAAATCACGCCGAACCTGACCTTCCGCGCCAACTGGGCCCGCAATCTCGCCCGTCCCAAGCCGACCGATCTGGTCCCCAACGTCAATTGTCTCGATGACTCCACCGATATCACCGGGCTCCAGGACGCATGCACGGCGGGCAATCCCGATCTCGTGCCGTATCGCGCCGATCAGTGGGAAGTGAACCTCGGCTGGTTCCCGAACAAGGACACCGCGGTCAGCATTGGCTATTTCAAGAAATACGAGAAGAGCTTCGTCATCTCGAACGTGACGCGCGGCGATGTCGATCTCTTCCAGGACGGCTCGCTGTTCACGGTCCGCCAGCCGGTCAACGGCTTCGGCGCGTTGCTGGACGGGATCGAAGGGAGCGTACAAACCGCCTTCACGTTCCTCCCCGCACCGTTCGATGGTCTCGGGGCCAGCGGCAACTTCACCTATGCGCGCGCGATCCGGACCAACCTGACCAACGTCGCCACCGGTCAACCGCTCAACGACTATCCCGGCCTATCGAAATGGACCGCGAATGCGAGCATCTTCTACGACAAGGATTGGCTCAACATCCGCGTCAACTACAACTACCGGTCGAACTGGCTGGCGGTCGTGTCCGACGTCAACTTCGACAACAGCCCGATCTATCGTCGCGGCGAAGGCTATTTCGATGCCAAGGTAACGTTCCGGTTCCCCGAGCAGCACACCCAGTTGTTCATGGAGATCCAGAACATCAACAAGGAGTCGTCGGCGAGCTACATCGACAAGGCTCGGCCGGTGGAATATTATTACGCGGGCCAGCGGTTCTTCGCCGGTCTCCAGCTAAAATTCTAGAGCGCTCCCCCCTCGGCCGACCGCCGCAAGACGGTCGGCCATTTTGTCTCGGTTTTCCAGACGTGTAGCGTGACCGGAATCGACGCAAGATTCGCCGATTGCCAGCATGTAGGAGGCCGTCTTATGGAGTGGGCATGAACACTTCCACGACGAATATCGACAAGTCGGAGTCGGCCGGAAACGGCGTCGGTGCCGGCAGCCAGACCCTCATGCGCGGGCTCGACCTGATCGAGGCGGTCAGCCACGAGGTGCTGACGCTGAGCGAACTCGCGGTGAAGCTCGACCTGACCAAGAGCACGACGCACCGGTTGCTGAGTGCGCTGGTCGATCGCGGGTATCTCGCGTTCACGCCGCGCTCCGGATACCGGCTCGGGCCCAAGCTGTTGCTGCTCGGCACGCTTGCGCAGGCGCAGGCCGATCTGGTGCAGGTCGCGCGACCCTATCTGGAGGAACTCGCCGCCTCGACCGAGGACACCGTGCATCTCGGCGTGTTCGATGGCGACTTCGCGCTGTATCTCGACAAGGTGCCGGGGCGGCGCCGGATCACGATCTCGAGCCGGGTCGGCGATCGCCAGCCGCTGAGTTCGACCGGGCTCGGCAAGGCGCTGATGATCGATTCCTCGCCCAAATATTGGCAGGAGCGCTTCGACGCGGACCAGGCGGCGGGTGCGCCCAGGGCCGATGCGAAAGTGTGGCGCGAACGGATGCAAGGCTATGCGACGTGTGGCCGTGCGTTCGACCTCGAGGAGAACGAGGATCAGATTCGCTGCGTTGCCGCGCCAATCCGCGATGCCGCGGGCAAGATCGTCGGCGCGATCAGCGTGTCGAGCGCTGCACAGTATATGAGCGACGACCGCATGACGACGCTGACCGACGAAGTGCGCGGCACCGCGGGCGCGATCAGCCGCGAACTCGGGTTCGAGTCGCCAACCGACTAACTGGGAGAAAATAATGTTGCTCGAAGGCAAGACCGTGCTGGTGACCGGCGCATCGGCAGGAATCGGCCGCGCGGTGGCGATCGGTTGTGCGCGACACGGCGCCGATATCGCGCTGAATTTCGCGCGTGACGTGGCGGGTGCCGAGAGCGCCGTGGCCGAGATCGAGGCACTCGGTCGGAAAGCCGTGGCGATCCAGGGCGACGTCGCCGATCCGGATACCGCGCGCGACTTCATCGACAAGGCCGTAGCGGCGCTCGGGCGGGTCGACGTGTTCGTCAACAACGCCGGGATCTGCCCGTTCCACGCGTTCCTCGACATGCCGGTCGAGACGTTCGAGCGGACCATGCGCGTCAACCTCCACGGCGCCTATTACATGGTGCAGGCGGCGGCCAACCAGATGGTTAAGCAGGGCGATGGGGGCTCGATCATCGCGATGTCGTCGATCTCGGCGCTGGTCGGCGGCGAGTATCAGACGCATTACACCCCGACCAAGGCTGGCCTGCATTCGCTGATGCAGTCGGTCGCGATCGCGCTCGGCAAGCACGGGATCCGCTGCAACTCGCTGTTCCCGGGTACGATCCTGACCGACATCAACAAGGACGATCTCGCCGACGAGGCCAAGCGGTCGTACATGGAAAAACGCATCCCGCTGGGTCGGCTTGGCAAGCCCGACGATCTGGTTGGGCCTACCGTGTTCCTGGCGTCCGATCTCGCGCAATACGTCACCGGAGCCTCGCTGCTGGTCGACGGCGGCATGTACGTGAACCTGCAATAAGCGGCTCTGGGGCCTTGTCCCTGACGCGCCGCGACGTCGGGTTGGGGATCGGCGCGGCGCTGCTTCCCTTCCCTGCGCATGCCGCGATGGTGATCGACGTGCGCAAACTCGGTGCGCGCGGCGATGGGCGCGCGATTGACAGCACCGCGATCAATGCCGCTATTGCCGCCGCCGCCAAGGCCGGCGGGGGCACCGTGACCATCCCCGCGGGCCGCTATCTCTGCTTCTCGATCCGGCTAAAAAGCCATGTGACGATCCAGCTTGCCAGGGGCGCGGTAATCGAGGCGGCCGATCCGGCGCGCCATGCCGGGCACTACGACCTGCCCGAAGACCGCGGCGAGCAACTGTACCAGGACTTCGGCCACAGCCATTGGCGCAACAGCCTGTTCTGGGGCGAGGATGTTGAGAACGTCGCGATTGTCGGCCCCGGCCTGATCCACGGGCTCGGGCTGACACGCGACGGTCCCGGTGCGCGGTGGAAGGCGCAGACCGGCGAGCGGCCGCTGTCGATGCGCCAGATGACCGCGGCTGAGATCGCCCGGCTCGAACCCGATGCGCAACGCATGAACGGTCTCGGCAACAAGGCGATCGCGTTCCGGAACGGGCGCAATATCCGCCTGTCCGGTTTCTCGATGCTAAAATGCGGGCATTTCGCCATCCTCGCGACGGGCACGCGCGACCTGCACATTCACGACCTGACGATCGACACCGACCGCGACGGGATCGACCTCGATTGCGTCCAGCGCACCGTCGTCGAGCGGTGCCGCGTCAACACCCCCAACGACGACGCGATCGTCATCAAGAGCAGTTTTGCGCTCGGCCGCGCGGTTGCTTCGGAGGACGTTACCGTGCGGCATTGCGCCGTCTCGGGTTACGACCTCGGGACGATGCTCGATGGCACGCGGCGGACGACGCAACAACTCGCACCCGACCGCGACCGTGTGACGGGGCGAATCAAGCTCGGGACCGAGAGCAACGGGGGATACCGGCGCATCCTGATCGAGAATTGCAGCTTCGCCCACTGCCGCGGGCTCGCACTGGAGACCGTCGATGGCGGCGTCATGGAGGACGTCGTCGCGCGCCGCATCACGATGCGCGACGTGACGACTGCGCCGCTGTTCCTGCGGATCGGCGACCGACGCCGCGGTCCGGCCGAAACGCAGGTAGGTGCGATCCGGCGGGTGGCGCTAAGCGACATCGACGCGACGGGGATCGATCACCGCTTCGCCGCGGCGATCGCGGGGCTTCCCGGCCATCCTGTCGAGGACGTCACGCTATCCCGCATCCATCTGTCCTATCGTGGCGGCGGCACGCCCGAAGATGCCGCACGCAGGCCTGAAGACCTTGCGGGCGCCTATCCGGAGCCGGGCATGTTCGGTGTACTCCCCGCCTGGGGCTTGTGGGTCCGGCACGCGAAGGGCCTCGTGATCGACCGCCTCGATCTGGCCACTACCAGCCCCGATGCCCGGCCGCCCTTCGTGATCAAGGACGCCGCCGGACTTTCGATCACGCGGACCCAACTCTGGCGCGGTTAGCGTTTGACCTGAGCCCGGAACGCCTTTACCAAATCGTACATAGCAATACCACATAGTGGATTGGGAGGGTGCGATGTCGATCCATGCGTTCAGGATGCAGCTGAAGCCCGGCGTGGTCGATGAATACCGCAAGCGCCACGACGAAATCTGGCCCGAACTGTCCGCCTTGCTGACCGAAAGCGGCATCCACGATTATTCGATCTTCCTCGACGAGACGACGCTGTCGCTGTTCGCCGTTCTGCATCTCGCCGAACCGAACACGCGCGATGCCCTCCCCGATCACCCGGTGATGAAACGCTGGTGGGATCACATGGCGCCGCTGATGGAGGTTGAGGACGACAACCGGCCGAAGGAATGGTCGCTCCCGCTGATCTTCCATCATGATTGACCGCACCCGCCTGATCGCCTTGGCGCTCGCCACCGCGCTGACACCGGTCACCGCGACGGCGCAGGTCGCACGCCCGACACAGAACCTCGCCGCGCCAGTCAAGACATTCGGCCGCGTGTCGTACGACGCACGGTCGCTGATGATCGACGGCAAGCGTCAGGTAATCTGGTCGAGCGAATTCCACCCGTTCCGCCTGCCCAGCCCAGATCTGTGGCGTGATATTCTGCAGAAGATGAAGGCGAGCGGGTTCAACACCGTCGCGCTCTATTTCGACTGGGGATATCACAGCCCCAAACAGGGCGTGTACGACTTCACCGGCATCCGCGACGTCGAGCGCGTGCTGGCGATGGCGCAGGAGGAGGGGCTCTACGTCATCACCCGCGCCGGGCCGTACGTGAATGCCGAGCTGTCGCGCGGTGGGTTTCCGGGCTGGCTGGTCAACCAGAAGGCCCGCGCGAGGACCGACGATCCGGCGTATCTCGCCGCGGTCGACGAGTGGCTCACCCACGTCAACGCAATCATCGCGCGGCACCAGATCAACGGCGACGGCAAGGGCCATAGCGGCAGCGTCATCCTCCACCAGATCGAGAACGAACTGGCGCTGACCACGCCTGCACAACGCCGCTACATGGACCATCTCTATGCCAAGGCCCGCGCCGACGGCATCACCGTGCCGCTGTTCCACAACGATCAGGGCCGCAACGGATACTGGGTACCCGAGACCTCGACCGTCGCGAACGTCGTCAAGGGACCGGGCGATCTCTACGCGTTCGACGGTTATCCCGGCGGCACCTGCACCGTCGCGGGCAAGCCCACGCGCGGCGTGGCGGCACCCGACTGGGGGTTCTACGGTCCCGGCGGTGCAAAGGGCGGCGCATCCGCCTCGCCCGATACGCCGGCTTTCCTCGCGGAGTTCGGTGGCGGCTGGTTCGATTACTGGGGCTCGAACGGCGGCTACGAATGCAACGCCATCCAGCGCGGCAAGCGGTTCCAGCGCGTGTTCTACGGCACCAATCTCGCCAACGGCATCGACATCCAGAGCTTCTACATGGGCTATGGCGGCACCAGCTGGGGCTGGCTCCCCGCCCCGGTCGTGTTCACGAGCTACGACTACGGCTCCGCGATCTCCGAAGCACGCGAGCTTAGGAGCAAGGCGGAGGAGATGAAACAGCTCGGTGGGCTGATCGCCACGGTGCCCGATCTTGCGGGCATGGTCCCCGCCGCACCGGTAGAGGTGTCGTCGCCGAACGTGCAGGCGTATCATAACCGGAATCCGGAGAGCGATGCGCGCTTCCTGATGGTGACGCACAAGCCGTCCAACGGCCAGACCAGCGACCACTTCACGATCAACGCCGACCTGCCCGACGGGCGCTACACTTTCCCGCGAGGGGAGCCGATGCGGCTGAACGGGTTCGACGCGAAATGGCTGGTCGCAGGCGTGAATGTCGGCGGGCAACGGCTGGTCTATTCGACGTCGGAACTGCAGACCGCGCTGACGATCGATCGCGGCGACATGATGCTGCTGTACGGTCGCGCGGGTGAGACCGGCGAGACGGTGTTGCGCTATGCGTCCGCGCCGACCGTGAAACTGCTCGAAGGCACCGCCACCAGCGCGTTCGACGCAGCGAAGGGCGATCTCCGGCTCGATTATACGCATGCCGGGCGCGCGGTAGTGCGAATTGCCGGCGGCGGGCGCCCTGCCCTTACGCTGATCCTCGCCGACGAGGCCGAGGCGGTACGCTATTGGCGGGGCAGCGACGCGGTGCTCGTGCGTGGGCCCGCGTTGCTGCGCTCGACCAAGGCGACCGGCGGCACGCTGGCGCTGACCGGCGATACTGCCGACACGACTCCGCTCGAAATCTGGGCTCCTACCGCGCTTCGGTCCGTGCAATGGAACGGCACCGCGGTTGCTACGAAAGCGACGGTGATCGGCAGCCGAACCGCGACGGCGGCATTGCCCGGTCCCGCCCCGGTCGTACTCCCGGCGCTGACCAGTTGGCGGATGGCGCAGGGCTCCCCCGAAGCCACACCCGGCTTCGACGACACCAGCTGGCAGGCGATCGACGGACGCGGCAGCGCGACGATGACCGCCAAACCCGACGGCCAGCCGAACCTGACGATGGACTCCTACGGTTTCCACGACGGCGACGTCTGGTATCGCGGGCGCTTCACCGGCACGCCCGACGCCAAGCAGATCGCGCTGTTCTACGGCGCGGGCGGCTCCGGGATGGTACAGGTCTGGATCGATGGTCAGTTCGTTGGCCAGAATGAGCTGCCGAGCGGACTGCCGCGGCCGATCACGACCGGGCTCGCACGGTTCGACCTGCCCGCCTCTGCACAGTCGGGCGGCGAGCACGTCGTCAGCGTCATGGTGCGCAACAACGGGCATAATTGGGACCTCGATTCCGACGATTATCACAAGGAAGCGCGCGGGCTGGTTTCCGTATCGATCGAGGCGCCGGGCGGGCGCAGCTTCGGCGTACCGATCGCGTGGAAGATCCAGGGCAAGCTCGGCGGCGAGGACATTCCCGATCCGGCGCGCGGCCCCGCCAACAACGGCGGCCAATATGGCGAACGGTTCGGCTGGCACCTGCCCGGCTTCAACGACAAGGCCTGGGGCGCAGCGACGATCCCCGCCACCACGGCGGCGCCCGGCACGACCTGGTATCGGACGCGGTTCGATCTCGCGGTGCCGAAGGGCCAGGACACGACGATCGCCCTCGCATTCGGCGACACGACGACGCCGCGCTCGGTCGCCCGCTACCGTGCGCTGCTGTTCGTCAATGGCTGGAACATGGGGCAGTTCATCGCGCATGTCGGACCGCAGCGCGTGTTCCCGATCCCCGAGGGCATTCTTAACCACCACGGCGAGAACACCGTCGCGCTCGCGGTCACGTCCGACGGCGCGCCCGGCGATGCGATCGAGCAGGTCCGCCTGGTGACGATGCGCAACGTCAAGGGCGGCGTGCCGGTGCGGATGGTCGCGGCACCCGACCGGCTGGGCACCGCAAATTGATCACGCGCAGAACATTTGGCGCAGGCGCTGGGGCGGCCTGTCTCGCCAGCATCGCACCAGCCGCAAAGGTCGCAAGCGGCGCAAGCCCATGGCCCTATCTGATCGGCGCGGACGTCTCGTGGATCCCGGAGGACGAGTTCGCCGGCGCGACGTATTTCGAGAACGGCGTCACCAAGGACCCGCTCGCAATCCTGCGCAATGCGGGATTCAACGCGATCAAGCTGCGGCTTTTCGTCGATCCTGCGAAGGGGTATTCGAGTGGCAAGCCGGGCGGGCCGTGGTGCGACCTGCCGCGCACGATCGCGTTCGCCAAGCGGATCAAGGCTGCCGGTTTCCACCTGTCGCTGACGCTGCATTATTCGGACACCTGGGCCGATCCGCAGCATCAGGACAAGCCCGCCGCCTGGGCTGCGCTCACGTTCCCCCAACTGGTCGAGGCGGTCCACCGCCATACCGTCGACGCGCTGTCGGCGATGAAGCGCGCGGGCGCCGCCCCCGACCTCGTCGTGATCGGCAACGAGACGACCTTCGGCATGCTCTGGCCCGACGGACGCGTGCCGCTGACGATTTCGACCGGCAATCCGCAGACCGATGCGGTGCACATGAACGTCCCCGGCGCGGGCGGGTACGACCGGTTCGCGATGCTGTTGAAAGCCGGGATCGCCGGCGCGCGCGAAGCGACGCCCGAGGCGCGGGTGGCGGTGCACAATCATCTCGGGCGGCATTGGCCGATCGTCCGCTACTGGATGGACAATCTCCTTCAGCGCGGCGTCAAATTCGATGCCACCGGCTTCTCCTGCTACCAGCAACAGGCGCAGGGCGACTGGGCGCGAACCTTTACCGAGTTCGCCAAAGCCTATCCCGATCACGGCTTTCTCGCGCTCGAATATTCGTCGCGCAAACGCTACGTGAACGACCTTGTCCACGCGCAGCCGCACGGCTGGGGCAGCTTCATCTGGGAGCCGACGCGGCACCAGGAAGCCATCTTCACGCACAACGGCACGCCCGCCGGCGAAGGCCCCAAGCCCGACCTCCTCTCGCAGGGAATCAACGCCGCCGAAGCGCCCGGCGCCGTGACAGCGCCGACCGTGCCGACACCGCCGAACGGCAGGACGCCGTCGACCGGTCATGGCGGCCGCTACGACGCGGACCCCAAATTTCTCACCCTCTATCGGACGATGGCGCGCGACTACGGGCTCAGCCCTGCGCGTCCCAACAGGAGACTATAAGTGGCTGCCCTCACCCATAACGTACCGCGCGCGGACGTGACCGCTGCGATCGCCAAGCTGATGGACAACCTCGTCAACATCAAGGACGAGACCGGCGAGTTCCTGCTGCGCCTCGAAGACGGCCGGGTCATCGACACCAAGGGCTGGGCCGGCTGGGAATGGACCCACGGCGTCGGCCTGTTCGGGATGTGGCGCTATTACGAGCAGACCGGCGACGCAGGCGCGTTGGCGATCATCAAGCAGTGGTTCGAGGATCGCTTCGCCGAGGGCACGCCGACCAAGAACATCAACACCGTCGCGCCGTTCATCACGCTCGCCTATCTCTACGAGCGCGAGCCGGATCCGCGCTACATCCCCTATCTCGACACCTGGGCCGAATGGCTGATGGCGCCGGACGGGCTGCCCAAAACCGAGGAGGGCGGGTTCCAGCACATCGTCTACAATGACGAGAATCCGGGCGAGATGTGGGACGACACGCTAATGATGTCGGTCTTGCCGCTCGCCAAGATCGGCCTGCTGCTGAACCGTCCGCACTATGTCGAGGAGGCCAAGCGGCAGTTCCTCGTCCATATCAAATACCTGTTCGACAAGAAGACCGGGCTCTGGTTCCACGGCTGGGACTTCAACGGGCGGCACAATTTCGCGGAGGCGCTGTGGGCCCGCGGCAATTGCTGGGTGACGATCGCGATCCCGGAGATCATCGAGATCCTCGACCTGCCGGTGGGCGACGCGTTCCGCACCTTCCTGATCGATACGCTCGCAGCGCAGGTGAAGACGCTCGCCGAGACGCAGGACGAGAGCGGCCTGTGGCACACGCTGGTGATGGACCCGACCAGCTACCTCGAGGCATCGGCGACCGCGGGCTTCGCGTACGGCATCCTGAAGGGCGTCCGGAAAGGCTATCTGCCGCGCCACTACGAAGCGGTCGGGATCAAGGCCGTGCAGGGCGTGCTCGCCAATATCGACGAGGCCGGCGAACTGAAGCAGGTCAGCTTCGGCACCGCGATGGGCGACACGCAGCAATTCTACAAGGACATCGCGCTCACCTCGATGCCTTACGGCCAGAGCCTCGCGATGGTCGCGCTCGCCGAGTTCCTGCGGACCTATATCTGACCCTGCGGCGTGCCTTGCTTGCGGCCGCGCTATGGCTCGGGGCGCCAGCCTCGGCCGAGCCGGTCGCACGTCTCGTGTCGTTCGAGCCCGGGGCAGGTCTCGCACTGGCGAACGCGCAAGGCATCGCGCGCGTAGTGACGGCGCCGGGCGACCACGAGGTCGTCCGGAACGCCGCCGCCGACCTGACGAGCGACCTCCGGCGCGTGACCGGTGCCACGACCGTCAACGGTACGCAGATCTGGCTCGGCACGCTCGGTCGTAATCCTGCGATCGACCGGCTGGTCCGGCGCGGCAAGATCGACGTGTCCAGACTGCGCGACGCGTGGGAAAGCTTCGTGATCGCCACCGTCGCCAACCCCGCACCCGGTATCCCCGCAGCGCTGGTGATCGTCGGCAGCGATCGTCGCGGAACGGCGTTCGGCGCGTACGAGCTTTCGCGCGCGATCGGCGTGTCGCCGTGGCATTGGTGGGCCGACGTCACGCCCGAGCATCACGCCGCGATTTATGCGGCGACCGGTCTCCACCGCTACGGGCCGCCGTCGGTCCGGTATCGCGGGATTTTCCTCAACGACGAGGACTGGGGGCTGCAACCCTGGACTGCCGGCACGTTCGAGCCAGAAGTCGGCACGATCGGGCCGAAGACCTATGCCAAACTGTTCGAACTCATGCTGCGGCTGAAGGCGAACATGGTCTGGCCGGCGATGCACAAGGTCACCGCGGCGTTCAACGCGAACCCCGAGAATGCGCGGCTCGCCGACCGCTATGCGATCGTCATGGGATCGAGCCATGCCGAGCCCATGCTGCGCAACAACGTCGGCGAATGGACGGCACCGGCGACGGACTTCAACTACCTCACCAACCCTGCCGGAGTCGCGGACTATTGGCGCACGCGCGTCAGGACGAACGGCCAGTACGAGAGCGTCTGGACGCTCGGGATGCGCGGCATCCACGACAGCGGGATCGTCGGCCCGACCACCGACGATGCGCGCCGATCGTTGCTCGAACGCATATTCACCGATCAGCGCGCGATGCTGGCGCGCGGCGTGAACCGGGATCTGACGCGCGTGCCGCAGGTCTTCACGCCGTACAAGGAAGTGCTCGACGTCTATCGCGGCGGGCTGAAGGTACCCGACGACGTCACGCTGATGTGGCCCGACGATAATTTCGGCTATATCCGTCACGTCCCCGACGCCGCCGAGCGCACGCGGTCGGGCGGATCGGGCATCTATTATCACTTGTCCTATCTCGGCGCGCCGCTGTCGTATCTCTGGCTGTCGACCACCCCGCCCGCGCTGATCCGCGAGGAACTTGGGCGGGCTTGGGATGCGGGTGCGCGGCGGATGTGGGTCGCCAATGTCGGCGACCTCAAGCCCGCGGAACTCGCGACCGACTATTTCCTGCAACTGGCTTGGGACGTACCGGGCACGCGCGGCAAACCGATCAATACGGTCGTCACGGACTGGGCGGCCGGCACGGTCGGCGCCGATGTCGCGCCGGAGATCGCCGCGATCATGGCCGAGCATCACCGGCTGAACTTCCAGCGCCGACCCGAGCATCTGCAATGGTGGCTGCCCGGAGAACTGTCGAAGCCGAGTCCGCTTGCCCCTCCCGAGATCGCTACCCGCCTCGCCGCCTTCGACACGCTGCGCATGCGCGTCCAGTCGATCGCGCCGCGCGTTGCGCCCGACCGTCGCGACGCGTTCTTCGAGCTGGTCGACTATCCGGTGACTGCGGCGGCGCTTGCCAATACGCGCGTGTTCGATGCCGAGGCGCATGATCGCCTGCGCGATACCGATCCGGTTAGTGCGGCAGTGGCTGGCGAACGATCGCGTGCAGCGGACGCTGAAATCACCGCGCTGACGAGCCGCTACAATAGCGAGATCGCGGGCGGGAAGTGGCGGGGGCTGATGGCGGTCGAACCCGCCGACGGGCAGTGGCGTCGCTATCGCTTGTCGCCACCGATCCTGCCCGCCCCAGCTATAGCTGCCCGGCGGAGGCCGGGGCCCAATTGGAATGCCCCTGATGAGATCTCGCCGTCCTCCGTTACCTCGGCCGTTCCAACTGGGCCCCGGCCTTCGCCGGGGAACCGGGAGGTTTTATCCTCTTCGACGATCGTGGTTGAGGCGGAGACTTCGGGGAGCCTGCGCAATGGCTGGCGCGTGGTCGACGGCCTCGGCCGCAACGGTGCTGCGGTAGCCGCGGCGGCGCTGGCAACGCTGTCGTACACCGTCACGCTCCCGCCGGGTCGCTGGCAACTCGCAGCGGAAATCTTGCCGACCTATCCTACGACCGAAGGCGCCGACCTCGCGGTAACGGTCGCGATCGACGGCGGGCCGCCCGTGCGCGTCGGTGTTCCGCGCAAGACCGGCGACCGGGCATGGGCGCTCGCGGTGCTCGACAACCGTCTCGACCTTGCGCTGCCGACACCGCTCGCCGCCGGACGACACAATGTGACGATCGGGATCGACGACCCCGCGATCCTCTTCGACGCGCTCCGCTTCGATCCGCTTCCCCCATCTCCAGCCAACGCCGGTACCCAAGGACTTTCGCATGGCCACTGATCCGATCGCCGCCCGTCCGGCCCTGCCGCTTGCGCCTGCCCGTCCGGTACGCTGGTACAATTTGCTCGCCTATGGTTCGAACGACGTGCTCGGCGCGGGGTCGATGGCGGTTATCAGCACGTGGATCCTGATCTTTTACACCAGCTTCTGCGGACTGTCCGCGGCACAGGCGACGATCATCTTCGGCGTCGCGCGCGTGCTCGATGCGTTCACCAGCCCGACGATCGGCCACCTGTCGGACAATCTCGGGCGAAGCTGGCTGGGGCGCAAGTTCGGACGGCGGCGGTTCTTCATTCTCGCCGCGATCCCGCTGCTGCCGTCGTTCGCGATCATGTGGGTCGCGGGCCAGGGCTTCTGGTATTACCTCGTGACGTACGTGCTGTTCGAGATGGTCTACGCGATGGAGATCATCCCGTACGAGACGCTCGCGTCGGAAATGGCGACCGATTACCGCACCAAGGCGAAGTTCGCGGGCGCGCGTATCCTGTGCGGCCAGTGCTCGGCGATCGCGGCGGCGTTCCTGCCGGGCTGGCTGATCGCGTATCTCGGCCCGGACTCGCCCGACACGTATCTGTATATGGGCATGATCTTCTCGGTGCTGTTCATGGGCGCCGCGGGATTACTGTACGCGTTCAGCTGGGAACGGCAGCGGCCCGAGGGGCTCGACGAGGTCCAGGCGGTCGAGAAGGCGTCGCTCGGCGCGGCGTTCAAGGCGCTCTACCGCAACCTGTTCTCGACGCTGAGGATCCGGGCATTCCGTCTGCATCTCGGCATGTATCTGGGCGGCTATATCAGCCAGGACATCTACAACGCCGCGTTCACCTATTTCGTGATCTTCGCGCTCGCCGGATCGACCGCGATCGTCGCGAACCTGGTCGGCGTTACGTACATCGTCCAGCTCGCTGCAGTGGTGCTGGCGATCAATTTCGCGTTGCGGCTGTCGCCCGCCGCCGCCTACCGGTTCGCGGCGTTGAGCTTCGCGATCGGCGTGGTGATCTTCCTCGCGATGTACGCGGCGGGCTATACAGCGACGTCGGCGCTGTTCTGGCTGCCGGTGGTGTTCGCCGGGTTGGGGCGCGGCGCGCTGAACTACATCCCCTGGGCGACCTACAACTACATGGCCGACGTCGACGAGATCGTCACCGGTCGCCGTCGCGAGGGCGCGTTCGCCGGCGTGATGACGTTCGTGCGCAAGATGAGCCAGGCGCTGGCGGTGATCCTCGTCGGGCAGGTGATGCAGGCGTCGGGCTTCGTCTCGAAGGCGACCGCGCAGAGCCCGCAGGCGATCTACGCGATCGTCGCGGTGCTGGGCGCCGGGACGATCGCGATGCTCATCTTCGGCGTGCTCGTGTCGACGCGCTTCCGGCTTACGCCCGGCACGCACGCGATCCTGCTGGAGGAGATCGAGCATCTGCGGCGCGGCGAGCGGACTCCGTCGACGCCGGACAACGCGCGCGTGGTCGAGGATCTGTCGGGCTGGTCCTACGACAAGCTGTGGGGCAACAATCCCGTCGCGGCGGCGGGCACGCGGTGATCCTGATCGCCGCTGCGTTGCTCGCAGGCGCAGGCTCGCCAGTCGCGCCGAAGCCGCTATTTCGTGATCCGGTGCACGACGGCGCCGCCGATCCCTCGACCGTCTACAATCCCGCCCGCCGCGAATGGGTGATGTTCTACACCAACCGCCGTGCCGACCTGCCGATGGCCGACGCGAAGGACGTGCGCTGGGTGCACGGTACTGCGATCGGCACCGCGCGATCGCGTGACGGCGTGCACTGGCGCTACGGGGGCACCGCGGCGATCCCCGCATCCTGCACCGGCGCGACGTTGTGGGCGCCCGAAGTCCAGTATCTCGCGGGCCGGTGGCACATGTGGCTGACCGTCGTGCCGGGCGTCTTCCGCGACTGGAACGCCTCGCGGTTCATCGTCCACCTGACCTCTCGCGACCTGAAGCGCTGGACCTGCGGCGAGCGGCTGTCGCTCGGCTCCGACCGGGTGATAGATGCGAGCGTCGCGGCGCTGCCCGGTGGCGGCTATCGACTCTGGTATAACGACGAGCGACTGAACAAGGCGATCCGCTACGCCGACAGCGACGATCTGGTGCACTGGCGCGTGAAGGGCACGATCGTCGATACGCCGGGCGAGGGACCGAAGGCGTTCCGCTGGAAGGGACGCTGGTGGCTGATCTCCGACGCGTGGAAGGGATTGCTGGCGATGCGCTCGACGGACGGCGAGCACTGGACGCGACAACCGGACTATCTGCTCGCGACGCCCGGCCGCGCCGAGACCGATCGTGCCAAGGGGCAGCATCCCGACGTCATCGTCGCCGGAGACCGCGCGTATATCATCTATTTCGTCCAGCAATCCGGCGAACCACAGTCCACGCGCGATCCCGAATGGCATCGCCGCAGCGTGCTGCAGATCGCCGAACTGAATGAGGCAGGCGGTATCCTCACCGTGGACCGCGACGCGCCGACCGAGATTCGGCTCGCGCGCCGCTAGTCGAGAAAGCCGACCTGCCGCAGCCACGCCTCGCACAGCGTCGGCCAGATCGAGACCGGCAGCCCCTGCGTATCGAGCGCGAAACCATGCGGCGCATTGGCAAAGACGTGGAGTTCCGCCGCACCGCCGGCGTCCTGCCACGCCGTGTGGAGCCGGCGGGCATTCTCGACCGGAACGACGGGGTCGTTGCCAGCATAGACGATGAACGCAGGCGGCGGCGACGGCAGCAGTTGCGCATCGGGTTGCAGCCGATCGTACATCGCCTGTTTCTCGGCCGGCGGCAGAGGCGGCTTGTCGACGATGATCGTCCGTCCCGCCGCGTTGGTGGAGATCGGGGCATAGCCCATGACCATCAAGTCGGGCCGCGTCGACTCGTCGGAATGACGCGATGCCGGCGCCGTCCACCCGTCCGGATACGCCGCGGCAAGGCATGCAGTCAGATGACCGCCAGACGACAGTCCGACTGTGCCGAGCCCCGCCGGTGCGAGACCGCTTCCACGGATCAACCGCATAGACTCGCGCGCGTCGTCGAGCGGTGCGGCAATACCGTTGGCAGCATTGGGGAAGCGGTGGATCAGGACGAACGCGTGATAGCCGAGCCCCGTCAGCCAAGCGGCGACCTGCACCCCCTCCCTGCCCGCCATCAACTGCGTATAGCCACCGCCGCCAAGCACGAGCATCGCCCGGCCATTGGGGTTGGCGGCACGAAACCCGAGCAGCACCGGCTGATCGACCGCCGTGACGACCGCAACCTCGGCCGCGACCGAGGGATCCTCGAACGTCACCGCCGGCTCGTCCGCCCAAAGCGGCCATACATCATCTGCACCCAGCATCACGAACACCCCGGTTTAGCGTTGTCGAACGACGAGTGCCCCGGCGTGCAGGGATGCGTCGGATACGCCTCCCCGTCGAGTTCGGTAGCCTCGCGTACCACCGCCAGCCGGTCGCCCTCGTCGCGCATCTCGTACAGCTTGCCGAGCGCGAAGTTGAACGGGCGGTGGAGGATCATCATCAGCCGCCCGTCGAACGCGCGGAACAGCATGCCGTGGCCACTGTCGCGTTCGACAAGTGGGCCAAGTTGCTCCCACGGTCCTTCGATGCCGCCCGATCGCGAGCGCGCCTGCCCCTCGACATAGCCCTTCTTGCCATAGCTCGACCACAGCATCAGCAGTGCACCGGTCTTGCTGCGGTATAGTTCGGGTCCGTCGGTGACGTAGACCGTGTCGCCATCGGGCTGGTTCTGGCCGACCACCCATGCCGCGTCATTGGCACTGAACAGGCGCCTCGCCGTGCCCGCCGCAGACAGGTCGTCGTTCAGCGGCACGGCTTCCATCGTGCCGATCGTCGTCTGCCACCATTCGTGCGCGTAGACGAGCCACGGCTTGCCCTTCGGGTCGACGTACAGCGTGCCGTCGAGCGACATCTCGTCCTTCGACACGATCGGCTCGCCGCCTCGGATCAATGCATAGGGCCCGTCGATCTTGTCCGCGACCGCGAGGACGGTGCCGCGGCGATAGGTCGCGCGCTTGCCGTTGGGCGTCAGCGGCGAGGCCGGATCGTGGAACGTCGCGAAGAGATACCAGCGGTTCTTCCAGCGGTGTACTTCCGGCGCCCAGCTTCCCGCCTTCGCCCAGACGTCGCCGGGCAACACGAACACCAGCTTGGGCTTGGTCCAGTGCTTCAGGTCACGGCTCGCATACATCATCGTGCCCAGCCGCGAGTCGCCGGTCATCGCGACCTCGTTGCGGGTGAAGAGGTAGTAGGTGCGGCTGGCCTTGTCGGCGACGACCCACGGATCGTGGAGGTGCATCGCGGTCATCACCAGCGGGGCGTCGGGCTCGCGCGGCGGGGTTGCGGGTGCAGCCCCCGCGAGTGCCAGCAGGCTGGCGGCGATCAGGTGCGCGATCCGGGTCATGCGACGGTCTCCACCGCTATGCTGTTGCCATAGCCGATCACCACGGTCGCGATCAGCAGCAGCGCGACGCCCGCCCAGACCACAGCCTTGATCCGCGCGCCAGCGTCCTTCCACTCGCGGAACGCAAAGCCCCACAGCGTGCCGAAGATGATGATGCTCGCCATGTGCAGCGTCCAGCTCGAGAAGCCGAGGCGTCCCATCTGGCTCTCCCCCATCGTGTAGAAGAAGAATTGAAAATACCACGTCACCCCCGCGAGTGCGCTCAGTGCGTAGTTGCGCAGAAGCGGCGGGCGGGCGTCGTCGGTCGTGCGTCCGAGCCATTGCTTTGCGCTGCGGTTCCTGACGATCAACCACGCGCACCAGGCGCCGTTGGTGACGAGCCCGCCAGCCATGATCAGGCACAACACGGGAAGCCCGGTCCAGAGCGGCCCGGTCCCCGCGGTCGCCGACAGCGCCTTGATCGGTTCGCCTGCGGCCAGCCCGAAGGCGAAGCACGCGGACATGATTCCGGCGCCGATCGCGACGACGATGCCCTTGCGGAAATCGAACTCGGCGACGACCGCCAGCTTCTGCTCCGGGGTCAGCAGCGCATCCTTCATCGCGCCCGCGATCGCGACGACGACGATGCCGGCGAGCGTCAGGCCGATACCAGCGAGGACGATGTTGCCGGAGGTTGTCGCGATCAGCTTCTCGTGGAACTCGCCCGTGAACGCCGGCGGGATCAGCGTGCCGAACACCGTGCACAATCCGAGTACGACGGCCATGCCAAGCGACAGCCCGAGATACCGCATGACGAGCCCGTATCCGAGCCCACCGAACCCCCACAACACGCCGAACACCATCGGCCACCAGAACGCGGTCGACGGCGCGCGCCCGAGCACGCCGAGCAGGTCGTGCGTCTGGAGGCTGGCGAAGAACCACGGCGCGACCAGCCACGATACGACGCCGCCCGTCAGCCAGTAGATCTCCCACGACCAGCGCTTCACCCCGCGATAGGGGACGTAGAAGCTGGCCGACGCGAGCCCGCCGAGCCAGTGATACAGCACCCCGAGCAGCGGGTTCACAGGTCGAGACCCAGCCGGTAGATCCGGTTCGCATTGCCGCCGAACAGCGCGCGGCGTTCGTCTTCGGCGAAGTCGGCAACCAGCGCGTGATAGGTTTCGAGGTAGCGATCGATCGGCGCGAACAGCGTGTCGGTCGGCGCGTCGCTGGCGAACAGGCAGCGATCGGTGCCGAACAGGTCGATCGCTTCGAGCAGGAAGGGCCGCACGCTTTCTGGCGTCCAGGCGCGCGCGATGAAGCCGAGCCCCGACAGCTTGATCGCGACATGCGGCAGCGCCGCGAGCGCGCGCAGGCCGTCGCGCCATTCCGCGATGCCATCGGGATCGGTGAGCACCGGCATGCCGAGATGGTTGATGATGACCGGAACGTCGGGATGACGCGCGATCATTCGCGCAAGGCCGGGCATCTGCGCAGGATAGCATTGCAGGTCGAACGAGAGCGCGTGCGTACGCAGCAGCGCGTAGCCAGCCTGCCAATGGGCATCCTGCGTGAGGTCGCGCGCCGTGTAGCTGCGAGCCGGATCGGCGTGCCAGTTGACGATCTGGCGAATGCCCCGAACATGGGGGAACGCCGCCTGCGCGGCGAGGTGCATATCGACGTCGGCATCGTCCAGCGGTGCGTAGGCGACGATCGCGTTGGGCAAGCCGTGCTCGGCGGCGATCCCCTCCAGCCAGCGCGTCTCGTCGAGCGCCTGCACCGAATCCGCACCCGCATCGACATGCACCGCGCCGACGACATTCCACCGCGCGAGCGCCGCGCGGTACTCGGCGATCCCGAAGTCGCGCGCGATCGGCTCGACGCTGCCATTGGGGCCATCATCGGCGAACGGCGGCGACAACCACGGATAGCGGATATGGCTCAGGTCCCACAGGTGGATATGCGCGTCGACGAACGGGATCATTGCCTTCTCTCCTGGGTTTGTTGAACCGTACCGCCTCGTGCCGGGCGGCGTTGGCTGAGCGATTTGGGATGACAGTCGAAACGATCCTCCCCCGCCAGGGGGAGGTGGTGCCAAAGGCGGCGGAGGGGGAGGATACGGAACAGAGGTTACCCTTACCTCCCCCTCCGTCTGGCAACGGCCAGCCACCTCCCCCTGGCGGGGGAGGATACAAGAGTCCCCCTAGAACGTCGTCCTTCCGCCCGACGTGTCGAAGGTCGACGCCGTCGTGAAGCTGCATTCCTCGGACGCCATGAAGCATACCATCGCGGTCGATTCCGGGATCTCGCCGAGCCGCCCCATCGGGATCTTCGAGCGCATATACTCGACCTGGCTCGCCGGAAGCTGCTCCAGGATCGGGCTCTCGAACGTCGCCGGGGTCAGCGCGTTGGCGATGATGCCCTTACCCGCGAGTTCCTTGCCGAGGCTCTTGGTCAGGCCGATCACCGCCGCCTTGGTCGCCGAATAGGCGGACGCGTTGGGATTGCCCTCCTTGCCCGCCACCGACGACACGTTGACGATGCGGCCATAACCGTTCGCCAACATCAGCGGCACAACCGTCCGGCAGCAATAGAACAACCCGTTCAAATTGATGTCGACGACGCGCTTCCAGCTGTCGAGCGGGTAGTCTTGGACCGGCGCGGTCGCCCCCGTGATTCCGGCCGAACAGATCAGGATGTCGACCTTGCCGAGCACGGCCGCGCTCTCGTCCGCCGCCGCGACGACCGCGTCGACGTCGGACACGTCGAGCGCAACGACATGCGCCGCACCAACCTCGTCCTTCGCCACCGCGAGCTTGGCGGCATCGAGATCCCACAGCACGACGCTGCCGCCCTCCGCGACGATCCGCTTGGCGACATCCTTGCCGAGCCCCGACGCGCCGCCGGTGACGATCGCGCAGCGACCGGCAAACCGCCCCCCATAGATCGTCATGCGATCGAACCTTCACCCAGATGGCGCCATTCGACGACCGACTGGCGCTGCGTGCCGAGCCCGGCAATGCCGAGTTCCATCACGTCGCCGGCCTTCAGGAAGATCGACTCGGGCTTCTTGCCCTCCCCAACGCCTGGCGGCGTGCCGGTGATCAGCAGGTCACCGGGGTACAGCGTGATATATTCGCTGACGTAGGAAATGAGCTGCTTCAGGTCGAAGATCATCGTCTTCGTGTTGCCGGTCTGCATCCGCGCGCCGTTGACGTCGAGGTGCATGTCGAGGTCCTGCGCGTCGCCGATCTCGTCGGGCGTTACCAGCCACGGGCCGACCGGGCAGAAGGTGTCGTGCCCCTTGCCCTTGCTCCACTGCGACCCGCGCTGCTTCTGGTTGAAACGCTCCGACACGTCGTTGGCGAGGACATAGCCGGCGACCTTGTCGAGCGCCTCGTCTTCCGAGACGTAGCGGCAGGTCTTGCCAATGATTACGCCGAGCTCGACCTCCCAGTCGCCATGCGTCGAACCGCGCGGCAGGACGACGTCGTCGTTCGGACCGCTGAGGCTGGACAGCGGCTTCATGAACATCATCGGTTCGGTCGGGATCGGCAGGCCGGATTCGATCGCGTGATCGCGGTAGTTGAGGCCGATCGCGACGATCTTGCCGATGCCCTTGATCGGCACGCCGTAGCGCGGTGTACCGTCGACGACCGGCAGCGACGCGGGATCGGCCGTAAGCGCCTGCGCCAGCGTTGCGACGCTGAGATCGTCGATCACGCCCGACAGGTCGCGGATCGCACCATCGGTATCGACGATGCCGGGCTTTTCCTGGCCGGCTTGGCCGTAGCGGCAGAGTTTCATGAGGGGACTTTCGGAAAAGAGAATGGCGAAAAGAGAGTCTGGATCAATGCGTGTACGGGCGGTGCATCGCGATCTCGGGGTTGAGCGTGACGCCGAACCCTGGCGCATCGAGCGCGCTCGCCTTCATCCGGCCGTTCTGCGGCACGGGCTCGCCGAGCAGCTGCGGATGGAACATCGGCACCACCTCGGTCGGTCCCGGATGCATCATCAGGAACTCGGCGAACGGCGAATTGTGGCGCGTGATGACGAAGTGGTAGCTGTAGACCGACGACCCGTGCGGCACGACCATCTTGCCATGCGCATCAGCCAGCGCGCTGATCTTGAGCAGTTCGGTGACGCCACCGCACCAGCCAACGTCCGGCTGGATGATGTCGCAACAGTCCATCTCGAGCAGCATCCGGAAGCCCCAGCGCGTCGCCTCATGCTCGCCGGTGGTGACCAGCATGCCCTTGGGGACGTTGCGCTTGAGCTCGGCATAGCCCCAGTAATCGTCGGGGCTGATCGCCTCCTCGATCCACTTCAGGCCATGCTCGTGCGCGGCGATCGCGAGCCGCGTGGCATAGTCGACGTCGAGCGCCATCCAGCAGTCGAGCATCAGCCAGAAATCGGGACCGCATTTCTCGCGCATGTCGGCGATCATGGCGATGTTCTTCTTCATGCCCTCGGCGCCCTCGGCAGGGCCGTGGTGGAGCGGCATCTTGCCACCGATGAAGCCGAGCTCCTTCGCTACGTCGGGCCGTGCGCCGGTCGCGTAGAATTGCAGTTCGTCGCGCACCGCACCGCCGAGCAGGTGATAGACCGGCTCCTGCCGCAGCTTGCCAAGCAGATCCCACAGCGCGAGATCGACGCCGGAGATCGCATTCACGACCAGCCCCTTGCGGCCGTAATATTGCGTCGAGAAATACATCTGGTCCCAGATCTTCTCGTACTCGGTCGGCGAGCGCCCTTCGAGGAACCGTGCGAGGTGCTTCTCGACGATGAACGCCGCGGGTTCACCACCGGTGGTGACCGCGAAACCGACCGTGCCGTCCTCCGCCTCGATCTCGACGACCAGCGTGCCGAGCACGTTGATCCCGAAGCTCTGACGCGACTGGCGGTATTCGGGATAGCGGCTCATCGGCGTCGCGATGTGGTCGTCGATCCAGTGCCCCGCGCCCTGGTCGTGATAATCGGCACCACCACCACGGACGACGAACGCCCGGACGTGCTTGATCTTCGGCAAAGTCACAATCGCCACGCTCAACGCTCCTCATCCCCCGCGCCCCACCGGAGGCGCGTCGCACACACCATCGAACGATGTCCGCGTCCTGCCCGCCTGGTCTGCTTCGACCCGGCAACGCAGCACATTCACGTCTCACCCGATGATTTGTATCATCTCATTTTGTGAGACGAATGATTACTTGATGAGAATGTCCGCGTCAAACGCAGACTTGGGCTGATACTGGAAATCCCTCGTGAATGTCTGCGGACCGGGTCGCATCCAACCACCCCACGGAAAAGGCCTGACACGGCCATAAATAGATGATATGTGATCAGTCATCTTACAATGTGGTAAATCACCGGAGAGTGGTTCTGCGCAAAGGGGGGATACCAATGAACGGTTTACGTCTCACGGCCTGCATTCGTAGCGGCACATCGATGCTCGCGCTGCTCTCTGCCGGGGTTGCGACCACCGCCACGGCTCAGCAGGCAGCCCCGCCGACGACGACAACTGCGGAGACTCCCCCCGAACCTGCGACGCCCGCGGACGTAGTTCAGACCGACGACATCATCGTCACGGGTTTCCGCGCGTCGCTCACCACCGCGATCAACCAGAAGCGCAACGAAACCGCTGCGATCGACAGCATCGTCGCGGAGGACATCGGCAAATTCCCCGACTCGAACCTGGCCGAATCGATGCAGCGCATTCCCGGCGTCGCGCTTGCCCGCGGTGACGGTGGCGAAGGCCGCAACATCTCCGTTCGCGGGCTGGGCGCGGCGTTCACCCGCGTCCGCATCAACGGCATGGAAGGCACGTCGCAGACCGGATCGTCCGACATCTATGGCGGCGGCAACAACGGTCGTAGTTTCGATTTCAACGTTTTCCCGACCGAGATCTTTTCGTCGCTCGCGGTACGCAAGACGCCCTCGGCCGATGTCGAGGAAGGCTCGCTCGGCGCAACCGTCGACCTGTCCGCACCCAAGCCACTGGCCGGCAAGCAGGACTTCACGCTCAGCGCGACCGTCCGCGGCGTCTACAGCGAACTCGCCAAGAAGGTGAACCCGCGCGCTTCGTTGCTGATCGCGAAGAAGTTCGACGACGGAAGGTTCGGCGTCCTTGGCTCGGTCGCCTATCAGGAACGCGACATCCGCGAAGTCGGCTATTCCGCCGTCGACATCCTGTCCGCCAATACCAACGGGCTGTTCTGTTCGCCAGTCGGCTTCGCGCCCGCCACGCCGGCGATCGGCAGCAAGGGTGCCGATGCCGCGAACTGCTATCCCGGCACGCCGCGTACCAGCACGGCGGCGGCGTTCAATACGGTGCTCGCCGCCCGCCGCCCCGACCTGCCCAACACCGCCGGCAGCGGCGCGTTCTTCCCGCGCATCCCACGTTATCTGAATTCGGAGCAGAAGCAGAAGCGGCTCGGCGGGACGCTCAGCTTCCAGTTCCAGCCCGACGCGGCGACCGATATTTCGCTCGACCTGCTCTATTCGCGTTTCCACGTCGTGCGCCGGGACAATTACATCGAGGCAATTTCGTTCGCGCGCTCGGCCGCGAACAACGGCCAGCCGGTGATGTCGATCAAGGACGTCCAGCTGACACCGCAAGGCGGCCTGATCTACGGCCTGTTCGACGGCGTCGACGTTCGCTCCGAAGGGCTGGTCGACGATTTCACGTCGACGTTCAAGCAAGCCAATCTCAACATCAGGCACGACTTCACCGACAGCTTCGGGATCACCGCGCTGTTCGGGCTCAACCAGGCCAAGGCGTTCGGCAAGCGGCGCTTCCAGTATTTCATGGATGCGATCGACACGCCCAATTTCTCGATCGACTACCGCGACGGCAAGGATACGCCGAAGCTCGGCTTCGGTTTCGACGTGTCCGATCCCACGCGCTTCAACTACGGACCTGCGCTTGCCGATGGCACCGTGCGCGGCGGCTACAGCTTCCAGGCGCGTCCCTCGACCAACACCAACAACGGACTGACCGCGGAAGCGAACCTGCATTGGAAGGTCGCCGACGTGCTGACGCTGAAGGCGGGCGGCCAATATCGCCGCAGCGATTTCACACTGCGCAACGTCATTCCGTACACCGCCGACACGCTCACCAGGGCGCTGCCCGCCGGTACCACGCTCGCCGACATCACGCACCAGATCAGCGGCGTCGGCAATCTCTGGGGCAATGGCGCGCCGTCGAGCTGGGCGTCGCTCGATCCAGACAAGTTGATCAGCACGTTCAACCTGGATGCGGTGCGCTATTGCGGCACCGAATGCGGCGCGCAGTCCAGCCGGGTGCTCGAGGAAGTCTCGTCGGCCTATGCGATGGCGGCGTTCGATCTCGGCGACCGGCTCGGCGGCATCGGCGTTCGCGGCGATGCGGGCGTCCGCTTCGTCCACACCGACCAGCTGTCGTCGGGCTTCATCTCGGTCGCGCTCGCAGGCTCGCCGACAGGCGTGACCGGTCGGTTCGCCACCGCGAACAAGCGCTACAGCGACTGGCTGCCCTCCGGTAACCTCGTGATCGAACCGATCGAGGACCTGCTGTTCCGCTTCTCGGGCGCGAAGGTGCTCGCCCGACCGGAGCTCGGCGTGCTGACTCCCACCAGCGGCGTCAACGCGATCACGCGCAACGGCAGCGTCCAGAACCCGCAACTCGATCCGATCCGTGCCAACACCTTCGATGCGGCGATCGAATGGTATTTCCGCCCCGGCGCGCTGCTATCCGCCGCGTTCTTCTACAAGGATCTGAAATCGTACGTGCAGAGCGTCAACACGCTCATCCCGTTCAGCGATCTCGGCCTGCCGAACGAACTCCTCGCGGGCAGCAACACGTTGCCGAGCGAACAGTTCACGATCGCGCAGCCGCTCAACACGCCGGGTGGCCCGTTAAAGGGCGTCGAGGTCAACGCGCAGGTGCCCTTCACCTTCCTGCCAGGGTTCCTCAAGAACTTCGGTGCGCTGGCGAACTACACGCACGTCACCTCGCGGATCGACTATATCCTCGCCAGCGTGAACGGCGTGCCGACCGTCACGACTACCGCCAACCTGATCGGCCTGTCGAAGAACACCGCATCGGGCACGCTCTATTACGAGGACAGCAAGTTCAGCATCCGCGGCACCGCCAATTACCGCGACGGCTTTATCCGCGGCATCCCTGCCTCCCCCGGCAGCGATCTCCAGGGGAATGACAGCACGCTGTTCGTCGATGCGTCCGCGTCTTTTGCGGTCACGGACAACGTGAAGCTCATCCTCGAGGGGACCAACCTGACCGACGAGCAGAACCGGCTTTATACCGACAGCGTCCGCCAGGACACGCTGTTCCAGACCCGGATCGGTCGCACGGTGACGTTCGGCGTCAACTTCAAGCTGTGACGATCGATTCAAACAGGCAAAAAACCCGTTCAACGACGGCCGCGTGGTCGGCCAGGCCGATAGGGACTTGGCTTCCGGTCGCGTCGCTCATAAAGCGGGCGTTGATTCGAAAGACCGTCACGATAGCCGAGAGCCCTAGATAGCATGCAAATAATCGTTCGCGACAATAACGTCGACCAGGCCCTCCGCGCCTTGAAGAAGAAGCTGCAGCGCGAAGGCGTGTACCGCGAGATGAAGCTTCGTCGTCATTATGAGAAGCCGTCGGAGAAGCGTGCACGCGAGCATGCTGCCGCTGTCAGCCGTGCACGCAAGGCCGATCGCAAGCGCGCCGAGCGCGATAACTGATCGTTCCCGGACCGGGCCTTGCACGATAATGGTCGTGCAAGCCCGGTCCGACATCATGCGCCGTTCCGGAATGGCGCCTGCGGCACTGGCCGATTGATTCGCGACATCGCGAATCCAATCGATGCCGACATCCTGCTTACGTCACTGTGAGTTCAAAGCAGCATCATCGCTGCCGACGGTCACGGCTGCCTGACGACTTTGGCAGTTGAGCCCGTCCCGGCTCCGCCCTAGGCCTCACGCCGCCAACCATACCTTGACGCGTCTATTCCGGGGCGACACCGTCCGCGTTGACCAGGTCGGCGCCGACGAGCGTACCACGCACGCGCACCCGCTTCTCGACCAGATCGACCGGTACGCGGTGCAGCTCGAGCTGGTAGCGACCGCCGATGTCCCGACGTAGATAGAATGCACCGCCCTCGCGAAGCAGCATCCCTGTCTCGTCGATTACTGTCCCGATTGTCGTCATGCGCGTGCCATTCCCGTTGATCGAGATAGCGCGTATCCCAAGAAGCGAGGCGTTTCCATGCAGTTACGCCGCATATTATTTCTCCGCCCCAACGACCAGGTCGATCACTGCATCGAACGATACTTTCCGCGTCGATGCTGGTCGCGCGCTAATGGCCGCCCTCGACCCACGGAACGCCCGCCTCGCGAAACGCATCGGCGAGCGCGGCTTCGAGTTCCAGCGACTCCCATTGCTGCATAGGGTTCAGATGCTCGACGAGCTCGGGCAGCAGATGCACCCCGAACCTCCTGACCGCACCGCTCGCCTTGTACCCCAGCTTGTGCTGATCGAACCGCCAGTCCGGATCGCGCGACGTCTGCCCGACATACAGCCCCCACCGCTCCGGAAACCGCGAGTCATGCAACAACACGATATAGACAGAGTGCCTCGCGTTGCGCGAACCGGCGGTCACCGCGCGAAAATTCTCACAGGCTTGGCGAGCCGCAGGCAACCAGCCGATCGATGTCATCCTCGTCGATTCGCCGACAGGTCGATACGGTCCGAAACCTCTAGGCGTCTTTCGCCGTCTTCGTCTTGCCCGAGCGCGCAGGCAGGCGGTTCTCTTTCGCCAGTTCGGAGAGATGCTCCGCCGCCCTGATGTGCATGGCGCGGACCTCGTTGATCGGTGAGGCGACCGCCGCAGCGATATGCCTGGCCAGTTGTTCCCGCGGATCGTTCAGGAACGGTGATTGCGCCACGCTCTACTCTCCTACTGCGCCGCGCACGTCGCGCGTGTCGGCTGCCGTTCAAACGCTGCGGGCCCTCGTTCGGTTCACCCCGCTACGCAGTCGCCTGCCCTCACCCCATCATCCGCCCGCGAAGGTTGAACAGGATCACCAACGTTCCCGACACCATCAGCGCGATAATCAACGCGGAGAAGAGGATCAGCTGAAGGTCGTGCCGCGACGATCGCTTGAGGCTGATGTGGAGGAAACAACGGAACTGCACCGCCATCTGCACGAGGCCCAGCGCCAGCACGCCGCCGAAGATCGCACGCGCACCGAACGACGGCCAGCGGACCATTGCGAAGGCCGCCACGGTCAGCGCGAGCGACAAGGCATAGCCGACCGCATAGGTGCGCAGCTCGCGGGTCCGGTCGCTCATCCGATGTTCCCTTGCAGATAGACGACCGAGAAGATCGCGATCCAGACGATGTCGAGCAGGTGCCAGAACAGCCCCAGCCGCAACAGGTTGATCCTCACCCGCGCGTCGAGGCCGTACGCGCAGACCTGGACGACCATCACGACCAGCCAGAAGCACGCGACCGCGACGTGGAGTCCGTGCAGCCCGACCAGCGCGAAGAACGACGACAGGAAGCCGCTGCGCATCGGATAGGCGCCGTGCGCGAACATCGTCGCGAAGTCGTTCGCTTCGAGCGCGAGGAAGACGAGGCCTAGGCCCAGCGTCGCACCGAGCCAGCCGAACAGCACGCGGCGGGGTTCGTCGTACTTCATGGCGATCGTCGCGCGGCCAAACGTCGCGCTGCTCGTCAGCAACAACAGCGTCTCGACGAAGGCGGGCAGCAGCTTGAACTCGGACGCCGGGGTCGGCCCGCCAACGGTGCTGGCGATCATCGTGCCATAGGTGGCGAACAGCAGCGCGAAGATCACCGCGTCGCTCATCAGGAATATCCAGAAGCCGAAGATCGCGTTCTCCGCCTGGTCCTGCGTCAGCGCGCCGGTGTCGCCGAGGTTGAGGCCAGCATGCGCCAGTTCGGGTTCGCTCACGCCACGATCTCCGCAAGGCCGCGATTGACGACGGCGGTCTCCAACTGGCGGGGGATTGCGGGCGTCGTCCGGACGCGGGCGAGCCAGGCCTCATGCTCGCGCGCGACTTCGGCGGCGGGAATGGTCCGGTGCTGGTCGCGACCGAAGCTACGCAGCACGACCGCCGCGACGATCACCTGCAGCGCGACGATCGTCAGCCCCCAGATCTCCCAGATCAGGCCGAACGCGGCGACTGCGGCTGTGAGCCCGATCACGACGCTGGTCGCGCTACCCCGCGGCACGACGATGTCCTCGTAGGCTAGTGGCGACGCGTAAGGATCAGGCTGGCCCTCGTCATGCTTGTGGTCGTAGAACGGGTTGCGCCCGTCGATCAGCGGCAGGACCGCAAAGTTGTATTCGGGCGGCGGTGCGCTGACCGACCATTCGAGCCCGCGGCCATCCCACGGGTCGCCGGCTTCGACCTGCGTCCTGGCACGGTCGCGGATGCTCACCCACAGCTGGATGCCGAGCGACGTCAGTGCCGCCAACAGGACGAACGCGCCGACGCCGGCGACGTACAGCCAGGGCCGGAACGACGGTTCGAAGATCGCCTGCGTCCGCCGCGCCATCCCGCTCGCGCCGAGCACGTACAAGGGGAAAAAGGCGAGGTAGAAGCCGACCACCCAGCAAGTGAACGCGATCCGCCCCCAGCGCTCGTCGAGGCGGAAACCGAACGCCTTGGGGAACCAGTAATGATAGCCCGCCAGCATCCCGTACAGCAGCCCCGGGATCAGCATGTTGTGGAAATGCGCGACCAGGAACAGCGTGTTGTGGACGAGGTAATCGAGCGGCGGCATCGCCAGGATGATGCCGGTGAAGCCGCCCAGCACGAACGTCATCATGAACGCGAGCGCGTACAACATCGGCACGGTGAAGCGCACCTCGCCGCGAAACATCGTCCAGATCCAGTCGTAGATCTTCACGCCGGTCGGCACGCCGATCGTCATCGTCGCGATCCCGAACGCCGCGTTGACGTTGGCCGACTGCCCCATCGTGAAGAAGTGATGGACCCACACGGTGAAGCTCAGCACCGCGATCGCCATCGTCGCGATCACCAGCGAGGTGTAGCCGTAGAGGTCCTTGGTCGAGAAGGTCGACACGACCTCCGAGTACACGCCGAACGCAGGCAGGATCAGGATGTAGACCTCGGGATGACCGAACAGCCAGAACATGTTGGCATAATTCATCATGTTGCCGCCAAGGTCGTTGGTGAAGAAGTGGAACCCCAGATAGCGGTCGAGCGCGAGCAGCAGCGTGGCGACGGTCAGCGGCGGCATCGCGAAGATCATCAGGATCGACGTGCACAGGCTGGTCCATGCGAACATCTGCATCCGCATGAACCGCATCCCCGGCGCACGCAGCTTGTAGACGGTGCAGGCGATGTTGATCCCCGCCATCGTCGAGCCGATCGACCCCAACGTCACCGCCCAGATCCAATAGTCGACACCGACGCCGGGGCTGAACGTGCGCTCGGTATAAGGCGGGTAGCCGCTCCATCCACCGGTCGAGAATTCGCCGACGACGAGGCTCGCCATCATCAGGCCGGCAGCGCCGATGGTGAGCCACAACGCGATCGAATTGGCCCAGGGAAACGCCATGTCGCGCGCGCCGATCTGGAGCGGCAGGACATAGTTGATCATGCCCGTCAGGAACGGCATCGCCATGAAGAAGATCATGATCGAGCCGTGCGTCGAGAATAGCTGGCCGAAATGGTCGGGCGTCAGGAAGCCGGGGTTCTCGATCGCGACCGCCTGCTGCATCCGCATCAGCACCGCCTCGACCAGCGCCCGCGACAGCATCACGAACGCGACGACGATATACATGATGCCGATCTTCTTGTGATCGAGGCTGGTGAGCCACTCGGTCCACAGATACCGCCACTTACCATAGCGCGTCAGCAGCGCCGCGACGACGACCGCGCCGACCACCACCAGCGCGCCCGCGAACGCGCCGATGATCTCGCTGATCGTCGGGTTCTCCCAAGCGCGCACGAACGGCAGGTCCTGCCAACCGAACCGGCCGAGCACCGCTGGCCAGAGGGGAACGGAAACGGTCATCGAACGGCTTTCTGGGGAGAATGGGTCATGCCGCCAGTCGCGGCGACGACGTGCTCGAACAGGTTCGGCGTGACATGCGCGAACTCGACGGGCCGGGTGATGATCGACCGCGCGGATAGCCGCCGCCACGTCTGCGCATCGAGCGTGCGACTACCGCGACGTGCAGCAGCCGCCCAGCGATCATAGTCGGCCGGCGACACCGCAACGACGTCGAACTTCTGCTGCTGGAAGCCGACGCCGTTATACTGCGTGTTCTCGCCGCGGAACCGTCCCGGCCGGTGCGCCTGGATGTTCAGCTCGGTCGTCATGCCGCCCATCGCATAGATCTGCCCGGCGAGTTGCGGGATCAGCATCGACTGCATCACCGTGCCGCTGGTCAGCTTGATATGTACCGGGCGCCCGGCGGGAATGGTCAGCCGATCGACCGACGCGACGCCGAGGTCGGGATAGACGAACACCCATTTCCAATCGAGCGCGATCGCCTGCACCTCGACCGGCGCCGCGCCCGGCAACCGCCGATACGGATCGTCGATCTGCGTCCAGTGCCACAGCAGCACGGCCAGCCCGACGACGATCCCGGCGGGCGGGATCCAGATGAGCCCCTCGACCCACCACGAGAAATTCCACTTCGGCCGGTATGCGTCGCCGCGGTTGGAGAGCCGGTAATGCCACGCGAACAGCGGCGTCAGCAGCAGCACCGGTCCGGCGACGAACAGCAGCACGATTGACACGGTGACGAACAGGTCGCGCTCGTGCCCTGCCACCGGCCCCTGCGGGTTGAAGAACCCGTGCGACAGCGCCGTACAGCCCCCTAGCCCCATCAGGATCGAGAGCGGCGCCAACCGCGATAGACTCCACTTCAATCGAACGAACACCTGGCCCCCTTGTCGCACCGCCCGCGCCCAGGAACGGTTTCGCGCCGGCTCCGTGAAGAAGCCGTCTTATGGCGTGATGCTCTAAGGTTACCATTGCCGCAACGCACGACTGCCGGTCCGGCTGCTCCTTAACAAAAACTTCATGCCCAAATCCGGTTTCCGTTGGATCATCCAAATGCTCCGCGTGACACCGTCGTCACTTGCTCGTGACAGTCGCTCCGATAGTCTTCCGCTCGGGATCGAGAGTCGGGATCGGGAGACGGGCATGCGCAGACGGGTTCGGTTGGGTGTGCTCGCGCTGTTGGGCCTGACGGCGGCTGGCCCGGCGGTGGCCGCGTGCAAGGTCAGCAAGATCGCCGAACTGCCCGTGACGCTAATCGGTCGCCGCGCGATGGTCGATGCGAAGTTCGGCGCGCACGACACGCGGTTCATCGTCGATAGCGGCGCGTTCTACAGTACGGTGTCGCGCGCGTCGGCCGCGGAGTTCGGGCTGTCGAGCGAACCGGCTCCCCCCTGGTTCCGGCTGCGCGGCGTCAACGGCGACACGTCCGCAGCGGTCGCCAGCGCAAAGGATTTCTCGCTCGCCGGCCTGCCGATCCCGCGAGTGAGCTTCATCGTCGGCGGCAGCGATACGGGGACGGCCGGTCTGCTCGGCCAGAACATCCTCGGGCTCGCCGATGTCGAATACGACCTGCCGCATAGCGCAGTGCGGCTGATGCGGGTCGATGGCTGCGGCAATGTCGGGCTCGCCTATTGGGCCGCGGGAAAACCGTTTTCGACGATCCCGCTCGAACGCGGCGGCACCGGGCCGTTCAAGCCGCACACGATCGGCACCGTCCTGGTCAACGGCGTCAAGATGCGCGCGGTGTTCGATTCAGGCGCGCAGACCACCGTCATGACGCTCGCCGCGGCCAAGCGGGCAGGCATCACACCGACCAGTCCCGGCGTGACCGCGGTCGGATTGAACTCGGGCATCGGTTCGAAGCAGCTCGCGACCTGGCGCGCTGCGTTCGATACGATCGACCTCGGCGGCGAGACCGTGCCGCACCCGAAATTCCAGATCGCCGACATCCGCATCGACGGCGACATGCTGATCGGGTTCGATTTCTTCCTGACGCACCGCATCTTCGTGTCGAACGCGAACCACGTGCTCTACATGACCTATGAAGGCGGCCCGGTCTTCGGGCTGACGCCGAGCGGTGCGCGTACCACCGCAGGCGAGAAGCTCGACCTGACCGACACCGCCGCCGTGCCGACCGATGCCGAGGGGTTCAGCCGACGCGCCGCGGTGTTCGTGTCGAAGCGCCGGATCGAGGAGGGGCTCGCCGATCTCGACAAGGCGGTGGCGATGGCGCCGACCGAAGGCCGCTACGTGTATCAGCGCGCGCAGGCCCGGCTCGCGCACGGCCAGCTCCTGCTTGCCGCGGCCGATCTCGACAAGGCCGTGACGCTCATGCCCGACAACACCGACGTCCGCCTGTTGCGCGCACGGCTCCGCTTGATGAGCCGCGATCCGGATGGCGCGGGCGAAGATGCCAAGGTCGCCGATCGTGCGCTGCCGGCCGGGTCGGATCGCCGGCTCCAGCTTGCCGGCCTGTACGAAAATCTCGACCAGCCCGCGCTCGCGATCGTCAATTACGATGCGTGGCTGAAGATGCATCCCGAGGACGCCGCCCGCTCAACCGCGTACAACGGCCGATGCTGGGCGCGCGCACTGCTGAACCGCGAGCTCGATCGTGCGATGTCCGACTGCAACACCGCCGTGAAGCTCCGCCCCGGCTATGCCGCCTACCTGGACAGCCGCGCGCTAGTGAACCTGCGCCTGGGCAAGCTCGACGCCGCGCTCGTCGACTATGACGCCGCGGTCAAAGCCAACCCGCGCAACGCCTGGTCGCTCTACACCCGCGCGATCGCCGAACGACGCGCGGGCAAGATCGAAGCGGCGGACGCGGACCGCAAGGCCGCGCTCGCGATCAACCCGAACGTCGCCAAACGCGCGGCGCGGTACGGGCTCGACGGCTGACCGGACGCCGACGTCTACCTGCCTGCGCCCGGCGCAGCACCCTTATCGCGGCTGGGATCCGAACGACGGCGGGCGGTCCGCCTTGGCGGTGCCGAACGACGACGGCTTCGGTCCCATCGTGAATTCCAGTTCGCCACCGCGCGCGATGTCGGCGTGCGCGATCCAGTTCCGTGTCCAGGGCTTGCCGTTCCAGCGGACCGACTGGACATAGGGGCTGGCCGGCGCATTGCCCTTCGCGACGACGCGCAACGTGCGTCCCTTACCGAAATCGACCTGCGTCGCATCGAACAGCGGCGAGCCGAAGACATAGACTCCGCTGACCGGGTCGACCGGATAGAAGCCGAGCGCCGACAGGATGAACCACGCGCTCATCTGGCCGCAATCGTCGTTGCCGATGACGCCGTCGGGCTCGGCCTTGTACATCTCGGTCAGCAGGCGACGGACCATCGCCTGCGTCTTCCACGGCGCGCCCGCATAGGCGTAGAGATAGGCGGCGTGCTGGTCCGGCTCGTTGCCGTGCGCGTACTGGCCGACCAGCCCGGTGATGTCGGGCGGCGCGTTCTTGGGCAGCGTCGACGGCGCGGTGAACAGCGCGTCGAGCTTCTTGACGAACCCCGCATCGCCCCCGAACAGCGCGATCAGGCCGTAAACGTCATGCTGGTTGAGGAACGTCGCCTGCCAGCCGTTCGCCTCGGTATAGTCGCGCTGTTTCTCGGGCTTGTGGCCGAGCTGGATCGGATCGTAATCGGCCCACCAGCTGCCATCGGCGAAGCGCGGCCGGGCGAAACCGATCTTGGGATCGATGACGTTGCGGTAGTTGAGGCTGCGCTTGCGCAGCGCGGCGGCGTCGGCCTTGGCGCCAGCCGCGTCGGCGAGCACCGCCATCGCCCAGTCGTCATAGGCATATTCCTGCGTGCGGCTGACCGACTCCCAGGTCTTGTCCGCTGGCACGAAACCGAGGTCGTAATAGAAGCCGCGGCCGAGCGTGCTGTCGACGTCCGGAAAGCTGCGATCGAACGCGCGGCTGCGGATCTGCGGCCACGCCGCGGCGTAGTCCGCCTTGATCCCCTTGGCGCAGGCTTCGGCAAGCACCGACACCGAATGCCAGCCGATCATGCACGCGGTCTCGACGCCCTGCAGCGGCCAGACCGGCGATCCGGTCGGGCTCTGCACCGTCTGGCGAACGAGATCGCGCGTGAACTGCGCCGCCTTGTCGGGCTGGACGAGGGTGAGCAGCGGATGCAGCGCGCGGTAGGTGTCCCACATCGAATAGGTGCTGAACGCGGGTTCGGCAGCGGTCGTCTGGTGCACCTTGCGGTCGAGCCCGACATAGCGGCCGTCGCGGTCGGTAAAGAGCGTCGGCGAGAGGAACGCGTGGTACAGCGCGCTGGCCATGATCGTGCGCTGTTCGGGCGTGCCGCCATCGACGCGGACGCGGTCGAGTTCGGCCTGCCACGTGCGCGCCGCCGAGCGGCGGACCGCGTCGAACTGCCACCCTGCCGCCTCGCCGTCGAGCGCCGCCTTTGCGCCGGCGACGTCGACCGCGGAGATGCCGGTCTTGATCAGGATCGGCGCGCCGCCCGCCTGGTCGAAGAACAACGCGACCTTCAGGCGGTTGCCGGTGACGCCCTTGGCGCCCGCCGGTGCAGGCGTGTCGTCGTCACCGAAGAACTGGACGCGGTCGGGCTTGCGCGAGAGCTGCATCGCGAAATGGATGCGCCGGCCCTTCGCCCAGCGGTGGACGCGGCGGCTGCCCGTCAGCATCCCGTCGGCCGACAGCGCCAGCGAGGCCTCGTCGATCAACGTACCCTTGTCCCAGACGTCGAGGATCATGTGCGCGAAGTCGACCAGGATGTGTCCCGGCCCCTGCGGGAAGCTGTAGCGGTGGTGGCCGGTCCGCTCGGTCACCGTCAGTTCGGCGAGCACCCCCGATTCGAGCCTCACGCGGTAATAGCCGGGCTCGGCGAGTTCGTCGGTGAAACGCTGGCGATACCCCTGTTCGGGTTTGCCGAGCGCACCGGGCTTCAGCTGCAACGGCCCGCGCGTTGGCACGACCAGCACGTCGAGCATGTCGCCGATCCCGGTGCCCGACAGATGCGTGTGGCTGAAGCCCATGATCGAGCCATCGTCCTGGTGATAGCCCGAGCACGCATCCCAGCGGCTGTTGTCGGTGTCGGGGCCGAGCTGCACCATCCCGAACGGCAGCGACGGGCCGGGATAGGTATGACCGTGCCCGCCGGTGCCGACGAACAAATCGGGCTTGCTCGCGACCGGCGCCTGCGCGGCCGCGGCGCTGGTGACGGGCAACGCGGCGGCGAGGCCCGCGAGACCGGTGCCGGCGAGCACCTGGCGGCGGTTGGCGATGGTCATGCGTATCTCCCGGAATTCATATCAGTAGCGGGCGGCGAGCAAGGCGGGCTTGCGGCGCTCTAGGTCGAGGATCAGCTCGCCGAACAATCCATTGGCCCAGGCGAACCAGCTGCGCGTGAACTTGCCCGGATCGTCCTTGTTGAAGGATTCGTGCATGAACCCGGTGCCGCCGTGTGTCGTCTTCAGCCAAGCGAGACACTGGCGGATCACGGCGTCGTCGTCGCTGTTCATCGCATGCGTGATAATCGACATCGGCCATATCATGTCGAGCCCGATATGCGGTCCGCCGATCCCGCGCGCGGCGGTACCGGTGAAGAAATACGGGTTGCGATCGCTCCACGCGAGCACGGCGGTGCGGCGGAACAGCGGGTCGCGGCGATCCGCCGCGCCGAGCAGCGGCAGGCCCGACAGGCTCGGCACGTTGGCGTCGTCCATGGAGATCGCGTTGCCGAAGCCATCGACCTCATACGCCCAGACCTCGCCGCCCTGCCCGTCCGGCATCCGGCCATGCGCGCGGAGTGCCGCCTCGACCTCGCTCGCCAGCGCTTCGCTGTCAGTCGCGCCCGCCATGTCGCCCCGCGCCTCGCGCTGGACCGTCGCCAGCATGCGCAGCGCCGACACCGCGAACAGGTTCGACGGGATCAGGAACGGATAGAGGCACGCATCGTCCGACGGGCGGAACATCGAATGGATCAGGCCGACCTTCCGCGTCGGGGCGCCATAGCCTTCGAACATCAGCGTCTCGGTCGGCGAAACGTTCAAGCGCTGGAAATGATACGGCCCCTTGCCGTCCTTGCGCTGCTGTTCGCGGAAGGTCGCCACCGCGCGGCGCATCGCCTTTGCCCACAGATCGTCGAACGGCGTCTTGTCGCGCGTCGCGGTCCAATAGCCGTGCGCGAGCCGCATCGGATAGCAAAGCGAGTCGATCTCCCACTTCCGCTCGGCAACACCAGGCTTCATGTCGGTCTGGTCGGTTCGCGCGCCGAGGTTCGACCTGGCGGTCGGATCCTCCATGAACGCATTGGCATAAGGATCGATCAGGATGCACCGCGCCTGCCGCGCGATCAGCCCGGTGAAGACGCGGCGCAGGCCGGCATCCTTCGGCGCGAGGTGCACATAGGTCTGCATCTGCGCCGAACTGTCGCGTAGCCACAGCGCCTCGATATCGCCGGTGATGACGAACGCATCGGGCTTGCCGTCCACGGTGCCGACCTTGACCGTGGTGTCGAGCGTGTTCGGATAGCAATTCTCGAACAGCCAAGCGAGTTCGGGGTCGGCGATTTTCGCCTTCACGCGCGCGATCTCGGCCTCGACCGCGGGGCTGACGAAGCGGCGCTGGCCGCGTGGCGGTCGCTTGCTCACGCGTGGCGCGGCGGCGGAGGCAGCCCGCGGCACGCTCGCGGTTACGGCCAGCGCGGCGGCGCCCGTCATCACGTCGCGTCGACGAAAGCGCATCGCAGTCTTCATGGTCAACGTCCCGCCGCCGGTGCGCTCATCGAGAACGGCGCATCGGCCTTTGCCGCACCCCAGGCGGTGTTCGGCGTCGGCCCCATCACGAACCGCAGCGTGCCGCCCTGCTGCAACGCCGCGCGCGTCAGCCAGGGCTTGTCGTGCGGGGTGCCGTTGAAGCTCGCCGACTGGATGTAGACATTGCCGGGGCCGTTGTTCGCCGCCTCAATCGTCAGCGTCTTGCCGCCCGGCATCGTCAGCTTCACGGTCTGGAACAGCGGGCTGCCGATCGCATATTGCCCGACCGCAGGCGTGACCGGGTAGAAGCCCAGCGCGGAGAATACGTACCATGCCGAGGTCTGGCCATTGTCCTCGTCACCGGGATAGCCGTCGGGCGCGGGCGAGTAGAGCTTCTTCATCACGTCGCGGACGTGATATTGCGTCTTCCACGGTGCCCCGGCCCAGTCGTAGAGATAGGTCATGTGCTGGATCGGCTGGTTGCCGTGCGCATATTGCCCCATGTCGACGATCTGCATCTCGCGGATCTCGTGGATGGTCTGCCCGTAATAGCTGTCGTCGAAGATCGGCGGCGTGGTGAAGATCGAGTCGAGCCGCTTCACGAACGCCTCGCGCCCGCCCATCAGGTCGGCCAGCCCCTGCACGTCCTGCATCACCGACCAGCTGTAATGCAGCGCATTCCCCTCGGTGAACGCGTCGCCCCATTTGTACGGGCTGAACGGCGTCGACCAGCTGCCATTCTTGTTGCGGCCCCGCATCCAGCCGCTCTGCGTGTCGTAGAGCTTGCGGTAATTCTGCGCGCGGGTGGCGTAGAGTTTCGCATCCTCGGTCTTACCCAGTGCCGCGGCGAGCCGCGAGATCGAGAAGTCCGCAGTGGCGTATTCAAGCGTGCGCGCGGCATTCTCGTTGATGCCGACGTCATACGGCACATAACCAAGCCGGTTATAATATTCGACGCCCTCGCGCCCGACCGCGCCGACGACCTTGCCCTTCTTGTCGACCGGGCGGCCCTGCGACGTCGTCGCGTTCTTGACCATCGCCTGGTACAGCGTCTCGACGTCGAACCCGCGCACGCCGTTCAGATACGCGTCGGCGATCAGGTTCGCCGAGTTCGATCCGATCATCACGTCGCGGTGGCCGGGACTGGCCCATTCGGGCAGCCAGCCGGACTCCTTGTAGGTGTTGACCAGCCCCTGCATGATCTCGCTGTCGCGCTCGGGATACATCAGCGCGAAGAACGGGAAGACCGCGCGCCACGTGTCCCAGAAACCGTTGTCGGTGTAGAGGAAGCCCGGGTGCACCTTGCCGTCATACGGGCTGTAGTGGACCGTCTGGCCCTTGGCATCGACCTCGTGGAACATCCGCGGGAACTGCAGCATGCGGTACAGCGCGGAATAGAAGATCCGGCGGTTGTCGAGATTGGGATCGGTGACCTGGACGCGGTCGAACTCGCGCTGCCAGATCGCCTTCGCCTTGGTCTTGGTCTGCTCGAACCCGTCGCCGCCGATCTCGCCGCGCAGGTTTCGCTCGGCCTGTTCGAGACTGATGAACGACGACGCGACCTTGACGCCGACCTGCTCGCCCTTGCGTGTCTTGAAGCTGACGACCGCGCCGACATGATCGCCCTCGCGCGTCGGCGTCGCGGTGACCTGGCCCTTGCCGTCCCAGGTCTGGCTGACGGCGAAGTCATGGTCGAATTCGGCGACGAAGTAATTGTGGAAATTGTCGGGCACGCCGCCGTGGTTGTTGCGGACATAGCCGGTGATGCGGCGCTTGGCCTTGTCGATCGAGACCATCGAGCCGCCGGCATAGCCGTCGAGGATGATGTGCGCGTCGTTGCTCTGCGGGAAGGTGAAGCGGAACTGTGCGGCGCGGTTGGTCGGCGCGACCTCCGCGGTCACGTCGTAATCGGCGAGATAGACCTTGTAGCTGTACGGCCGGCTGTCCTCCGCCTTGTGGCTGTACCAGGACGCGCGTTCGTCCTCCTTCACCTTCAGCGCACCGGTCGTCGCCATCAGCGAGAACGCGGCGTAGTCGTTCATCCACGGACTGGGCTGGTGCGTCTGCTTGATGCCGTTGATTGTGTTCGCGTCGTAGGTGTAGCCCCAGCCGCTGTTCGTCTTGCCGGTGACCGGCGTCCAGAAGTTCATCCCCCACGGCACCGCCACCGCGGGATAGGTATTGCCGTAGGACAAGGTGTAGTCGGAATCGGTCCCCATCAGCGGGTTGACCAGATCGACCGAAGGCTGGTCCTGCGGCTGCATCGCGCCGTTGGCCGACGCGGCGGCCGTCGCCTTGGTCTGGGCCAGAATCGGCGCGGGCGCGACGAGAGCGAGCGACGCGACCGCCGCTACCGTGCCGCGCAAATTGGCGATCGCCCTGTTTCTCACATCGCTCTCCCTGAATTTCGTGTCGGCTTCTGCACGCCGATCGGTCGCGGCTTCACGCCCGCTTCGGTCATCACCACCGGCTCGATCCGACCATCGGCGGCAAAAACCATCCTGTCGATCGCGATCTGGCGGTGTTCGCCGCGATCGGTGTCGAGCGGGCGACGGTGATACGCGATGTACCAGTCGTCGGTGCCGGGCACGTTGACGACCGAGTGATGCCCCGCGCCGCGCGCGATGCGCAGATCCTCCGACAGGATCTTGCCGCGCGGCGTGAACGGCCCGGTCGGTCCCGGCCCGGTCGCATAGGCGACGCTATAGTCCGGGCCCGTCCAGCCGCCCTCCGACCACATCAGGTAATACACGCCTTTGCGCTCGATCATGAACGAGCCCTCGACATAGCCGGGCGGCGTCACTTCCTTGTAGGTCGAGCCATCGGCGAACGGCAAGATGCGCTTGAGGTCGGGGCTGAGCCGGACGACGTTGCAATGCTTCCAGCCGCCGTAGAACAGATAGACCTGGCCATCGTGATCGCGAAACGCGAACGGGTCGATCGGTTGCGCGCCGTTGTGGAACGCGCCGACCAGCGGCTTGCCGATCGCGTCCTTGAACGGACCACCGGGCCGGTCGCTGACCGCGAGGCCGATCCCGCCAAGCTCCGCATCGCTCTGGATGTCGTTCGCGCTGAAGAACATGTAATAGCGACCGTTCGCCTGGATCACCGACGGCGCCCAGATCGCGTACGCCGCCCACGCTGCGTTCCGCACGTCGAACACATGCTCGTGCTTGGTCCAATGCACCAGATCCGGCGACGAGAACGCATTGAAGAAAGTCTGCATCCCGTAGGACGGCCGCACCGTCTTGCGTTGCCGCGCGAGCTTTTGCGCGGCCGAGAAGCGGCTGGTGACGTCAGGCTTGCCGTAATGATCCGAATAGGTCGGATAGATCCAGTAGCGGCCGGCGAACACGCGAATCTCTGGGTCGGCATACCAGCCGGGAACGATCGGGTTCGACGCACTCGCCAGCCCGCACATCATCAGCGCCGACGCGGTCAGCGCGATCCGAACCCCGCGCCGTCCGTGCGTTTCGCCAACGCCGTGCGACGCGGCGCTGCGAGAAAAGGGAGGGTAGCGCCGCGAAGGCGCCACCCGAGAGACAAGCCGATCAAACCAGGTCATCAGAAGTTGAACGACACGCCCACATAGGCCCGCCGCCCGAAGTAATTCCGGTAGGTGAAGCGGTCCTTCGTATCGTTGCCGAGATGACGGCTTTCCTCCGCCTTGGTAAGGTTGATCACCGAGGCGGTGAGGTTCAGCCGGTCGGTCAGCGCGTATGCCGCGTTGAGGTCGACCTGCGCATAGGGATCGGTGTATTCGTTCAGGCCCGACTGCAACCCGCCGACGACTTCGCCGCGCCGGTTGTACGATGCGCGCAGCAACACCTTGCCATGTTCGTAGAAGACCGACGCGTTGACCTGCGTCTTGGCGCTGCCGACCAAGGCGGACGAGCCGACCTTCTGGCCGTCGAGCGTCACGTCCGCCACCGAGGTGTCGTTATAGGTGAAGTTGACCTGCGCGCCGAGACCGAACGACAGCGTGTGCTGCGCGTACAGTTCGACACCCTGCGACCGCGCGTTCGAACCGTTCGCGACGGTCGAGTAAGGCTGGATCAGCTGCTGCGTTCCGTTGACGTCGCGCGTGACGTTGAGGACCAACGGCACCACGAAGTCCGACACGTCCTTGCGGAAGAAGGTCGCGCCGAGCACCGAACCGCGGTGGAAATACCATTCGATGCCTAGGTCGTATTGCCATGCCGAGAACGGGTTCAGGTCCGAATTGCCGCCGCTGCCCGACCAGCCGGCGAACTCGCCGAACTGGCCGCGATCGAACGCATACGCATCCGAGCGGAAGGTGAGCGAGCGCTGCGACCCGAGATCGGAGAAGGACGGCCTCGCAATGACCTTGGCGACGGCGCCGCGGACGAGGAGATCGGGCGTGACCTCGTACGACACGTTGAAGCTCGGCAGCCAGTCCGTGTAGGTCTTCGACTGATCGGCGCGCGTGTTGACGATCGTCTCGCGCACGCTGAGCGGCAGCACCTGGCAATTGCCGTCGGGGCCGAGCGGACGGTTGGGATCGGCCGCCCCGCCGGGTCCGTTGACGCAATAGTCGTTGAGATATTGCAGGCGATCGGAGGTATTGCCCGACTGCTTGGTGTTGGCCATGCGGAGGCCGACGTTACCGCGGAGACCACCGGTCCCGAAGTTCACCTGCGCGTAACCGGCGAAGACCCGCTCCCCCAGGGAATAGACGAAGTCGGGTTCGTACACGCGTACGGCTTTGCCATAGGTCGAGTTCAGGTAGTTGAGATACTGCTCGAAATTGATGCCCGGCACGACGTTGGCGTTGAAGCCGCCGTTGATGTTGCCGATCTGGTTTGCGTAGAAGAATTCGGGGCGGGCGACGGCGCCCGCGGCGGTATCCTGGTAGCGGAGCGGCGTCGCCGGATCGGCATACCAGTCGTTGCGACCGGTCTCGCGGCCGATCTTCAGGTCCCGCCACTTGCCGCCGATCTGCACCGACTTCAGGAAGCCGTCGAACCGCCTTGTCAGGTCGAGCTGTGCATAACGCTGACCGAGGTCACTGTTGACGAAGCTCGATCCGGTCGAGCCCACGTCGATCTGCGCGATCCCGTTGCGGATGTTGTTCTGCAGCTCGGGCGAGAACTCGAAATTGGCGATGCCGTCCGAGATATCCCAGTTGCTGACCAGATTGCCGTTCTGCTCCCGGCCCGGCGTCGTCAGGCGCGGCTTGGCGGCGACGCTGAAGCGCACCGACGGGCCACCGCTCGACTTGGTCTTGCCCAGTTTCAGCACGGCGTCGAAACGGTCCTGGCTGTATTTGACCTCGGTCTCGAACGTGTTCGAAACCTGCTTCTCGCGGCTGTACGTGCCAGCGATCTGCGGCGTCTCCATCGTGCACGGGGTCGGGCGCGCGAGGCAGCCCGTTCCCGCCGCCGGCACCGCGAAATTGGCCGACTGGAAGATCGTCCCGCTCTTGTCGAACGTCGCGCCGGTAAAGAAGTTGTCGTAGCCCCACTCGGGGATCTTCAGCACGTTCGAGGTATAGTTGCTGCTATAGCCAAACCGGAAATAGTTCGCGGTGACCGTGACCGCCTCGAACGGCTTGAACTGCGCGGTCGCCTGGATCCCGTACCGCTCGCGTTCCTGGTCGAAGACTTCGGCGTTGACCGACTGCGGCGCCCAATAGCCCGAATAATGCGTGCCATCGCGCGCAGTCGTGCCCTGCCCCGGCCAGTAGGAGATCGCGTCGTTGTTCGCGAAGGTCTTGCCATCGACATCGGTCGCGGGCTTCAGGACGTTGCCCTGCGCGTCGCGGTCGCTCCACCACAGCCAGCTTTCGGACGAGCTGCGCAGCTCGCGGTTGGTGCGCTTCTGCCAGACGCCGCCGACCAGCAGACCGAACGTCTCCTCCTTGTTCTTCCACGACACCTGCCCGCCAAGCTGCGGTTCGTACTTCTCGGTCGTGTCCGAATACGTACCCTCGGCGGAGACGAAACCCGACCACGCCGGCACGTCGAACGGCCGCCGGGTGTTGAGGATGATCGTGCCGCCGACACCGCCTTCTTCAAGCCGCGCTTCGGGCGACTTATAGACCTCGGTGCTGGCGATGAAGGTCGACGGCAGCAGGACGTAGTTGAACGATCGCTGCGGCTCGCCACTGTCGGCGCCGGCGAGAAAATTGCCGTTGAGCAAGGTGAGCGTCAGGCCCGACTGAAGGCCGCGGATACTGACCCGGCTACCTTCGCCGCCGTCGCGGGTGATGACCACGCCCGGCACGCGCTGCAACGCATCGGCGACGTTCTTGTCGGGGAACTTGCCGACGTCTTCGGCGGTGATGACGTCGACGAACGCGTTCGCCTCGCGCTTCTGAGTGAGGCTCTTCTCGATCGAGCGCCGATACCCGGTAACGACGATGTCGCCAGTGTCCTGCGCCGACCCATCCGGCCGTGTCGTGCCGGCGGTTTGCCCGGACTCCGCCGTAGCGGTCGAAGCGGGCTGCGCCTGGTCGGTTGGGGTCGCGTTCTGGGGAGGCGTAGCGGAAGGCGCGGCCTGTTGAGCCTGGGCAGCACCGGCCAACGCCGCAGTAAGACTGACCGTGGCCAACAGGAACGACAACGGACGATGGCGACGCGCCACGATCGAGCACGATTCTATGCTTGCGGTCATCAGACTTTCCTCTTCCTCGTGAGGATGCCTGCGCTCCCTCACTTACCCCTGCGAATAGCGCGCCTGCCCCCCGTTTTCGGTTGGGCTGTCCGGTTGAATCGGATCCTGTCGGCGTGCAGTCTCGACCCGTCTATTTGCCAATTGTAAAAGCAAATTGTCAAATAGATTGTTGTGTAAGTTTTGGACCGTTGCGGACGCAACTCAGCGAATACCCTTCGATGCGCCGATAGTCTGGGGGAAGACACCGCGAGGATTCACGCCTGGCCTCGCGTATTCGTACACGAACGACGGCAACAGCCCGCTCTCCGCAACCCCAAGCGCACGGAGTCCTCACATGCGAAGATAGCGGTACCGAACCGATTACCGACGTCAGTCGGCTGCCGCGCCGGAATCCTTCCAGAGCGCAGCGGCCTTGGGCAGCAGGAAATGACTGAACGGCAGGATCGCCGCACCAACGGCAGGCGCATCCTCCGACAGCGCGGCACGGCGGACCGGCGCGATCGCAGGCGCATCGGTAGCGTCCCGCATCAACGCGTTGACCCGCTCCGCCACCCGTTCCACCAACCGGCTCGGGAGGCGCCCGCCGATCAGGATCACCGCCGGATCGATCAGGCAGTTGATCGCGTCGAGGGGCGTGCAGAGCGTGTGTGCCGCCCTCTCCACCCATTCCTCCAGGCAGCGCTCGATGTCTGGCGCCCAGTCGGCCTGATGCAGCACCTGCCCGATCTCGAACCCCGCATTCGCCAGATGCTCGGCAAGTCCGGATAGCGATACCAGTTTCTGCACGGTCTCGCGTCCCCGCTTGCCGCCGCCGGCCGCCATGAACCCCAGCTCGCCGCTGCGACCGTGCGTGCCGCGAACATACGCGCCATCCGCAACGAAGCCACCGCCCAGCCCCGACGACACGAGGATGTAGAAGAAACTGCTGTAATTCTGTCCGAAGCCCAACTGCATCTCGCCCATCGCGGCGGCGGCGGCATCGTTCTCGACGAACACGGGCAGCGACAGCGGCTTGTCGAACAGCGTCGCCATGTCGATTCCGTCCCACGCCGCATAGGCGGCCGGACGGCCCGGCATCGCGACCAGCGCGAGGTCATCGGGTCGTGCCACGCCGATGCCGACTAGCTTGGCGGGATCGACCTTCGCGCTTTTGAGCATAGCGCGTACCGAGCGCCGGAACAGATCGCGGACGTCGTCGGGCAGCGCAAAGCTGATCTCGATCGACTTGCGCGCGAGGATCTGCGCCAGGAAATCGACCAGCACGATCGTGATCTGGTCGCGGTCGATATTGACGCCGATCGAATAGCACGCATCGGCCCGGACGACGAGTTTAGTCGGCGGCTGACCACGTCCACCGCGACGCTGCCCCGCCTCCTCGATCATGCCTTCCTGCAACAGCCGCCGCGTGATGTTGGCGATCGCCGGCCCGGTCAGCCCGGTGATCCGCGCAAGGTCGATCCGCGTCAGCGATCCGCCGAGGCGAATGGCATGCAGCGTCACGCGCTGGTTGTGGTCGGCGGCGCGCTCGAGGTTGGTCCCCGACAGACGCGGCGGCGTTTGAAGAGTCATGCGGACCGATCATTCAGGTTGGAGAACAGAAAACGAAGCCGCTCTGCAATGCAATGCAGCAATTTCAGCGTTGGCGACGAAGTGATCCCGCGATTGCGAAGGCTTGGCAAGCGCACACTATTGGCGTTCAGTGAACGCGCGGCATATCGGCCCGGCCTGAAGACCATCTTCTGCATCCCCCGCTTCCAAACTGTTCGTTTGAATTATCCAATTTGATGTTCTAATCCACTTCTGCGGTTGCGCAAGAGCTGGCGATGAAGCCAGTTTGGCAACCGAACGAATAGAGGGGATGTGCGCGACATGTTTCACCTGGCACCCGGCAAGCTCCCCCGCCTATTTCCCTCTGAACGGGTGACCTCGATGTCCATCTTCACACGATCGTGCCTCGCGGGTGCACTGTTCACCACGATCCTCGCCGGCACCGCCTTCGCACAGGATGCTGCCAAACCGAGCGATGCGGTGGATCCGTTCATCGGCACGGGCGGCGAAGGCCACACCTTCCCGGGCGCGGTCGCACCGTTCGGCATGGTCCAGCTTTCGCCGGATACCGACACCTCGTGCGTGATCCGCACCTGCTATGGCCATGCCGCCGGCTATCGCTACGACGATCCGACGATCGAGGGGTTCAGCCACACGCATTTCTCGGGCGCGGGGCATTCCGATCTCGGCGACATCCTCGTCATGCCGGTATCGGGCGAGACCGTGCCGATGGACCCCGGCACGCCCACCGCACCCGGCTATCGCTCGCGCTTTTCGCATGCCAGCGAAGTCGCCAAGCCGGGCTATTACGCGGTCACCCTCGACGGGCCTGGCGTACGCGCGGAAATGACTGCGGGCACTCGGATCGGCGTGCATCGCTACAGCTTCCCCAAGGGCAAGGCCGCGCACCTCGTCGTCGATCTCCGGTCGTCGCTGTATAATTATCCCGGCAAGATCCTGTGGTCGGGACTGCATTTGCGGGACGACGGCGTGCTCACTGGCTTCCGCGAGACGCGCGGCTGGGCACCCGGCCGCAAGCTCTACTTCGCGATGCGGTTCTCCGCGCCGCTGGTCGGCCACGCGCTGGTCAACCGCGAGAAGGATATCCCGTACAAGGGGTTCCAGGGCCCAGGCCGCGGCAGCGATGCGCTCGCGGAAAAGCTTGGCCAGGCGCTGGAAGCACGGCTCGACTTCGGCCCGCTCGACGCTCCGCTGGAGGTGAAGGTCGGGATCTCCGGCGTCGATGAAGCCGGGGCGCTCGCCAATCTCGACAGCGAACCCGGTAACTTCGACGCCGTCCGCGCCAAGACTACAAGCGACTGGGATACCGCGCTCGGCGCCGTCAAGTTCGAGGCGCCCGCACCGATGCGCCGCATCTTCGCGACCGCGCTATATCACAGCCTGCTCGCCCCGAGCGTGTGGAGCGACAGCGACGGGCGCTACCGCGGCCCTGACGACCAAGTGCATCAGGCCGATGGCTTTACGGTTCGATCGACCTTTTCCCTCTGGGACACGTTCCGCGCCGAACATCCGCTGCTGACGCTGATCCAGCCCGAGAAAACCAACAGCGACATCGTTCGCTCGCTGATCGCCGGCCAGCAGCACAGCCCCGATGGCATCCTTCCGGTCTGGCAATTCGCCGGGCGCGAGACGTGGACGATGATCGGCTATCACGCCGTCCCCGTCATCGCCGACGCGTATATGAAAGGCATCGGCGGCTTCGACGCGGACGCGGCGTTGCAGGCGATGGTCGCGAGCGCCGACCACGCGTCCTACGGTGGCCTCGGCGAGTATATCCAGCGCGGTTACGTCCCGATCGACAAGGAGCCGGAGGCCGCGTCGAAGACCGTCGAATATGCCTATGACGACTGGACGATCGCGCGGATGGCGCGGCGGATGGGCAAGACCGACATCGCCGAGCGGTTCGAGAAGCGCGCGGGCAACTGGCGCAACAGTTTCGACGCGAAGTCCGGCTGGCTGCGCGCAAGGCTCGCGAACGGCAGTTTCCGCACCCCCTTCGATCCGACCGCGATTAACTACGGCTCCGATTATACGGAGGGCAATGCGTGGCAATATAGCTGGTTCGTGCCGCAGGATCAGGCGGGCTTGTTCCGGCTGCTCGGCGGCGATGCGAAGACCGTGAAGAAGCTCGACGCGATGTTCGACTTCGACAATTCGAAAGTCGATTACAGCCATGCGGAGGATATTGCCGGGCTGATCGGCCAGTATATCCACGGTAACGAACCGAGCCACCACGTCGCCTATCTCTACAATTACGCCGGCGCACCGTGGCGGACGCAGGAGCGGCTCGGCCAGATCGTGCGGAGCCAATATGGCGCCAAACCCGAGGGGCTGAGCGGCAACGACGATCTCGGCCAGATGTCCGCATGGCTCGTCTTCACCGCACTCGGTTTCTACCCGGTCGCGCCGGGATCGAACGAATATGTCATCGGCCGCCCGTTCCTGTCGCAGGCGACGCTCACGCTGTCCGGCGGCAAGCAGTTCGCGATCCGGACGGACAATCTGTCGGACGCCAACCCCTATATCCGCTCGGTCACGCTCAACGGAACGCCCCTCACCCGCAGCTATCTGCGCGACGACGAGATCCGCCAGGGCGGCGAGCTTCGCTTCGTGATGGCCGCGAAACCGAACAAGCTCTGGGGCAAGGGGGCGAAGTCGCGGCCGTTCTCGTCCTCGACCACGGCTTCGATCCCAACGCGCAACTAAAGACCGTCAGACCGATTGCCCCCGCGCCCCGGTTGCGCCTAGCTTCGCCCCAACGCTTCCGGAGCACGTCCCCATGACTGTCAAATTCGTCCTGCTCGCCTCGATCGCCCTCGCAACTACTGCAATCGCGCAGGACAAGACCGCGCCCGTCGGCGGCGACATCCCCGCCAAGTTCGTGCCGCCGACCGCCGCGCAGGACTACGTGAAGCGCGAGGTGATGATCCCGATGCGCGACGGGACCAAGCTCTACACCGTCATCGTCTATCCCAAGGGCGTCACCAACGCGCCGATCGTCCTCACCCGCACGCCCTACAACGCGAAGGGTCGCGCGAACCGCTCCGACAGCGCGAGCATCCTCGCCACGCTGCCGCTCGCCGACGAGATGTTCGTCAAGGCAGGCTATATCCGCGTCTACCAGGACATCCGCGGCAAATACGGGTCGGAGGGTGAGTATGTCGTGACACGTCCCGTTATCGGCCCGCTCAACCCGACCAAGGTCGATCACGTCACCGACGCGTACGACACGATCGACTGGCTGGTGAACAAGGCGAACTTGCCGGAGAGCAACGGTCGCGTCGGCATGATCGGCTCGTCCTACGAGGGATTCACGGTCGCGATGGCGCTGCTCGCCCCGCACCCCGCGCTGAAGGTCGCGGCGCCCGAGAGCCCGATGATCGACGGCTGGATGGGTGACGACTGGTTCCATTACGGCGCGTTTCGCCTCGCCAACATCGCGTGGCTCGGCAGCCAGACCGGCTACAAGGGCGCGGGCAAGGCGCCACCCACCGGCGGCTACGACGATTACGAGAATTTCCGCGAGGTCGGCTCGGCCGGCGACTGGGCGAAGAAGTCCGGCTACGACCAGTTGCCCTATTGGCAGCGGATGGTGTCGCACCCCGCCTATGACGGCTTCTGGCAGGGCCAGGCGCTCGACAAGCTGCTCGCCGCCAACCCGTCGAACGTGCCGACGATCTGGGAACAGGGCCTGTGGGACCAGGAGGACATGTACGGCGCGATCACGGCGTGGGAAGCGCTCAAGGCCAAGGGCAAGCTCGGCAACAACCACCTCGTGATGGGTCCGTGGCGCCACAGCCAGATCAACCGCGAAGGCCGCAGCCTCGGGCCGTTCCAGTGGAATGGCGACACCGCCCAGCAATTCCGCGAGGACATGCTGCTCCCCTATTTCAATCAGTATCTGAAGGATGGCCCGGCCGTCACGCTGCCCGCCGCCGCGATCTACAACACCGGCGAGAACCACTGGGACAAGTTCGCGACATGGCCGCTCGCGTGCGAGACGGGCTGCACGTCGCCGCTTAAGCCGATCTACCTGCAGGAAGGCGGCGCGCTCGGCTTCGGCAAGGCGGCGACCGGCGGTGACAGCTATGTCTCCGATCCGTCGAAGCCCGTGCCGCACCTGCCGCGCCCGGTGAACTTCGGCGACGGCCGCTGGGGCGACTGGCTCGTCAGCGACCAGCGCGGCGTCGATGGCCGTCCCGACGTGATGACCTACACCACCGAAGCGCTGACCACGCCGGTGCGCGTGTCGGGTGCGCCGATCGCCGACATCTTCGCCAAGACGACCGGCACCGACGGCGATTTCGTCGTCAAGGTGATCGACGTCTATCCGGCGGAGAACGCCACCGATCCGAAGATGGGCGGCTACGAACTGCCGATCAGCCTCGACATCTTCCGCGGCCGCTATCGCCAGAGCTTCGCCAAGCCGACCGCGATCCCGGCGGGCAAGGTGCAGGAATACAAGTTCCGCCTGCCGACCGTGAACCACGTGTTCCAGCCGGGTCACAAGATCATGATCCAGGTCCAGTCGAGCCTGTTCCCGCTCTACGATCGCAACCCGCAAACCTTCGTCCCCAACATCTTCCTCGCGAAAAAAGCGGACTATAAGCCGGCAACGGTGACGATCGTCCGCGGCGGCGCATCGGCGAGCGCGGTCTGGTTGCCGGTCGTCCCGCTCGATCAGTCCGCGGCAACGGCCAAGTAATCGATCGAACCAAGCCGACATAAAGACGGGATCGTCGCCCGGCCAACTCGGCCGCGGCGGCGTCCCCGCAGCATCATTACCCCCTGACGCCAGACTGATCATACTACCGCATCGCCTAGTCGTTTCCGATCACGCGCGGGCGCTTGCAATTTCGTACTGAAGGCGCAGGTTACCAAGGGCAATGCGATGACGAAGGTTCAAGACGACAGCCAATTTCCCGCCGACGACAACGACGATTCGACCTATTTTCAGCGGCGAGCCGAGTGGCATGAGGGCCGCGCCGAGGTTGCCGAGGATTCGAGCACACGGTCGCTGCATTTGCGGTTCGCGCGGCTTTATGCGGCGCGCGCGACGTCCTGATATGGTACATTACAGCTAGTAGTCCTACACAAAACTACCAGAAACCAAGAGGTTACCGGTAGGTTTATGCGTCCAGTCCCGTCGCGATATCCCGCGTGCGGCAAGATACTGGAGCTGCTCACATGAAGCGCATGACGTCCGCCACCGGGGCTCTGGCCCTGCTGGCGTCCATTGCCGGTTGCGCCGCGCCCGCGACGCGCATCTCGACCGGGCTCCAGCGTTACGGGCTCGATCAATCGCGCTCCGATTGCGTCGGCGATCGGCTCCAGGCGAACCTCTCGCTCGGCCAGTTGCAGCGTCTGGGCAAGGCCGCCGCGGCGTACCGTCAGGGCGACACCACGCCCGGTGTGCTCACCCCGTCCGATCTCATCCGTGTCGCCTCCGAACTCGATCCGAAGATCGCGCTCGAAGTCGGCAAGGCCGCCGCGGGTTGTGGCGTGCTGCCGTAACGCGGGGCCTTTCCACCGAATTCCAAACATAAGGATCTCACATGAACAAGGACGAATTCCAGGGCGGTGCCCGCTATGTCGGCGGCAAGGTCGAGAAGGCCGTTGGCGACACCGTGAACAGCCGCGACTGGCAGGTCGACGGCGTCGTCGATCAGGTCGCCGGCGGCGCACAGAATCTCTACGGTCGCGCCAAGTCGGCGATCGAGGATGCCGTCGACGGTGCCCCCGAACTCGCCGACAAGATCGGCAGCGAAGCGCGCGAAGCCGGCGATCGTGCCGCCGACGCCGCTCGTCGCGCTGCCTCGACCGCACAGGCATCGGCCAAGGACGCGCCCGTCCTTTGGGCGCTCGGCGCCGCTGCGGTCGGCTACTGCCTCGCATGGCTCGTTCACGGGCAGCGCGACTGATCGCATGACCGTGGCGCCGCCTCTCAAGTCGCTTCGTGACTCCCCCGATCTGCGCCACCTGCGCCAGATCATCGCGGGGCTGGACGAAGGCGTCATCCTCGTCGATCCCGATCAGGACATCCTGTGGGCCAATACGGCCGCACTCGGGATGCACGGGGTCGACTCGGTCGAGGATCTCGGTGCCACGGTCGACGATTATCGCCAGCGTTTCCAGCTGCGCTACCGCAACAATCACAAGCTCAACGACGCCGATTACCCGATCGAGCGCGTCGTCTCGGGCGAGGCGTTCTCGGAGGTCGTGGTCGAGGTTGCGATCGCCGGCGAGGACGAGCCCCGCTGGGTGCATCAGGTGCGCAGCCTCGTTCTGACCAACGACGACGACGAGCCCGAATGCCTCGTCATGATCATCCAGGACGTGTCTGCGCAATTCGAAGCCGAGGATCGCTTCGAACAGTCGTTCAACGCGAACCCCGCGCCGGCGGTCATCTGTCGCCTGTGCGATCTTCGCTTCGTGAAGGTCAACCAGGGTTTCATCGACATGACCGGGCACGACCGCGACGCCGTCCTGTCGCGCACGGTCTACGATATTGACGTCCTCGAACGCGGCGAAAAGCGCGATCTCGGCAAGGAGCGCCTCGCCGAGGGTCGCACCATCCCGCAAATGGAAGCGGAGCTCAGCCTGCCCGACGGCGAGACGAAGCTCGTGATCGTCGCCGGCCAGCCGATCGACATGGGCGAGCAGCCGTGCATGCTGTTCACCTTTGCCGACCTCGAACCACGCCGGAAAGCCGAGACGCAGCTGCGTCATAGCGAGGAGCGCTTCATGCGGACCTTCTCGCTCGCCCCCGTCGCGCTCGCGATCGGCGCGCGCGACGGCCACCGGCTGTGCGACGTCAACGAGGCCTTCACCAGCCTCACCGGTTATTCGTCGGCGGAGATCATCGGTCGCCCGCTCGGCGACGTCGACCTGTGGGAAACGCCCGCGCTGCGCCACGCGATCGAGGCCGATATCGACGCTGGCCTCCCGATCCGCGACCGCGAAGTTCGCATCCGCGGCAAGGACGGCGACATCATCGACTGCATCGTCTCGACCGAGCCGATCCAGCTCGACGACGAAGCGTGCGTGCTGTGGGCGATGCGCGACATCAGCACCCGCAAAGCGTCCGAGCGCGAACTCGTCAACGCGATCGAGGCGGTGATGAAGGACACGAGCTGGCTCAGCCGGTCGATCATGGAGAAGCTTGCGCGGATCCGCACGCCGAACGCCGAGCCGGTCGGCGTCGGGCTCGACGAACTGACGCAGCGCGAGCGCGAGGTGCTGGCGCTGATCTGTCGCGGGCTCGACGACAAGTCGATCGCGCGCACGCTCGACGTCTCCAGCAACACCGTGCGCAACCATGTCGCGCGGATCTATTCGAAGATCGGCGTCAACCGTCGCAACGCTGCCGCCGCCTGGGCGCGCGCGCGCGGGTTCGATGGCGATTCCATCCCGCACGCGCTCCACCTCAAGGCGCCCTCGAAGGAGATCGCCGCATGACGCGCGACAAGGACAAGCCGGACCAGGACGACGCCCGCACCCGCCAGGCGAAGGGCTCTATCCAGGAGGCGATCGGCAAGATCATCGGCAATGCCGCGATCGAGCAGCGCGGCTCGCAGGAAAGCGAAGCTGGCGCGCGCCAAGCCAAGGTCGACGAAGCCTCGAAGGCTGGCAAAGGCTCGAAGGCCGGAACCGCGAAGGCCGACAAACAGATCGACACACCCATCGATAGGCACGGCAAGGACTGACGCCGTTCCTCGAATTTCGTGAATAACAGGAGTGAATTATGGCTAACCATGTAAATCCCGGCGTCCTGCCGACGGACGACTTCCGTCGCGTGAAGACCCCGACCCGCATCTCGTGGGGCGCAATCTTCGCCGGCGTCGTCATTGCGATCGCGATCCAGCTGGTGCTGGGCATCCTCGGCACCGGCATCGGTCTCAGCCTGGTCGATCCAGTCGAGGGCACGACTCCCGGCGCGACCGGCTTCGGCATCGGCGCAGGGATCTACTGGATCATCACGACGGTCATCGCGCTGGGCGCAGGCGGTTATGCCGCAGCACGCGGCGCTGGCGTACATGACCGCTTCGACGGCCTGATCCACGGCCTGGTCGTCTGGGGCGTCACCCTGATCCTCACCATGTACCTGCTCACCTCGGCTGTCGGCGGCATCATCGGCGGCGCATTCCGCACCGTCGGTTCGGTCGCATCGGCAGCAGGCACCGGCATCGGCGCAGCAGCCCCGAAGGTTGCCGACGTCGCCAATGTCGACGTCACCGACGTTCGCGCCGAAGCTGCTCAGTATCTGTCGGACGCACCGTCGGATCCCGCGCAGATGACGCCGGAGCAGGCGCAGAAGGAAATCGCCAAGGAGCTGCCGGCACTCGCAAAGGGTGGCCAGGACGGCGCGCAGGCTGAAAGCCGCATCGTCGACATCGTCGCGGCCCAGCGCAAGATCAGCCGTCCGGAGGATCAGGCCCAGGTGACGCGCGCCAAGGCACAGTTCGTCCAGACCAAGAACAAGACGATCGAGACCGCCAAGTCGGCAACGGACACCGCCGCCGGCGCAGCCGCAGGTACGTCGTTCATGATCGTGATCGCGCTGCTCATCGGCGCTGCCGCAGCAGGCTTCGGTGCCACCACCGCCGCCCGCCGCCGCGTCTACACCGACGCCGTCTGATACGGCCGATCGGTTCGTATAACGGGCGCCGTCCGCGTAACGGGACGGCATCCCATTCGGCGAACGGCCGCGCAATCGCGCGGCCGTTCGTTCGTCAAACAGGTTACATCGTCGCTGCCGACCGGGTAAGGACCTGCGGCGAGGACCTGATAAAAATCCAAGGGTACCGAGATGACCACGTCGCAACAGGATCGCCGTTCGCTTCGCATTGCCATCGTCCGTGCGTTGCAACTTGCCGACGCCCAGGACGACCATCTGGTGGCGGCCTTGCTGGCGCAGGCGCTCGACGCAGCCGAGAACGAGCTGTCCGAATAAAGTACCTATGGTGCATGCGCGCTACGAACATTTTATAATGAATGCTGCCCGCATATCGTCCATCGAGTGGCAAAACGCGCCTCCGTGGGTTGGCTGATCGCGCCAAGCCTGCGATGGCAGCATCATGAATTCTCACGGAACACTGCTCGAGCCCGGTCGCAACTGCTGGCGGATCGAACCCGCCAAGCAGGCCACCGTCATCGTCGACGCCGACGATTATTTCAAAGCCGCCCGCGCGGTGATGATGAAGGCCAGGAAGCAGATCCTGCTCGTCGGCTGGGATTTCGACGCGCGCATCCGCTTCGGTGGCGGTGACAGCGGCGGCGACGACGACGATGGCGGTCCCGAGCGCGTCGGTGAATTCGTCACCTGGCTCGCGCGCCGCACGCCGGGGCTCAACATCCATATCCTCCGCTGGGATACCGGCGCGATCAAGACGCTGTTCCACGGCCAGACGCTGTTGCGCATCGCCAAGTGGATCCGCGACCCACAGGTCCATCTGCGTCTCGACGGCCATCATCCCCCCGCCGGATCGCATCACCAGAAAGTGGTCGTGATCGACGACGACGTCGCGTTCTGCGGCGGGATCGACATGACCGTCGACCGCTGGGATACGCGTGCGCACGCCGACGACGAACCGCGCCGGATCGAGCCCGACGGCTCGCCCTACGGTCCGTGGCACGACGCGACCACGATCCTGCAAGGCCCCGTCGCGCGCGCACTCGGCGACATGTGCCGTGGCCGCTGGGAAGTGTCCGGCGGTGGCGCGCTGGAGCCGGTGACCGACGGCGCCGACTGCTGGCCCGATCATGTGAAGGCCGACTTCACCGACGTCGAAGTCGGCATCGCGCTCACGATCCCAGAAATGGCCGAACAGGAGCCCCGCCACGACATCGAGGCGCTGTACGTCGACCTGATCGCGCGGACGAAGCGGTTCTTCTACGCCGAGAGCCAGTATTTCGCGTCGCGCAAGGTGGCCGAGGCGATCGGCAAGCGGTTGCGCGAACCCGATGGTCCCGAATTCGTCATCGTCCACCCGACCACGGCGGAGGGCTGGCTCGAACCGATCGCGATGGATTCGGCACGCGCCAGGCTGGTCGAGGCGCTGCACGAACAGGATCCGCACAAAAGGCTACGTCTTTACCATCCGTTCACCGCGGGTGGGCAGCCGATCTACGTCCACGCCAAGGTGACGGTGGTCGACGACGAGGTGCTCCGCGTCGGCTCGTCCAACTTCAACAACCGTTCGCTGCGGCTCGACAGCGAATGCGACGTCGTCATCGATGCCGCGCGCGACCGCAACGCCGGTGAGCGCGACACGATCGCGAGCATCCGCAACGGCCTGCTCGCCGAACATCTCGACACCGACGTCGCGACGATCGAGACGTCGATCGCGGAAACGGGCTCGCTGATCGAAACGATCGAACGGTTGCGCGGCGATGGCCGCTCGCTCCGCCCGTACGAGGTCCCCGAACTCGACTCCGTCCGCGAGTGGCTGGCCGACAACAAGATCCTCGATCCCGAGGGTCCGGGCGAGATGTTTGAGGGACTGTCCGGCCGCAAGCCGCTGCTCAAGAACCTGCGTCCGCACCTCCATCGCGCCGACGGCAGCATCTCGCCGGTCATGGCGGCGGTCGCGGTCGGCGGCACCGCAGCCGGCCTCGCGCTGGTCGGGACGATGCTATGGGGTCTTCGCACCAAAAAATGATGCTGGAATCTTCCCCCCCCGAGGGGGAGGACTCACGCTCGAAGCTCATCCTCGAACGCGCGCACGATCCGCCGGTCGGGGATCAGCCACAGCGCAACCACCGCCACGTACAACGCGATCGCGAACCAGCGACTGACGAACGCGAGCGGTACGCCAGCGAAATAGAGCGCGATGCTGCCCCACCCCTTCCAGTCCGAACCGATCGCGCGCGCGACTGCCGACTCCTTGCCGTTGCAGGCGATGATCGCGCGTTCGGTCAGCGAATAGCCGATCGCCGCGAGCCCCAGGACGATGCCGTAAGCTGCCGTCGCCCCCGCCGCGAACGCGCTCTCGTCCAGCCAGCGGATCACGAACGGCACCAGGCTCAGCCAGAACAGCAGGAACAGGTTCGCCCACATCACGCGCCCGTCGACGCGCTCGACCGCGGAAAACATGTGGTGGTGATTGTTCCAGAACAGCCCGACGTTCACGAAGCTCAACACATACGCCAGCAGCACCGGCGCGCTGCCGATCAACGCGTGCAGGTCGCCCGTTTCCGGCACCTTCAGTTCCAGCACCATGATCGTGATGATGATCGCGACCACGCCGTCGGTGAAGGCCTCGACTCTTCCGGGGCCCAATCGCTGACCGCTCATGCCTCCCAACCTGCGGACTTCACCCTCGAACGATGCACGAGCCCGCGTCCGATCCCGAGCATCACATGTCGCCCTGTGGTTGCGAACGCTGCTGCCGCCAGAGCATCCATGCCACGCCGGCCAGCAACGCCGTCGCGGCCAACAGCACCCCCCACAGGATGATCGAGCGCGTCGGTGCGCCTGCATCGGCGAGAGCAGCCAGCTTTAGCGCTGCGTTCGGCACTCCGATGATACGCGCCTCCCCTGACGGGCCCTGTCCGTCCCTGATTTCGGCGGGCGACAGGAGCACGTCCTTCGCCGCAACACGCCCGGCCGCCAGCGTGAATGGCGCGGTGCCGCTGGCGAGGAAGATCACGCCGCGGTCCGCAAAGCCGATCCGCAAACGCGGCGCGACGGTGAACCCCGCGCTGCGGGCATCTGCCTCGATCCGGATCGCATGCGGCGCGTCGCCGGACAGCGTGATGTCGCGCCCGCCATCGCTGCGCGCGACGCCTTGCCCGAGCACAGCCCAGGGCTGCTCGCGGTCGTCCCGCCCCAATATCCGAACCGGTACGACGCCATCACCCTCGACCGGTATCACCCGCAAGCTCGCCATCGGTGTCGCGAACGGCACGGCGAAATCGACAACGCGCGCATTCCCGGACGCCGGCGGAGGCGCCTGAGCCTCGACCGTTTCCGACGCCGCCGCACCGTCGGGCCGCACGTCAAGCACGGCAGCACGGATCGCGACCGGCGCCAGCAACCGCGACCCCGCGCTCCACGTGATCCGCAGATACTCCCGCGCCACGGTGGCACCATCCAACGCGACGATCGACGACCGCAGCGCGTCGCCCGCGCGCCGATACACCGTCGCCTCGCCCAGCCGTCGCCACTCGCGCAGGTCGCCACTGGCCTCGATCGTCAACGTGACCGGCTGACCCACCGGCAAGTCCGCAGCAACTGCAACCCGCGCGACCGCGCCCGACACCCGCCGCGCATCGAGCAGAACGCCCAGCAGCACGGGCGCGCCGCCAGCCGCAACCGGCTCGCCGCGTACTTCGGCAACCTGCGCCGCACCGCGCCCGTCGAGCATCAACGACACGCCCGACACCTTCAGCGCATCGGGCGCCCCCAGGATCGGCATCGGATCGAGCGACACATGGCCGACCACCGCGGACGCACCCGCGCGCGCGATCGGCATCGCCCGACCCTTCGCATCGAACACGCGCACGTCATGCCCGTCGCGAGTCTGCAATCCTGCCAGCACCGCGGCCGGCAACGCCAGCCGCTGGACTTTCGCACCCGCCTCCACCGACAGCGGCAGGCGAAGCGCGTAGCCTTCCGGCTCGCCATCCGATCCCGCCGGCGCCGCGGCAACCAACAATCCGACGCCGACCAGCGCGCCCAACCGCCACCGGACCACGCTCATGCCACCGCCCCGCGTTTCGTATCGTCCGACGCTACCTTGGGTGGCAGCGGCGCCAGATACCCGACCAGCAGCATCAGCATCCCGACCGCGATGAAGGCGATGATCCGCGCGCCGCCACCGGTCGCGTACAGGTCGACCACCAGCAGCTTGACGACGGTCGCCCCCAACAGGCTCGCCCCCGCCAGCCACAGGCTGCGCGTCGCTCGCCGATGCGCGACGACCATCAGCGTCAGCGCGATCACCGTCCACAGGATCGCGATCCCGGTCTCCACCAGCGCATTGCCGAGCAGCGTATCCGCCTCCCATGCGACACCCGCCAGATGATGCGCCGTCCGCAACCATGCGCCGTTCGCCGCAACGAAACCAAGCGCGGCGATTGGCAGCCAGATGCGCTTGCTCGCCAACAGCGCGGCGCCCACCGGCACCACATCTGCGGCCAGCACCGCCCGCCGCCACAGCAACAGCACGCCCGCCGCCAGCGCGACCATCACGTCGACCGGGTTGAGCACCGGCACGAACGGCAACGGCGCGGTATCGCCCGACGAAAACAGCGCGATCGCGACTGCGCTACTGAAGATACCCAGCGCGATCGGCACCGCCGCCGTCCACGCATAGTCCACCGCATGCCGGTCGAGCGGCCACCGCGTTCCCGCCCGGTCGCCGCGCAACGCCGGCCCCGCCCACAGCGTAAGACCGGCAAGCACCGCCACCGCACCGGCCAGGAACGTCACCTCGTTCCACGCCGTCGCCCACAGTGCCGCGCGGTCGATCCCGAACCACAGCATGTCGGCCAGCAGGACCACCGCCAGCCAAACGCCCGCGACATGGCTTGCCGACGCCACCGCCCGCGTGCCCGGTGTCTTGACGTCGTCACGGTCGCTGCGGAACAGCATCCAGCCATGCGCCGCGAGTGCGACGATCCACAGGAAACAGCCGGGCGACGACAGCACGGTGCCGCCCCGATCGGCCTGCCCGACGAAGCCGATCCACAACGCGCCCACACTCACGCGTGCCGGCCACGCCGCGACCGGCCAGTCGCGCCGCCGCGCGATCGTCTGGAACGCTGCCGCGCTGACCAGATACGCCAGCATCGCCAACAGGATCTGCACGTTCGTCGAGAACACCGGCACCGGCGACAGCGATTGCTCGACCGCCGGATAAAGCCGCGTCGCCTCCATCAGCCAGCCGATCCACCACGCCGCAAACCCGGTGAGGAACGCCGGCGTCGCGATCACCGCCTCGCCCCGCGCATAAGCCCGCGCAAGCCGCGTCTCCCCAGGCGCGATCGTCTCCCGCGCGAACCATGCCGTCGCGAACCAGCCAAGCGCCACCAGGATCGCACCGACGAACGCCGGATTGGCGAACGGCAGCGCCGCGATGTTGTCGTTCAGCGTGCCGAGATACAGTAAGGTCGCGACGACCTGCAGCGCCAGCCCGAACAGCCGCGGCATCCAGCGTGCCTGCCGGATCCCGACCCAGAACGCGCCCGCGCCTTCCAGCGCCCACGCCGCCGAGGTCCAGCGCGCGCCCAGTGCAAGCGGGATCGCCATCGTGACGAAGCCGATGCCGATCGCCAGCATCGCCTCATTCATCACGCGCAGCCCCTCTCGCTGGCGGCGCCGTGCCGCCAGCGAGACACCCAGATACAATGCCGCAAAGCCCAGTGCCGCGAACGCGCTGCCGAACGGCCGATCGCCGATCAGCGCGACCTCGAGCCCGAACCCCGCCAGCGCCGGCCCGAACAACAGAGTCGTATCGACCGCATTGCCGAACTTGCCCGGCGTCGCCCGCGTGTAAAGCACGGCGGTCACGACGTAGATCAGCACCGAGACGATCAGGAATATCTGCGCGATCAGGAAATGCTCGGGCCGATATGCGGTCGCGCCCCACAGGCTCGCAATCCCGAACGTCGCGAAGAACCCGACCAGGTTCAGCACGCGCCATGTCCGCGCCCGCGCGATGAACAGGATCGCAAGGTTCAGGATCGTGCCGTACCCGAACAGGCCCAGCACGTTGCCGCCCTCCCCGCCCAGCAGCAACGGCACCGCGAACCCGCCTGCGAACGCCGTCACCGCCAGCGCCTGCGAACGCTGCAACAGCGCCAGCGCACAGCCGAGCGCGCAGACCGCGATCATCAGCATGAACGCCGCGGACAGCGGTACAAGGTCGTAGAAGCGCGCCGCCCCGAACAGCGTCAGATAGATGATCGCGACGCCGCCGCCCTGCAACGCCAGCGCGAAATCCGGACGCTTGGTTCGCGTCCGAAAGCCGATGCCGAGCAGCGCGATGCCGAACAGGCCGACCACCGCGAGACGGAACTCGATCGGGAACAGCCCCGCCGCCGCCGCATAGCTGGCAAGGAACGACAACCCGACGAACAGGATGACGAGCCCGAGCCGAACGATCGTGTTGCCGCCGAACAGCCAGCCGCGCGCGGCCGCAACGCCGCTCGCCAACCAGCCCGGCTCACGCGGTTCGGCGGGCGCAGTCACAGACGCAGCCGCACGATCACCCGAAGGCGGTGAGCGCCAGCGCTTGTCCGCTGCCGCTAGGCCGTCCGTCGCGGTATCGAAATCGGTCGGTGCTTCACGTTGCGATACGACCTCCGGCGCAACCGTCGCGATCGGCGGCTCGGCGACCAACGGCTCGATCGATCGCGGCGCGGTGCGAACTTCGAGCGCATCGGCGACACCATCCGTGCCATGATGCGGCGCGTCCATCAGTTCGTTGACGTGCGCCCGCAACAAGGCGACCTCCGCGCTCAGAACCGCCGTCTCGCGAACGATCTCGATCCGCATCGCCCGCCGCAACGCCCAGCCGATGCACAAGCCAACCGCCCCGCCCAAGAATAAAGCGGTTTCTGAAAAGCTTCCGAGCACCCAGCCGAGCAAAGCGCCGACTATCGCCATCCAGATTAGCATCGTCCGCGCTGCCCCCGCCTAGTCATCGCCCCGCTACTCATGGACGTCTTTGCACTAACATGGCGCAAGCCCCGCCGCCGGTCGAGCGTGATTGCGAATACGCGCGACGACTAAATTTAAGCTGCATGATCCCGTTTCTCGATTTCGCCCGTTAAGTGCCTGCCCTGCAACGAAAGGGTGCAAGACCAGGGGAGATACCGATGCAGGGGATGCGTGCATGGTGGCGTTGAGCGAACGACGATCGGTCGTCGTCATCAGCGACTGGGTCGACGGCTGGCCTCCCGCGGATCCCTCCGCCGCAACGCCTCCTCGCGATGGATCGGCATGGCGCGCGCTCGATTCCGCGAGCCGACCCTGGACGGGTGCCGCCGACCACCGCGAGCCCGTCGCCGGCGGGTATCTCGAACGCCTTCCGCTCGCACTCGTCGCGGCCGGAATCGTCGAGCAGGCCGAGATCTGGCATCACTGGCGCGGCGAAGGCGACCCGCCATTCCGCCGCGACAGCCCGGTGCTCGCGCGCCGCGCCTTCCGCCTCGACCACGACCACGCACCGTTCGCCTCCACCGAGATGATCGACTTCGTGCGGGCATTCGGCGCACCGGACATCCTGGTCGTGCTGGGTCTCGGCGTCGCGCCCGAACTCCTCGCGCTCTGTGCGAACAGCATCATCCTCTACAATTCGATCGACGCGCCCTCGTTGCGCGTGCCGCCCGAAGTCAGCGAACATTTCGATCTCGTCATCACCGGCGCGCAGTGGCAGTCGGACGAGGTCGAGGCGCGCCACCCCGGCATGCGCACCGCGATCCTGCCGGTCGGTCCCGAATTCGCCGCGATCGACCAGTTCCGCCCGCTCGGCACGCCCAAGGACTTCGACCTGATCTACGTCGCCGCCGCGCAACCGTATAAGCGCCACGACATCCTGTTCGACGCGCTCGCGCGACTCCCGCGCAACATCCGCGCGCTCTGCGTATTCGGATACGGCGAGGATGCCGACGCACTCCGCCAACGCGCGCGCGATCAGAACCTCTCGATCGAGTTTGTCGGGCCACCGGGCGTACCGATCGACGAGGTCAACCGCCTGATGAACCGCGCGAAGTTCGGCGTCGTCTGCGGCATCGACGACGGCGCGCCGGCGATCCTCACCGAATACATGCTCGCCGGCCTGCCGGTGCTCGCCAACGCGGGATTACGCTGCGGATTGCAGTTCATCCTGCCCGAGACCGGCATGACTGCTTCGACGACCGGGTTTGCCGATGCGATCCTTACAATGCGCGAAACCTACGCCGAATTTCGGCCCCGCGACGCCGTATTGGAGCGTTGGACTTGGCAGCATAGCGTTGTGCGTTTGGGTGCGATTATCCAGCAAATACATGATGCAAAGCAATTACATTTGCATAGTCAGGTCTGAGGCGTGGGCTTAGGTTCGATCAACAACGCGGATGACCGCGGATTCGCGGATTGGAAGAGCGTGCACGGTATCGGACCTACTCCCACCCTCGCCACGACCGACGATACGAGCCCGCCGCCGCCGCTGATCTGCTTCTCGCATCTCCGCTGGGATTTTGTCACGCAGCGCCCGCAGCATCTGATGAAGCGGTTCGCGCAGGCCCAGAGCGTGTTCGTTTGGGAAGAACACATCCCCTGCGACCATCCGCTGCCATTCCTCGAGCATCACCCCTTCCCCGCCGACAACGTTATCGCGCTGCGCCCGCGCCTCCCGCATTGGTGGAACGCCGAGCAGGTCGAGGCGGGCTTGCGGCAACTCCTCGACATGCTGGTCGCGACGAGCATCCGCGCCAAGCCCGTCCTCTGGTTCTACACGCCGATGATGCTCCCGTTCGCAGAGCATCTGGACGCCGCCGCGGTCGTCTACGACTGCATGGACGAGCTGTCCGCGTTCCGCTTCGCCGACCCCGCCTTGCTCGACCGCGAAGCCAGGCTGCTCACGCGCGCCGACCTTGTCTTCACCGGCGGCTACAGCCTCTACGAGGCCAAGCGCGGCCGCCACCGCGACGTCCACGCCTTCCCCTCGGCAGTCGACGTCGCGCACTTCGCCCAAGCCCGCGCCGGCAACAGCGAACCCGAAGATCAGCGTCAAATCGCCGGCCCGAAGCTCGGTTTCTTCGGCGTCATAGACGAACGCATCGACCTAGCGCTGGTCGACGCGGTCGCTGCTCAGCGGCCCGACTGGTCGTTCATCATGATCGGCCCGGTCGTGAAGATCGACCCCGCCCACCTGCCACGCCGCGCCAACATCCACTGGCTCGGCGGACGCAGCTACAACGAACTCCCCGCCTATCTCTCGGGCTGGGACGTCGCGCTAATGCCCTTCGCGATCAACGCCGCGACGCGTTTCATCAGCCCGACCAAGACACCCGAATATCTCGCCGGCGGCTTGCCCGTCGTCTCGACGCCGATCGTCGACGTGATCCGCCACTACGGTGACGCAGCAGCCGTCTCGATCGCGTCCGAAGCGCCGGCGTTCGTCGCCGCCTGCGAGGCCGCGCTCGCCCTCCCCCGCGACGGCGCATGGCGCGACGAAGCCGACCGCCTGCTCGCCACGCAATCCTGGGACCGCACGCAAACCGCCATGGCTACCGAGATCGACCGCGTCTTGAACGGCAAAAAATACGCTCCTGCAGCAAAACGCGAACGCTACGACACGCTGATCGTCGGCGCAGGGTTCGCCGGTGCCGTCCTCGCCGAACGACTAGCCAGCGATAGCGGCCAGCGCGTTCTCGTCGTCGACCGCCGCCCGCACATCGGCGGCAACGCGTATGACGAACACGACGCGGCCGGCGTGCTGATCCATCGCTACGGCCCGCACATCTTCCACACCAACTCCGCCGACGTGTTCGACTATCTGTCGCGCTTCACCGAGTGGCGCGCGTACGAACACCGCGTCCTCGCCAGCGTTGACGACAAGCTCGTCCCGATGCCGATCAACCGCACCACATTGAACGACCTCTACGGCCTGTCGCTCGAGGATGACTCGGAAGCCGCCGCCTTCCTCGCCAGCCGCGCGGAGTCGGTCGAGGACATCCGTACCTCCGAAGACGTCGTCGTCGCCGCGGTCGGGCGCGGTCTCTATGAAACGTTCTTCCGCGGCTACACCCGGAAACAATGGGGCCTCGACCCGTCCGAGCTCGACCGCACCGTCACCGCCCGCGTTCCGACGCGCACCTCGACGGACGACCGCTATTTCACCGATAAATTCCAGGCGATGCCGGCGAATGGCTACACCCGGATGTTCGAGGCGATGCTCGATCACCCCGGCATCACGCTCGATCTCGGCGTTGAATACCGCGACGTGATCGACCGCGTCGACGTCGACCACATCGTCTTCACCGGCCCGATCGACGAGTATTTCGACTTCCGCTTTGGCAAGCTCCCCTATCGCAGCCTCCAGTTCCGCCACGAGACGCACGACGTCGCGCAGTTCCAGCCGGTCGCGGTCGTCAACTATCCGGACGAGACCGTGCCGCAGACGCGCATCACCGAATACAAGCACCTGACCGGGCAACTCCACGCGAAGACCAGCATCAGCTACGAATTCCCGAGCGCGGAGGGTGACCCCTATTACCCGATCCCCCGCCCCGAGAACCAGGCGCTGTTCAAACGCTACGAGGCACTCGCCGATGCCGAAGAAGGCGTGACCTTCGTCGGCCGCCTCGCGACGTATCGCTACTACAATATGGACCAAGTCGTGGGGCAAGCGCTCGCCACCTATCGCCGCATGGTCGCGAAATCCGCCGTCCTCGAGACCCCCGTGATGGCCGCCGAATGACGCGCATCTGCCTGCTGACCGACAGCCTCGCCCCGTCCGGCGTCGGCGCGCACATGATGACGCTCGCCGAAGGACTGGGCGGAGACGAGATCGTCGTCGCCGCGCGTCCCGGCACCGGTCTGCTCGAACACGCCGCCGCCAAGGGCTATGCGGTTAAAGCGCTCGACGACGATGCGGGCCTCGCGCGCTGGCTAGACCGCGCCGCGCCCGACATCGTCCACGTCCACGCCGGCATAGGCTGGGAAGGCCACGCCGCCGTCCGAGCCGCGCACAAGGCTGGCGTACCCGTGATCCGAACCGAGCACCTTCCCTACCTCCTGACCGACCCCGCCCAGCGCGACGAGCACCGCGACACCTCGGCCGCGCTCGCACGCCTGATCTGCGTCTCGGACGCAGTCGGCGACAGCCACCGCGCAGTAGGTATCGATCCGGCCCTCGTCGCAACGATCCACAATGGAGTCGGCGCCCACAAACCCTCGCGATCACGCGACGCCCTCCGCAGTGAATGGGGCGTCGGCGATGCCCCCGTCCTGCTAATGGTCGCGCGCTTTGCGGAGCAAAAGGGCCACGCGCTCCTGCTCGACGCGCTGCCCGCGATCCGCGCCGCGCATCCGGACGTGATCGTACTACTCGCCGGCGAAGGCCCCCTCCTGACGCAGACGGCACGCGCCGTTGCCGCCAAGGGACTGGCCGGCACAGTCCGCATGCTCGGCACCCGCAGCGACGTCGCCGACCTGATGACGCTCGCCGACCTGCTCGTCATGCCCTCCGCGTTCGAAGGCCTGCCGCTGGTCGCGCTCGAAGCGATGGCCGCCGGGCTCCCCGTCGTCGCCACCGTCGCCCCCGGCAATGCCGAAGCAATCGAGGACGGCGTCACCGGTCGCCTGACCGCCGCTGACCCGGCTAGTTTCGTCGATGCGATCGTCACGCTGCTCGCTGACCGCGACAGCCTGAAAACGATGGCCAGCGCCGCGATCGAGCGCCAGCAGGACCTATTCTCGGCCGATCGCATGATCGCCGACACGCGCGCGGTCTACGCCGCCGTGCACGACCAGACAGACACCAAACATAAGGGAGACGGCGTGGAGCGGACGCGGATCGGGTTCATCGGCGCAGGCGGCATCGCCAACCGCCATTTCGGCGTGCTGGAGCAATTCGACGACGTCGCGATCGTCGCGGTCGCCGACGTCGAAATGGCCCGCGCGACCGAGGCGGCTGCCCGCTTCGGCGCGCGCGCATTTGACGATGCCGCGGCGATGCTGGCCGCGGTCGACCTCGACGCGCTCTACATCTGCGTGCCCCCCTTCGCGCACGGCGAACCCGAACGCCTCGCGATCGAGCACAAGCTGCCGTTCTTCGTCGAAAAGCCCGTCGCGCTAGACCTCGGCACCGCGGAGGACGTCGCCGCCGCAGTCGACCGGCTCGGCCTCGTCACCGCGGTAGGCTATCACTGGCGCTACCTCGACACCGTCGACGAGGTGAAGGCGCTGCTCTCCGCCACCCCCGCCCGCCTCCTCTCCGGTTATTGGCTCGATTCCACGCCGCCACCGCGCTGGTGGTGGAAGAAGGACGCATCCGGCGGGCAGATGCTCGAACAGACGACGCACTTGGTCGATCTCGCGCGCTACCTCGTCGGCGACGTCGTCCGCGTCTACGGCCAGTCGGGCCATATCGACCGCGCCGCTTTCCCCGGCCTCGACGTCGCCACCGCCAGCACCGCGATGCTCACCTTCGCCAGCGGCGCGATCGCCAATTTCGCGTCGACCTGCCTGCTCAACTGGAACCACCGCGTCGGCCTGCACCTGTTCGGCGAAGGCCTCGCGATCGAACTCACCGACCGCGACGTGATGATCGACATCGGCCGCGGTCGCCCGGTCCGCGGCACCGGCAGCGATCCGGTCGTGCTCGAGGATCGCGACTTCATCGACGCGGTTCGCGGGGGCGAGAACCGCATCCGCTGCCCCTACCCTGCCGCGCTCGAAACGCTTCGCTTGGCGCTGGCGATCGAACGCTCCGCCGTCGAAGGTCGCGCGATCGACGTCCGCGAGCGCGAGGTGGCGCATGTCTGAGTGGCGCCACGTCCGCTCGCTCGGCGTCGAACGCCCCGGGCAGGCCTATTTCTTCGGCTACGACGAGGCGCCCCCCTGCGACGGTCAGGTCCGCCTCGACCTGCTCTACACCGGGTTTTCCGCCGGCACCGAACTCACCTTCGTCAAGAACAGCAACCCGTATCTCCACTCCCGCTGGGACGCAGGCCGCGGCGTGTTCGTCCCCGGCGAACCGAGCGCGCACTATCCGGTGCCGTTCCTCGGCTACATGGAATGCGCGCGCGTCAGCGACAGCCGGGTCGACGATTTCACCAACGGCGATGTCGTCGGCACGGTGTTCGGCCACAAGACCGGCCACACCGCGGACCCGTTCAACGATTTGCTGACCAAGCTCCCGCCCGAGCTCGATCCGATCCTCGGCATCTATATCGGCCAGATGGGTCCGATCGCCGCCAACGGCATTCTTCACGCAGACGTGGAACTGCTCGGACCCAACGTGGTCAACCTAGGCGACGGCATCCGCGGCCGCCCCGCTATGGTGATCGGCGCAGGCATCGTCGGCATGCTCACCGCCCTGTTCGCGCAAGCCGCCGGCGCGAGCGAAGTCGTGATCGCCGACCCGTCCCCCTTCCGCCGCCTGCGCGCCGAATGCCTCGGCATAACCGCGATGACCGAGGACCAGGCCTGGGCGTACGCCAAGGCACGCTGGCTCCACGGCGGCGACGATCGCGGCGCGGACGTCGTGTTCCAGACCCGCGCCGACGCCGCCAGCCTCCACGCCGCGATGCGCGCGCTGAGGCCGCAGGGCACGGTGATCGACCTCGCCTTCTACCAGGGTGGCGCCGACCGGCTCCGGCTCGGCGAGGAATTCCACCACAACGGCCTCAACCTCCGCTGCGCGCAGATCAACCGCGTCCCCCGCGGGCTCGACTTCCAATGGGACCGCCGCCGCCTCGCCAACGAGACGGTCAAGCTGCTGCTCGCCCGCGGCCCCGAGATCCGCGCGCAGCTCATCACGCACGTCGTGCCCTATGACGACGCCCCCGCGTTTATCGCACGGCTGATCGGCGAGCGGCCCGAATTCCTCCAGATCGTCTTCAAGGTCGGCGATTGAGTACCGCACTCACTGCCGACGCCCGCCCGATCCGCATCCTGTTCGTCTTCGCCTGGCTCGTCGTCGGCGGCGAGGAGACGGAGGTGCGGCTGCTCGCGCAGGCGCTCGACCCGACCCGCTACCGGATCGAGGTCGTCGCCTGCTTCCGAAAAGACGGCATGCCCGAGCAGACGCATGCGCAACTGGAAGCGATCGGCGTCCCCGTCGACCGCACGCCCTACGCGCTCGGCTTCGACGAGACCGTCGCCTACCTCGCGAGCAAGCTGCCCGCGTACGACGTCGTCGTCTCGTGCCAGAACGTCGCGGACATCTATCCCGCGCTCGAACGCATGCACCTCCGCCCGCCGTTGATCGAACATGGCGGCCTCGTCTCCGAAGCGCTCGCCGGCCCCAAGCATTTCACCGCGCGCTATGTCGGCGTCTGCGCCTCGATCCGCGACGCCGCCGCCAGCCGCATGCCCGGCCGCGAACACCACGCGATCGAAATTCCGTCGATGGTCGACACGCGCGCTTTCGGCCCTGCCCGGCGAGCGCCGGTCCGTGCGACGCTAGGGATCGCCGAAGACGTACCGCTGATCGGCTGGCTAGGCCGGCTCGACCCGAAGAAACGAGTCGAGGACTTCATCGAAGCCGCCGCGCTCATCCACGCCCGCCACCCCCGCGCCCGCTTCGTGGTAATCGGCGGCCCCGACGCCTTCATCCCCGAATACGCCGCCGCGCTCCGCAACCGCGCGCACGCCCTCGGCCTCGACACCGCCCTGACCTTCCTTGGTGATCGCGACGACGTGCCCGACCTGCTCGCCGCACTCGACATGTTCGTCTGGCTCTCCCGCGGCGAAGGCATGCCGCACGTCATCGCCGAAGCCGGCGCCGCACGCCTCCCCGTCATAGCGACGCGCGACAACGGCTCCGAACAACAGATTGTCGACGGGGTCAGCGGCCTGTTCGTGCCCCACGAAGACCCGCCCTCAGTTGCCGCCGCGATCACCAAACTGCTCGAAGACTCGGCACTTCGATCCCGCCTCGGCACCGCCCTCCGCGCCAAGGTCGACAGCGAGTACGCCGTCGCCGCCGTCGTCCCCCGCTGGGAAGCCCTGTTCGCGGAAGTCCTTTCCGACCGGCCACCTCTCCCCCGGCCGACAGGCCTCTTCCGCAGCGTCCTGCAAGGCGGCTTCGAATCCTCCACGCACCGCCGCGCGCACGACCGCAAGCGCGTCGATGTCATCGCCGCCAGCCATCACGACACCCTCGCCGCGCACGATTACAGCGAACTCGCCAAGCTCGGCATCCTCACCGTCCGCGACGGACTGCGCTGGCATTTGATCGAACACGAGCCCGGCCGCTACGACTGGTCCAGCCTCGACCGCCAGCTGGAAGCCGCCAAGGCGATCGGTACCGAAGTCATTTGGGACCTGCTCCATTACGGCTGGCCCGACGACATCGACATCTGGACGCCTGCCTTCGTCACCCGCTTCGCCGCCTTCGCCGCCGCCGCCGCGCGCCACATCGGCCCGGCCGCTCCCGGTGAGACGCGCTTCTACGCCCCCGTCAACGAAATCTCATTCTTCGCCTGGGGCGGCGGCGACGCAGCCTATCTCAACCCGTTCGCGCAACGCCGCGGCTACGAACTGAAGGTGCAGCTCGCCCGCGCCTCGATCGCCGCGATGGAAGCGATCCTCGCAATCGACCCCGCCGCGCGGTTCGTCCACGCCGACCCGGTCATCAACGTCATCACCGACCCCGCCCGCCCCAACGACGCCCCCGCCGCCGAAGGCCACCGCCTCGCGCAATTCCAGGCCTGGGACATGATCGCGGGCAAAGCATGGCCCCAGATCGGCGGCCGCGCGCCATTGCTCGATATCGTCGGCGTAAATTTCTACCACAACAACCAGTGGATCCACGGTGGCCCACCGTTGGCGTACGATCATCCTCTCAGCCGCCCGCTCCACGCAATCCTCGCCGACGCTTACACGCGCTACGGCCGCCCGATCTTGATCGCCGAAACCGGCATCGAAGGCAGCGCCCGCCCCGCCTGGCTCCGCATGATCCTGCGCGAGGTGAAGATCGCCCAGTCGCTCGGCGTTCCGGTCGAGGGCGTGTGCCTCTACCCGATCCTAGACCACCCCGGCTGGGACGACGATCGCTACTGCCCCAACGGCCTGCTCGCCTGCTCGCCGGTCCTCGCCGACCGCGTGCCTAACGCCGCGCTCGCCGACGTCATCCGGCAGGCGCAGGGGCGCGATATCCTGCGTTAACTTGGGCCCGGATACTAATCGAAGTCGATACGATCGAGGGGACATTTCCGCCGCCACGTCGCGTTGACGGTTGCCACAAAGGCATGCGGAGAGAGATCACATGGCCATTAAATTTGCAGGAACGATGAACGCGATCAATCGCGGGCTCGACGCGACCAAGCCCACCAAGGGCGCCGACATGGTCGAGGATTGGGAAGCCGCACTGGCCGATACCGAAGTCTCCGGCGCCAAGGGCATCCTTCGCGACCTCGGTTCGCTGCGCAAGCAGTTGGAGAAGGACACGCCCGACGCCGACCGCGTCCACGCGCTGCTTCACCGTCTCGGCACCGCGACCACCAAGATCGCCGACAAGGCCGACAAGTCGCAGGACAAGCTAAAGGCACTCGGCGAAGCGCTGACCGAAGCCGGTGAAGACGCACCGGACGAGGAAGAGGACGCCGCCGCCGCCGCGGCGCCCAAGCGCGCACGCAAGAAGGCCTGAACGAAAAACGGGCCGGCGATCGTCAGATCGCCGGCCCGTTTCCTTAGTTACGTCGCGAAAACCTCAGGCGGTCACCGCCTCGGCTTTCGGATTGACCTTCGACGTCGCCATCGCGGTCAGCTTGTCGTCGGTCGCATATTCCTCGTCGAGCGTTTCCTTCAGGATCGCCGCGATCTCGCTGCGACCAAGCTGGTTCGCCCATGCGATCAGCGTGCCGTAGCGCGTGATCTCGTAATGCTCGACCGCTTGCGCCGACGCGATCAGCGCCGCATCGAGCACCGCCTTGTCGGCGATCTCGCCTGCGACTTCGTTCGCTTCCTTGATGATCCCGTCGATCGCCGGGCAGGTCACCGCCTTGGCCTTCTCGCCGAGCAGCTCGAAGATCCGCTCGAGCCGCACGATCTGTCCCTCGGTCTCGCGCAGATGCGTCTCGAACCCGGCCTTCAGACCCGGCGCGGTCGCCTTGTCGGTCATCTTCGGCAGTGCCTTGGGGATCTGGTGCTCGGCATAATACACGTCCTGCAACTGGTGCAGGAACAGGTCTTCGAACGTCGCGATGTCCTTGGAAAACAGGCCCATGATCATATCCTCGCATAGCTGGTGCACGCGAAGCGAAATGCTCCGGTGGTGGGGAAACGCCCTTACCGCGGGGGAAGTTTCGTCTCCCGACCACCGGAGCCTCGGGGGATCAGCCCTTCAGCTTGGCCGCCGTCTCGGCGATCCGCTTGCCCTGGTAGCGCGCGCCATCAAGCTCTTCCTTGCTCGGCATCCGGCTGCCGTCGCCATCCGAGATCGTCGTCGCGCCATAGGGCGAGCCGCCCTTGACCGTGTCGACGCCCATCTGCGCCTGGAAGCCATAGTCGAGCCCGACGATCGTCATGCCGTGATGGATCAGGTTGGTGATGATCGAGAACAACGTCGTTTCCTGGCCGCCATGCTGGCTCGCGGTCGAGGTGAACGCACCGCCGACCTTGCCGATCAGCGCGCCCGAGAACCACTGACCGCCGGTCGTGTCCCAGAACTGCGCCATCTGCGCGGGCATCCGGCCGAAGCGGGTCGGCGCACCGACGATGATCGCGTCATACTGCTCAAGCGCGGCGGGGCCTTCGATCTCGGCATGCGCGGTGTCGGTCTTGAAGTGCGCGGCCTCGATCACGGCCTGCGGAGCGGTTTCGGCGACGCGACGGATGTCCACCTCGGCCCCACCGGCGCGCGCGCCCTCGGCGACGGCATCCGCCATCTGCTCGATATGGCCGTAGGACGAGTAATAGAGCACGAGAACCTTGGTCATATGTGTTTCCTTCGAGTTCCCCTCCCGCCTGCGGGAGGGGTTAGGGGAGGGCAGTTCCGGGCGGGGTCGAGGAAGGAAGCCCCTCCCCCGACCCCTCCCGCAAGCGGGAGGGGAGTTTTACTCCGAGTCTACCAGAACGATCTCGGCGTCTTCTTGAGCCGTGATCGTCACCGTCTGGCCGCCCAGCAGCGCCGCTCCGTCGCGCGCACCAAAGGCGTCGTCGCCGATCGTGATCGCACCCGTCGCCGGCACCAGATACACATGGCGCCCCTCGCCGACCGCATAGTCGACGCTGTCGCCAGCCTTGAGCGTCGCCGCCAGCACGCGAGCATTCGCCCGGATCGGCAACGCATCGCCGTCGCCCTCGAACCCGCTGGCGAGCGTCACGAACTGCCCCGAGCGCTCGCCCTTCGGAAACGGCTTGGCACCCCAACTCGGCGCGCCACCTTTGCGCGACGGCTCGATCCAGATCTGGAAGATCGTCGTCGTCTCGGGCTCCAGATTATACTCGGCATGCCGCACGCCGGTCCCCGCGCTCATCACCTGCACGTCGCCAGCCTCGGTACGGCCCTTGTTGCCAAGCGAGTCCTGATGCGTGATCGCGCCGCTGCGGACATAAGTAATGATCTCCATGTCCTGATGCGGATGCGGCGGGAACCCTGAGTTCGCGGCGATCTGGTCGTCGTTCCACACACGGATCGCGCCCCAGCCCATGCGGGCCGGATCGTAATAACTCGCGAACGAGAAATGATGCCGCGCGTTCAGCCAGCCATGATCGGCATGGCCGAGAGTGTCGAAGGGGCGGCGTTCAACTTTGGAAAGGGTCGTGGTCGTCATGATAGGTCTCCACTGGTTGAACCCAAGATAGGCGCTGCGATTACGCCGTAAATAGAAACGCTGGAAACCGATCGTTTCGGTTGGTAATGTGGCTTCAAAGTAGAGCACCCATAGAGTGCACCACCCCGGCGGAGGCCGGGGCCCAGTTGGGGAACGTCGGTAACGAAGTGCGGCCCGTCGTTATGACCACCTCTCCAACTGGGCCCCGGCCTCCGCCGGGGAAGTAAATCTAGTACGGCTCTAATATCGGAGACCCCCATGCGCCTGCCCGATCTCGAAGCCTGGGCGATCTTCGCCAGCGTCGTCGAGCACCGCTCGTTCAGCGCCGCCGCCGACGCGGTCGGGCTCAGCAAGGCGACCGTCTCCAAGGCGATCACCCGCCTCGAAGCGCATCTCGGCCAGTCGCTCTTCCACCGCACCTCGCGCCGCCTCGCGCTCACCGAAGCCGGCAAGCCGCTCGCCGAGCACGCCGCGCGCATCCTCGCTGAAGCCCGCGCCGCCGAGGAGTCCGCACACGACGCCGCCAGCGCGCATACCGGCCGCGTCCGCCTCGCCGCCCCGATGAGCTTCGGCGTCACCAACGTCGCCCCCATCCTCGCGGAGTTCCTCGTTGCGCACCCGGGAATCGAAGTCGATTTCCACTTGTCCGATGCGCGCGTCGACATCGTCGCGGAAGGGTTCGACGTCGCGCTGCGGATCGCCGAGCTTCCCGACAGCTCGCTCCGCGCCCGCCGCCTGTGCAGCATCCAGGCGCACACCGTCGCCGCACCCAGCTACCTTGCGAAGCACGGCACTCCGACGCATCCGGCACAGCTCGGCGAACACCAACTTGTCGGTTATTCGAACGTCGTCGGCCCGTGGCGCTTCCACGGCCCCGGCGGCGCCGACGTCTCGGTCCGCCTGCAAGGCCAGCTCACCGCCAACAGCGGCGAAGCGATCGTCCCCGCGCTGATCGCCGGGCTCGGCATCGCCCGCCTGCCCGACTTCATCGTCGACCGGCATATCGCGTCTGGCGCACTCGTCACGATACTCGAAGACTGGGCGCCCGCGAAGATCGGTCTCCACCTCCTCACCCCGCCAAGTCCCCTCCGCCCGGCCCGCGTCGAGGCACTGATAGACTTCCTCGCGGCACGCCTCCGCGACCCCAATGCAGGGCAAGCGTAAAGCGGCGACCTTGCGCAAAACCGGGCCGGATGCCATGTAAGAGTCTGGATAGACGCTCGAGTTTGCACCCCAGCGCGATCCCAACGACACCCGATACCGGGATGAGGACTTTGAGCAGCGGCCGCGCTCAGTCGGTAGTATGTGTATCGATTTTACGTAATTTCCGCGTGGCTGACCCGATAATCCGGTCATGGATTCTCGTCGTCTTCGGCCTGTGTCGGGACGGCGGACCATGCCGAAACGAAAAGGCATGACCATGCGGCCAGACGCTAACGACACGATCTCTCCAGAAACCAAGACCGGCGTGACCCGCCGCAACCTGCTCGGCTCGGCGATCGTCGCCGGCGGTGCCGCCGCGTTGCCGATCGCGCACGCCGATGCCGCGACCACTGAGCGCACCGTCGACGTCCTGCTGATCGGTGGCGGCATCATGAGCGCGACGCTCGCCGTGCTGCTGCGCGAGCTCGAGCCGACCTGGACGATCGAGATGGTCGAACGCCTCGACAAGGTCGCCGACGAGAGCTCGAACGGCTGGAACAACGCCGGCACCGGCCATTCCGCGCTGTGCGAACTCAACTACACGCCGGTCAACAAGGCCGACGGCAAGGTCGAGATCGCCAAGGCCGTCGAGATCAACGAGCAGTTCCAGGTCACGCGTCAGTTCCTCAGCCACCAGGTCGATACCGGCATCCTCGCCAACCCGCGCTCGTTCATCAATTCGACGCCGCACATGAATCTGGTGTGGGGCGATGCCAACGTCGCCTTCCTGCAAAAGCGCCACGCCGCGCTCCAGGCGAGCCCGCTCTTCTCGGGCATGGAATTCACCACCGACCCTAAGCAGATCTCGCAGTGGGTGCCGGTGATGATGGAGGGCCGCGCGCCCGGCACGAAGCTCGCCGCGACGCGCTCGCCGCTCGGCACCGATTGCGACTGGGGCGAGGTCACGCGCCAGTATATCGCCTCGCTCGCCAAGCAGGACAATTTCACGCTGACCACGGGCCACGAGGTCCGCTCGCTCGAACGCGAGACGATCGGCGGCAAGAAGGCGCGCTGGCGCGTCACCGCGCGCGACATGAAGACCGACCAGAAGCAGGTCATCAAGGCGCGCTTCGTGTTCGCAGGCGCCGGCGGTGGCGCGCTGCCGATCCTCCAGAAGTCCGGCATTCCCGAGGCCGACGACTATGCCGGCTTCCCGGTCGGCGGCTCGTTCCTCGTCGCGGACAAGCCCGAGGTCACGCACCGCCATCTTGCCAAGGTCTACGGCAAGGCGGCGGTCGGCTCGCCCCCGATGTCCGTGCCGCATCTCGACACCCGCTTCCTCGACGGCAAGCAGGCGCTGTTGTTCGGCCCGTTCGCGACCTTCTCGACCAAGTTCCTCAAGGAAGGCTCGTATTTCGATCTTCCGGCGTCGGTCACGCTCGACAATTTCCGGCCGATGCTCGCGGTCGGCTGGGACGATTTCGACCTCGTCGAATATCTCGCGGGCCAGCTCATCATGTCGGACAGCGACCGGATGGACGCCCTGCGCGAGTATTTCCCGGGTGCGAAGGACGCCGACTGGCGCCTGTGGCAGGCTGGCCAGCGCGTCCAGATCATCAAGCGCGATCCGGAAAAGGGCGGCGTGCTGCGGCTCGGCACCGAGATCGTCGCGTCGAAGGACGGCTCGATCGCCGCGCTGCTCGGCGCCTCGCCGGGTGCCTCGACCGCGCCGTCGATCATGCTCAACCTGTTGAAGAAGGTGTTCCCGAACCACCTCGCCACCGCCGGCTGGCAGGCGAAGATCCGCGAGATCGTGCCGACCTACGGCGTGATGCTCAACGAGACCCCGGACGTCCTCGCCGAGCATTGGGCATCAACCGCGGACACGCTGCAACTCGCGATCCCCTCGCCCACGGTCGGCGTCGCAGCCAGCCCACGTCCCGCGGCGATGCGCGTAAAGCCAGACCGCAGCCCCGACCTCGCGCTTTAATTTATACCGACGTCCATTCTACAATCCTCCCCCGCCAGAGGGAGGTGTCGCCGAAGGTGACGGAGGGGGAGGACACGGAACGGCGGTCGTCGCCTGCCGCCCCCTCCGTCTGGCAAACGCCAGCCACCTCCCCCTGGCGGGGGAGGATCAGCGAGTGTCGTTTCAGGAACGCACCTCAAGTCCTTGGAACGACTGTCCTACGCCGCGACGATCTGCCACGGTCGCAAGATGATCGCCCCGCCACCTTCGCAAAACCACCACCGATCCAGCCACGGAACGGCTCCAAAAGCCGGAAGTGCACAGTCCGCGCAAACCGCGCCAGCGTGTGCACTTTGTGAACTTCCAGCTTTTCGGCGGGCCGCAGCGTGAACCGCCTGGCCCCCGATGCAGACGATTCGCGCTTCATCCGCCGCGTCATCCTGACCATCGTAATCGTCGCGGTCGTCGCCGCTCTCTACAAGGCGGGCGACCTGCTCATCCTCGCCTTCGGATCGATGCTCGGCGCGATCGTCATCCACGCGATCGCCGATCTCTACCACGACCATCTCCGCGTCCCGCGCAAGGCCGCGCTCGGCCTCGGCATCGCCACCGTGCTCGGCGTCATCGCGTTCCTGGTCTGGCTGTTCGGCGTGCAGTTCCGCAGCCAGGTCAACGTCCTAATCGCTCAGACGCCGGCGCTGCTCAACCAACTCGCTGCGTATCTTTCGCAAAGCGCGGTCGGCGCGAAGCTCGTCGACGCCGTGCAGCAGGCCTATGCCGGGTCGAAGGTCGCGCAGGATGTCGGCGGACTCGTGACCGGCGCTGGCGAGCTCGTGCTCAACTGCCTGTTGCTGCTGGTCGGCGCGCTGTTCTTCGCCGCCGATCCCAAGGTGTACGAGCGCGGCTTCCTGCTGCTGATCCCGCGATCGAAGCGGGCCGCGGTCGAGGATGCGCTGTTCGACGTCGGCTCGACGCTCCGGCTGTGGCTCGGCTCGTCGCTGATCCTGATGACGACGATGGGAATCCTGGTCGGCATCGGGCTCTGGCTATCGGGCGTCCCCAGCGCTGCCGCGCTCGGCCTGCTCGCCGGATTGTCCGAGTTCATCCCCTATATAGGCCCCACCGCGGCGATGATCCCGGCGCTCGGACTCGCCGCCACGCAGGGCACCTCGTCGATCGTCGGCACGCTCGTCACCTATGCGGTCGTGCGGCTCGTCCAGACCAATTTCATCACGCCGTACGTGCAGAACCGCGTGATCTCGATCCCGCCCGCGATTACGGTTTTCGCAATCATCGGCATCGGTACGATCTTCGGCCTGTTCGGCTTGTTCTTTTCAGCAGCGCTGCTGGTGATGATCTTCACGCTCGTCCGCAGCCTGTATCTGCGCGAGATTCTCGGGGAGGATATCCCGAAGACGGTCCACCGGACGTTGCTCGGCCCCGACCTGACGCCGAGCCCTCCGAGCGAAGATTTGTAAAGAATTCAACTGCTCGGCAGTGATCCGACCGATTCGCCGCGTCAACCTTAGTTCGAAATTAACCTTTTGCCTTCAGATGTTGTGTGGTTAATGAATGAAAGTCGAGCGGCTGGCATGGGGTGTCGGACGGTCTTGCGAAGAGGGGACGACGCATGCGAGTGCTGCTGATCGAGGACGAGCCGACGACGGCGAAGGCTATCGAGCTGATGCTGACGACCGAAGGGTTCAACGTCTACATCACCGATCTCGGGGAAGAAGGCCTCGATCTAGGCAAGCTGTATGATTACGACATCATACTGCTCGATCTGAACTTGCCCGACATGCACGGTTACGACGTGCTCAAGCGCCTGCGTGTCGCCCGTGTTGCGACGCCGGTATTGATCCTGTCGGGCGTCAACGAGATGGGCTCCAAGGTCCGCAGCTTCGGCTTCGGCGCCGACGACTATGTCACCAAGCCGTTCCACCGCGAGGAACTGATCGCGCGCATCCACGCCGTCGTCCGTCGCTCGAAGGGGCACAGCCAGTCGGTCATCCGCACCGGCAAGCTGGCGGTCAATCTCGACGCGAAGACCGTCGAAGTGAACGGCAGCCGCGTGCACCTGACCGGCAAGGAATATGCGATGCTGGAGCTGCTTTCGCTCCGCAAGGGCACGACCTTGACCAAGGAAATGTTCCTCAACCACCTTTACGGTGGGATGGACGAGCCCGAGCTGAAGATCATCGACGTGTTCATCTGCAAGCTCCGCAAGAAGCTCAGCCTCGCGTGTGACGGCGAGAATTACATCGAGACCGTCTGGGGTCGCGGCTACGTGCTGCGCGAACCCGACGAAGTGCTCGAATCCCAGGTCGCGTAACTCCCCAGTTTTCGGGAGCACGAAGGCCGCGGCATCGGGGGGTGCCGCGGCCTTTCCTATTTATTCCTAGTTATGGGGTGCCAAGCTGCCCATCTCATCCTCCCCCGCCAGGGGGAGGTGGCTGGCCCTTGCCAGACGGAGGGGGAGGAAAGCGAAACGTCGGTTGCGCATCCTCCCCCTCCGTCGCCTACGGCGCCACCTCCACCTTGCGGGGGATGATACTGAAATCCGCCCTAAGTCTTACGCCGCCACCGCCGGAAAAGCCCCCGCTTGCTGAGCGACTCGAACATCTCCTCCGGCCCTTCCGGATCGAGCACTTCGTTGTCGGCCAACCAAGCCTCGACCGCAGTCAGGTCGGGCACCTCGTAACAGCGCAACGTCTTGCTCACGCCGACCCGCTCCTGCCGCAACCGCTCAATGGTAGCGATCAACGACCCCGTCTCTGCGATCATCGCACTGACCACCTCCACTGCGACGCCGAGATGCTCCGCCATCAACCCGTCCCGGATCGCCGCAATTCCCTCCGCAGTCGCCGCGTCGACGGCCCGGATCGCCAGGTCACACTCGGTATCGAGCCGCAGCGACCGATTATTGACGTTCGAAGATCCCAACCGAAACACGTCGTCGTCCGCGATCAGGATCTTGGCGTGGCAATAGATCGGTGCACCGTCCTTCGTGTACGGATGATACATACGCAGCCGCCGGTGCCTGTCGCGCCGATGTAGCGCCTCCATCACCCGCGCCCGCGCGGTATCCATCGCCAGCGGCTCCAGCCACCCCTGCGCCACGGTCGGGTTGATGATCACGATCTCTGGCCCATCCGCCTCGTCGAGCCGCCTCGCCACCGCCTCCGCCACTTTCCGCGACGCGAAATACTGGCTTTCGATATACAGATGCTTCTTCGTGCGAGCGATCTGCCCGAGGAACAGCGCCTCGCTCTCGTACACCGGCTCTTGGTCCGACATCTCCGGCTCGGTCCGCGCTATGCCTACGTCGACGTCACGGAAATCCACCGCCAGCCCCTCGGGCCAGAATGTCCCGCCCGGCACGCCCGCCGCCATCGGCTTGCCGCCCGCCAGTCGCCAGCGCCGGCGGAACAGCTCCCCCAGCGCATGCGCGACAGGGCCCTGCACCGCGCTGATCGCGTCGTGCCATGGCTTGTACGGCTTGCCCGATGGCTGGACGCGGTGCGGATCGCCGTCGCGGTGTTCGCGCGTGTCCCAGCGGTCGCCGGTCATGTCGATCCCGCCGCAGAACGCCAGCGCATCGTCGATGATGACGATCTTCTGGTGATGCGACGCCGCGGTCGGATGATGCCCGTCGAGCTTGGTATGGATGCGCTTGTGCCGCATCCACTTGATCATGGTGAACAGCGTCGACCCGCGGAACAGCGACTTTATCGCCCCGGTGTCCCAGCGCAGCACGAAGATCTCGAGTTCGGGTTCGCGCTCAACCAGCCAGTGCATGAACGCGCCCAGCGTCTTGGGTTCGCCCGGCCGATCGACGCCCGGCTCGAGTGAAATGCGCGCATCGAAGTCCCAGCCGATCAGCAGGATGCGGCGTTTGGCCCCCAGCATCGCGACGCGCGCCGTCCGGAAATAGTCCGCCGCATCGACGATCACCGCCATCCGCTCGGCACGTTCGATCCGCCAGCACTCCGTCCCAACCTGCATCGCTATCCCTTAGTCCGTTGCGCAAAGATATGCGCGGCGCGCCGATTTGGTTGCGTGAACGCCCTGTATAGCTGTGCGCCGCCGCCCTATCTGGGATGACGATGGCCGCTCCTCCTACCCAGCCGCCGGCGCAGCGCAAGGTGATCCATGTCGACATGGACGCCTTCTACGCGTCGGTCGAACAGCGCGACGATCCCTCGCTGAAGGGGCGTCCGGTGGCAGTCGGCGGATCGCGTGCGCGGGGCGTGGTGGCGGCCGCGAGCTACGAGGCGCGCGCGTTCGGCGTTCGCAGCGCGATGCCGTCGGTCACCGCGATCCGAAAATGTCCCGACCTCGTATTCGTGCCCCCTCGGTTCGACGTGTACCGCGAAGTCTCGGACCGGATCCGCGCGATATTCGCCGACTATACCGACCTGATCGAACCGCTGTCGCTCGACGAGGCGTATCTCGACGTGACCGAGGACATCCGCGGGCTCGGCACCGCGGCCGCGATCGCGGAGGAAATCCGTGCTCGGATCAAGGCTGATACCGGGCTCACCGCGTCCGCCGGTGTGAGCTACAACAAGTTCATCGCCAAGCTCGCCTCGGACCAGAACAAGCCCGACGGCATCTGCATCATCACCCCGAAGCGCGGCGCGGCGTTCGTCCAGTCGCTGCCCGTCAAGCGCTTCCACGGTGTCGGGCCGGTGACCGCGCAGAAGATGGAACGGCTCGGCATCCTCACCGGCGCAGACCTATACGGTATGACGCTCGCGTTCCTCCAGGCGCATTTCGGCAGCTATGCGGACTATCTCTACGGTGCGGCGCGCGGCATCGATCACCGACCCGTGCGCGTCAACCGCGCCGCGAAGTCGGTCGGGGCGGAGCGGACGTTCGAGACGAACCTGACGACCGCGGAGGATCTGCGCGCGGCGCTGCATCGGGTGGCGGATGCGGCCTGGGTGCGGATCGAACGGCACGGCACCCGCGGTCGCACGGTCACGCTCAAGCTGCGCCACGCCGACTTCCGCACGATCACGCGCGCACGATCGTCGCAGGCACCGGTCACGGACAAGGCCGCATTCCTCTCGGCAGGCCTCGACCTGCTGATCGCGCAATTGCCCGTACCAGGCGGCGTGCGCCTGCTAGGGCTCACGTTGTCGGGCATCATGGGCGAAGACGACGAAGTGCAGCCAAGCCTGTTGTAGGTCAAACCAGTTCGACGACCCCTGCATCGGGCGCCAGCAGCGTCAGGATCGCAACCGCGCCCTGCCCCGTTCCTTCGCTCTCCAGACGCAGCGAACCCTGCATCGCGTTCACCGAATTGGCACACCAGTGCAGCCCCAGCCCCCCCGACTTGTGGGCGCGCGTGGAGAAGCCGCGGTGGAACAGCGTCGCAGCGACTTCGGGCGTGATCCCCTCGCCATCGTCGCGTATCTCGATCGCCACGCGGCCGTCGATTTGCTCGATGGCGGTAACGATCGATCCGCTGCCGGTCCCCCGCGCGACGATCGACTCCGCTGCATTGGCGAACAGATTGCCGATCACCTGGCTCAGGATCAGCCGGTTCGCCATCACGAGATTGGGGCCCGCCGGAAACCCGAACGCGATCGAAGCGCCCTCCAGATAGCGGACGATCGTCGCGTTGCGCGCGATGATCGCGGTGACGTCGCATATCTCCAGCGCCGGACGTTCGTGCGCGCCCTGCTGCTGCTGGCCAATGATCTCCAGAACATGCCCCATCGCCTCCCGGCCGATGCTGAGTTCGTGACGGGTGGATTCGCGGTTGGCGGCGTCCGCGTCGATCGCCGCGGTGACGAACGCGGCCAGCTTCTCGCGGCGTTCGCCGGAAACATCGCCTCGCGCGAGTTCCTCGATCGCCCGGTCGAGCGTGGCGCGATCGATCGGCGGCACCTGCGCGATCTCGCGGCTAAGGATCGTGCTGATCGGGTTGAGCGCGTTGCGGACGTTGTGCATCACCGCCACCGCACTTTCGCTCCGTCCGAGATCGAACGACTGCACGCCGATCTGTTCGCGTAGATCCTTCAATTGCTGCAACATCGCGTTGAAGTTGCGTCCGAGCGAACCGATCTCGTCGCGCCGCTCATCCTCTTCGAGCAGGGTGAGAGATCCCGACGCGCGAACCCGCCGCATATGATTTTCGATGCGCAGCAATGGACGCAGGACGAGTTGCGCAATGAGACGACGCAGTACGATGAGCACGAACAGCAGAAGCACGATCGATCCTGCGATCGCAAACACCAGCACGCGCCTGCCGAGCCGCGTTGCATCACTTGGTACGGCAAACCGGGTCGTTGCCACGGCGCGCCCATCGGCGCCGATCAGTGGCACGGCAATTGCCGCTCTCGACCCTCGATAGGTCGCCACCCCCGAACTGCTGGAACCGACGTCTAACGTCGCATCGACACCCAAAGTTTCGGAAATCTGCTTGGCGGTTACTACGCGCGCGACCGCGATATAGCCCTGCCCGGTATCCGCGCCGCTCGCCGCCGCCATTCGCGCGACGCCTACCGCTGCAACACTATTCCCCAGCCGCGTATAGAACCGCGCCGAACGACGCCGGCCAAGCACGTGCGCGAAGTCCGTACGATCGAGCAAATCAGCCCATTGTTGCGACGAGGTCGAACCCGGCGGTCCGTTCCAGCGCGCGCGAGCAATACGGCCGTTTGCTGCGATCTCGGCAACGCCATCGGCAGGGAGTGATCGGGTCGCAGGCGTAACGCGACTACCAGGCGCAAGCCTTGCCTCGGATAACCCCGCTGCATCGCGGCGGTCTCGTGCTTCCGCCTGGACCCCGGCAGCGTATTTCGACAGCACCGCACGCGTCCGTTCGACTTGCCCCGCGACCGCCGCGTCTTCCAACTTGGTAAAGCTCGGCGTGATGATCGACGCCAGCAACACCGTGATCGCGACCGTCCCGCACAGCGCGACGCCCGTCATGATCAACACGAGTTTCGCACCGAGCGACGCAGGTCGCCGCATCTTGCCGAATTGCCGCCCCAGCGTCGCCGGAACGCGCCCCATCCCGACCGTCGGCATCAGTTCAACATTCCGTTGCCCAATTGCCGCGGTGCCGTCGGTCCGTCGCCAGCAATATCGTCTTCACCGCCGAGATAGCGCGCGTTTGCCATGTCCAGCGCAACGTCCGCGGCAACCGGGCGCGAGTAGAAATATCCCTGGAAATGGCTCGCCCCAGCCAGCTTGAGCGCCTGGACCTGCGCGTCGGTCTCGACGCCTTCCGCAATCACGCCCAGCCCCAGCGCGCGACCGAGATGGATGATCGAATGCACGATCGCCGCGCTTTCGCGCTCCCGGCCCATCCCATCGATGAACGAGCGGTCGATCTTCAGGCAATCCAGCGCGAACTTGCGGATGTTGTATAGGCTCGAATACCCCGTCCCGAAATCGTCGAGCGCGATCCGAAATCCCATCTGGCGTAGCTTGTAGAGAGTCTCCGCCGCCCGTTCGGCATCGTCGAAGATCGCGGTCTCGGTGATCTCGATCTGCAATCGCGCAGGCTCGATCCCGGCGCGCTCGACGCTCTCCATGATGTGCCCGACGAAATTGTGACGGCGAAACTGGCGCGGCGAGAAATTGACCGAGACATATTGACCGGGCCATTGCTTCAGGACGTTGAGCGCTTCGCCCAGTACCCAGTCGCCAAGCTCGTGGATCAGGTTCGATTCCTCGGCGATCGGGATGAACGTGCTCGGGCTCATCGCGCCATATTCGTCGGTGTTCCAGCGGATGAGCGCCTCGAAACCGATCACCTCGACCGCGTCGCGCGACACGATCGGTTGATAGACCAGGCTCAATTCGCCCTTCGCGATCGCCTGGCTCAGCCCACCCTCGACCCGCCGGCGAAACCGGATGCCTTCGTCCATGCTCTCGTCGAACAGGCGGACGATCCCTCGCCCACCACGCTTGGCGTCGTTGAGCGCGAGATCGGACCGTCGCATGACATCCACCGGATCGCGGCCCTGCCCACCCTCGCTGACAACCACGCCCGCCGACGCCCCGCCCTGCACCGAATTGCCGAACACCTGCAGGCTGACCGAGCACGCCGCGACGACACGCTCGCACGCCATGACGCCCGCCGCCTCGCCGGACGTCTCGAACAGGATGCCGAACTCATCCCCGCCAAGCCGGGCGACCAATGCTCCCTCCGGCGCCGATCGCTGCAGGATCGTGCAGATCTCACGGATCAGCGCGTCGCCCGCCAGGTGGCCGAGCGTGTCGTTGACCAGCTTGAACCGATCCAGATCGACCATCACCGTCGCGAACAGCCCTGCCGCGCGGGTTCGCTCGGCAAGCGCGCGCAGAAATGCGAGCCGATTCGGCGCATCGGTCAGCGAATCATGTGTCGCCATATGCACCGCGCGACTCTCGTTCGCGGCTAGTTCGGCGCTCTGCTCTTCGAGTTGAACAACCTGCGCGGCCAGCGTGACGCGGGCCGCCTTCAACTCGCGATCGATTTCCCAGCGCTTCGCAAGCGCCGTCGCGGTCTGCGTGACCTCGGCGACCTCGAACGGCTTGGCGATGTAGAAGATCTTGTCGGCGGGTCCTGCGACCTTGCTGATCTCGATCGGCGAGAAATCGGAAAAGCCGGTAACGATGACGAGGTTGATCTCAGGGTCGAGCGCCCGGATGCGCTGCGCCGTCTCGCGCCCGTCGATACCGGGTGGCATGCGGATATCGATGAACGCGACCGCGAAAGGTTCGCCGTCCGCCAACGCCCGCGCGACGTCCGCGACCGCATCCAGCCCTTGATGCGCATGCGTCAGCGCGAAGCCGGCGATGTCCCCGCGCCGGAGCTCACTGGCGTTCCCGCCAAACAGGTCCGCCGCCATCGCGCCGAGCGCCTCGCCGCCCTCCGATCGCTGACCGGCGAAGCTGCGCCGGTAGCTGTCATGCATCGCTGGCTCGTCGTCCACGATCAGAATGCGCATCGATACAGTTCCTCACTGGCCACCGCATCCGTGCCTTGCGGTACGCCAAGTGCCTTCATCGTTACGAAGGATAGTAACCTAAAGCAGTTAAGACGCTGTGAACGATGTTTGTAACTTATGTCCAAGTGCTTGAGCGCCCAACACGATTGCGCCAAGCGGCCCGGCGTTGTTGCCTAACGCGGGCGGCACGATGAACGTGTCGACCAGCGCGACCTCGGGCAGCGTGATGTATCCGCCAAGGCTCCGCGTCATGGCGGCCCGGACCCGCGGGAACAGGTGCGATGCCCCCATCACGCCGCCGCCCATCACGATGCGGCGCGGGATGCCGGTCAGCACGAGCGTGTGGCAAAGCTGCCCGAGCGCGTCCGCGACGTTATCCCAGACTGGATGCTCGGCAGGCGCTTCGTCGGCGGGAAATCCGATCCGTGCCGCGATCGCGGGTCCGGCGACCAGTCCCTCGATGCACGCGCCGTGGAACGGGCAATTGCCGATCCAGTCGTCACCCTGGAACCTAGCGGGGCGGATGTGGCCGAGTTCTGAGTGCGTGAGGCCATCGACCGGACGGTTGCCTGCGATCATGCCGGCGCCGACTCCAGTGCCGACCGTGACATAGGCGATGTCCGGCAAACCCTTCGCCGCGCCCCAGAATGCCTCGGCCAACGCCGCGCCGACTACGTCGCTATGGAAACCCGTGGGCACACCGTAGCGCCGGTTCAGCCGTCCCGCGATATCGGTCCCGGCCCAGCCCGGCTTCGGCGTCGACGTGATATGGCCGTAATCGCCCGAATGGCGATCGATCGAAACCGGCCCGAAGCTCGCGATACCGATCGCCACGAAGCCACTCCACCGGTCCAGCACTGCCTCGATCGCGGCTAGCGTCTCTTCGGGGCGCGTGGTCGGTATCCGCACGGTTTCCTCGATCTGGTCGGGTCCGCGCGCAAGAATGCAGATGCATTTGGTGCCGCCAAGTTCGATACCTGCGACCAGCGGTGCTTCCGTCATCCTCAACTCCCAACACGTTTACCGCGCCCGCTTCCTTCGCCGACGCCGTCCAGTCAAGAGCAGGTCGGTTCTGACGATCACGCTGAACGAGGATTTGATCTGCTGTCGATCCGTCCGTTCGTGCGTTATGCCGGTCGAGTTCACCCGAACAGACAGGAATTCCGAATGGCGAAGAAACCCGCGAAGCTGATCAAGGCGGACACCGATGTTTCGGTCGAGGCACAGCCACAGTACAAGGTCGAATATCGCGAGATCCAGCCTTATGGGACGCTGAAGAAACTCCCGATCGCACTTGAGGACAATGCCCGCGCCCAGAGCGTCGCGACGCTGAACCAGGTGCTCGCGGACACGATGACGATCCGCGACATGTACAAGAAGCATCACTGGCAGATGTCGGGCGCGACGTTTTACCAACTGCATCTGCTGCTCGACAAGCATTACGAAGAGCAGGCAGCACTCGTCGATCTCATCGCCGAACGCATCATGGCGCTTGGCGGTATCTCAATCGCGATGTCGCACGATGTCGCGGAGATGACGACGATCCCCCGCCCGCCCAAGGGTCGCGAGGACGTCCCGACGCAGCTCGCACGCCTGCTCGAAGCGCATGAGATCATCCTGCGTCAGGCCCATGAAGGCGCCGAAGCTGCCGACGAGTCGGGCGACGACGGCACCAACGATCTGCTGGTGAGCAACATTATCCGCACGCACGAGCCGCAGGTGTGGTTCCTGGCGGAACACCTCGCCGCGACCGAACTGGTCCGCAGCGACAAGTAAGTTTACGGCCCCCTCTTCAGCGCGAAGGGGGGGCCGTACTTCGTTCTGACAGTACCGTGGGCGACAGTCGCCCAACGGGCTCAACGCGTGGCGTTATACTTTAGCTGATCGTCGGTGAGCTGGAATCCGACCAGCGCCTCGAAGCTCGCGCGCAGCACGGCCTGGCGAACTTCCGGCGTGCTCAGCGGATCGACCGCGGCATCCTGATCGCCCGCCTTGCGCCGGCGGGTCAGCTTTTCCCGAACGTCTTCCGGCAAGGTGGCCGCAGCGCGCGACACGGTGGCGGTCGTCGTGCCCGACGCCGAAGCCAGCGCCTGTCCGGCGGCGAAGTGCAACGTCACACGGCCGATGCGCTTGGCGACGACCGCGCTGCCGCCGCGCACGACGGTGATGAAATACGGCAACGTCACGTCGCGCGCGGCGTCGGTACGCGTCCGGCGAGCGCGGATGTCGAACGTCACGTTGGTCACGACTTGGTCCGTCGCATCCGCGCAAGTCGATCGGACGTTGGTCATGAAGCCGGCAACGTCGATCGCCGACTGGTCGCGGCTGGTTACCGGATCGAACAGCGTGATGTCGCCGGTCGCTGCCGGGATCGCCACGGGCGGGCAGACCGAGCGGACTGCGGAAATGCCGCCGGTCGCATCGACTTCGCCCTTGCCGGCGCACCCGCTCAACAAGATCGCACACGCAGAAACGGCTAGGATGGGGGCTTTCACGGCGACGCTTACCTTCTCGAACGAGCGAAAGGGCCACCGCATGTCGCAAGCGGCCCCTGTCGCGGCGCACCATAGGAACCGGCTATCGTCCAGGCAAGCAATCGCGTAGAGGCAAGGCATCATGAGCCCAATCGATAAGCCGCCGCTCGAACTGTTGATCGCAGCACCCCGAGGCTTTTGCGCAGGCGTCGACCGCGCGATCCGGATCGTCGAACTGGCGATCGAGAAACACGGGGCGCCGGTCTATGTTCGCCACGAGATCGTCCACAACAAGTTCGTCGTCGACACGCTGAAGGCGCAGGGCGCGATCTTCGTCGAGGAATTGAACGAGGTGCCCGATGGCGCCCCGGTCGTGTTCTCGGCGCATGGCGTGCCTAAATCGGTGCCGCTCGACGCGCAGAATCGCGGGCTTGAATATCTCGACGCGACGTGTCCGCTAGTGTCGAAGGTCCACCGCCAGGCCGAGCGGCTGGTGGCGCAGGGACGGCATATCGTGTTCATCGGCCATGCCGGGCACCCCGAGGTGATCGGCACGTTCGGACAGGTTCCGGCGGGTGCGATGTCGCTGATCGAGACGGTCGAGGACGCCGAGGTGTTCATGCCGATCGATCACACCAACCTCGCCTTCCTGACGCAGACGACCCTGTCGGTCGACGATACCGCCGCGGTGGTGGCGACGTTGCAGCGCCGCTTCCCGCAGATGTTGCCGCCGCGGGGCGAGGACATCTGCTACGCGACGTCGAACCGCCAGACCGCGGTCAAGGCGATCGCGCACAGCGTCGATGCGGTGCTGGTGATCGGCGCGCCGAACTCGTCAAACTCGGTGCGGCTGGTCGAGGTCGCCGAGCGCGAGGGTACGCCGGCGATGCTGATCCAGCGCGCGAGCGAGCTCGACTGGGATTTTCTTGCTGGCGTTGGGACGCTGGGCATCACGGCCGGCGCTTCGGCGCCTGAATTGCTGGTCCGCGAACTGGTCGATCGGCTGTCGGAGCGTTTCACGGTGTCGGAGCGCGAGGTCGAGACGAACCGCGAGACGATCGCGTTCAAGCTGCCACGCGGACTGGAGGCGGCCGCCTAGCATGGCGGTCTACACGCAGGTATCGGCGGAGGCGCTGGGCGCGTTCCTCGCGCGCTACGATCGGGGCGAACTCCTTTCCGCCAAGGGCATTGCGGAGGGCGTGCAGAACAGCAACTACCTCGTCGAGACGACCGCAGACCGCTTCATCCTAACGCTGTACGAGGAGCGGACGTCGACCGACGACCTGCCGTTCTTCCTCGACATGCTCGATCATCTTGCGGCCGATGGCAATCCGGTACCGCGCGCATTGCCCGATCGTGACGGCGCGGCAATCCAGCAGCTCGCCGGGCGATCGGCATGCCTGATCGAGTTCCTGACCGGGGTTTCGGTATCGCATCCAACCGCGGCACAGGCGTTTGCGGCGGGTGGGGCGATGGGGCAGATGCACAACAGCCTCGCAGGGTTCGACCAGGTCCGCCTCAACCCGCTCGGTGCGGATACGTGGCGACCGTTCCTGGAGCGTTGCGGCCGCGACATCGACACGATCGAACCGAGGCTGTTCGACCGGACCGAGGCGGCATTGGCGGCGGTTCTGGCGGAATGGCCGCGCGACCTGCCGATGGCGGCGATCCATTCGGATCTGTTCCCCGACAACGTGCTGATGCTCGGCGACCGCGTGACCGGGGTGATCGATTTCTATTTCGCCTGCACCGACATCCGCACCTATGATCTGGCGGTGATGCACACGTCATGGGCGTTCGACGGCAATGGCGAGAATTACGACCCGGCGATCGGCAAGGCGCTGATCGACGGCTATGCCAGCCGCTTCCCACTGTCCGATGCGGAACGCGCCGCGCTGCCGATCCTGGCGCGCGGCGCCTGCCTGCGGTTCCTGCTGACGCGCGCGTGGGACTGGCTCAATACGCCGGCGGATGCGCTGGTGACGCGCAAGGATCCACTCGCCTATTGGCGGCGGCTCGAGACGTATCTCAAGGACGACCTGTTTGCATGACTGACGAAGCTCCCGTTTCCATCACCAAGGTCGAGATCTTCACCGACGGCGCGTGCAAGGGCAATCCGGGGTCCGGCGGCTGGGGCGCGGTGATCCGCATGGGCGCGCATGAGAAGGAATTGTCGGGCGGCGAGACGCCGACGACCAACAACCGGATGGAGATGACCGCGGCGATCGAGGCGCTCAACGCGCTGACCCGGCCGTGCGCGGTGACGCTGTATACCGACAGCAAATACGTGATGGACGGCCTCACCAAGTGGGTGAAGGGCTGGCAGCGCAACGGCTGGAAGACCGCCGACAAGAAGCCGGTGAAGAACGCCGAGCTGTGGCACGCGCTGCTCGCGGCGGTGGCGCGGCACAAGATCGAGTGGCAGTGGGTCAAGGGTCACGCCGGCCATCCGGAAAACGAGCGGGCGGACAAGCTGGCGAGCGACGCGGCCGTCGCGGCCGGACGCAAGTAGACCTAGAACCGCCCGGGCGAATACCGTGCGGCGTCGATCGCTGCGACTGCCGGGTCGGGACTGACGCCGAGCAGCAGGCTGGCGGCGAGCAACGCCGCGGCGGGGGCGGTCTGGATACCGAAGCCCCCTTGCCCCGCGCACCAGAAGAAGCCAGGCACGTCGCGGTCGAAACCATAGATCGGCAGGCGATCGGGCGCGAACGTGCGCAGGCCAGCCCAGCGTCGCTCGACGGCGGCGACTCGCCAGTCGACGACCTGCTCGAACCGATCGATCGCGATCGCGACATCGATCTCCTCAGGCGCGGCGTCGCACGGGTCCGTCGGCGTCTCGTCGTGCGGGCTCAGCCACAGCCGACCGCCGGGTTCGGGCTTAAAATAGAAGCGACCGCCAAGATCGGCGACATGCGGCATCCCGTCAGGCGCGCCGGGATCGGTGCGGAGTTGCACCATCGTCCGGCGATAGGCCTGCAACCCGAGCGGACGGACGCCCGCGCGTACTGCGACGTCATCGGCCCAGGCGCCCGCTGCGTCGACGATCGTCCGCGCCTGGAACGTGCCGGCCGTCGTGTCGATCGTCCAGATCCCGCCATCGCGCGTCGCTCCGGCAAACGTGGCATCGGTGACGAAGTCCGCACCGGCGCGGCGCGCCGTGGCAATGCTTTCGGCATGAAGCGCGGCAACGTCGATATAGGCACAGGTCGCTTCCTGTACGCCAAGCGTCCATTCGGAACGCAGTCCGGGCACGAAAGCGGAAGGATCGACTCGATCCAGCCGCACGTCGCTACTCGCGAACTCGGCGAGGAACGCGTCCATCGCCGATTCGTCTTCGGCGCGGCCGATGTGGAGCGAGCCCAACGGAGCCAGATGGCCGCCTGCCTGCAACAATGGCCCGGACGCGGTGGTCAGCGGCTGGATATCCGGCCCGCCGTAAGTTTCCGACCAAAAGGCCGCCGAGCGACCCGTCGCGTGATAGCCCGGCGCGTCCTCCGCCTCCAGGACGAGCACCCACGCCTGCGACCCGATCGCCGCGGACAGGCTTGCCCCCGCCATGCCCGCGCCGACGATCGCGATGTCGTACACGCCCGTCACCGTCAGGCCGCGCACGCAGCCAGGAACGAATCGATCGCCGACAGCGCCCGATTTCGCACGCCGTCCGCCTCGCGCAGGATTTCATGCGCGGACTCCGGACCGAAGCGAACGACCTGCGCATTGCGCAACCGCGCCGCGAGCCGGAGCGCAGCACGCGGATCGACCAGCTTGTCGGCCTCCGCAATCAGCATCAGCACGGGCGCCTCGATCGACTCCACCCGCGGATCGCTCGCCAGCGCCGCAGCGCCCGCGAACCCCTGTGCGAGCCACGCCCAGCTCGGTGGCCCCAGCACGAGGTCGGGATGCGCCGCCTGCCACCAGCCTTCGTCGCCGTAGCGATCGGCGTCGTGCGTCAAAAGCGACTGGCGCGAGGCGACCGATCCCGGCCGCTCGTTGCTGCGCCACGCCGCACGCGCAGGGTCGCCTCGACTCGCGATCCACCGCGCAATCGTTGCGCTGAACGCCGCCCCGAACGGTGCCTTCAACCCGATCATCGGCGCGACCAGAATCGCCGCATCGGGCGCGATCGTGCGATCGGCAAGCGCGCGCATCACCATCATCCCGCCCATCGAATGGCCGAGTATCACCCGTGGCAGGCCGTGGCCCGCCTCCTCCACGCTCCAATCCGACCAGAACGCCGCAAGGTCGGCATCGAACACCCGGTAGTCGCTCGCATGCCCGACATGCGGGTCGCTCGACAAACGCCCGGACCCGCCCTGCCCGCGCCAGTCGAACGCCGTCACCGACCACCCCGATGCGTGCAGATGCGCGAACGTCTCGAGATACTTCTCGAAAATATCGCCGCGCCCCGTCTGGAACAGCATCCGCCCGCGCGGTGACTGTGCCGGCCAGTCGAATCGGCGCAGCTTCCAGCCGTCGGGCGCGGTCCAATAGCCGATGCGCGCCTCGTCCGGAATCGTCCGACGCACCGCTGACGGATCGGTCGTCATGCGCAAACCCGTGGCATCATTCGAAATTCCTCCAAGCACGGTTACTTTTTCGAAAGCCATGTCCGTTAGGGACTAGCCGATGGGATGGAACATTGCTCTTCCAATTTTGATTCTGGTGCTCGGCGGCCTGCTGGTCTCGGCGGGTATCCAGGATGCGCGGACGCGGGAGATCGCGAACTGGAAGACCGCTGCGGTCGCTATGCTGGCGCCGCTGTGGTGGTATGCGAACGGACTCGATCCGTGGCCCGACATGGCGCTGCAGGTCGGCGTCGCGCTCATCGTCTTCGCGCTGTTCCTGCTTGCCTTCCACTTCGGCATGATGGGCGGCGGCGACGTTAAGCTGATCGTCGCGCTCTCGCTATGGCTGCCGTTCCCGGCGTTCCTTTCGATGCTGATGGTGATGTCCATCGTCGGCGGCCTCGTCACGCTCGTTATGATGATCGAGCATCGTGCCAAGAAGAACGCCGGACATATCGAGGTCCCCTACGGCGTGGCAATAGCAATCGCTGGCCTTCTCGCGCTGCGCGAACCACTCCTTAACCAGTTTCAGTGATGATTAACGTCGAAATACATTCGCGGCGCCTGAAAGGCACGATCTAGTCATGGATACACGCAAGATCATTTTGCTGGTCGGCGCGCTTATAGTCGCAGCCGTCACGGCCTTCTTCGCCAGAACGCTAATCGCCGGAAGTTCGGCGCCGCAAGCTGGCGCGACCGCCATCGCCGCGCCGGTCATCGACGGCCCCGAAGTCCTGGTCGCAACGCGCTCGCTCCCGGTCGGCACGATCCTCGACGCCACGGCGCTAAAGTTCCAGCCCTGGCCGAAGGAGCTGGTCGACAACGCCTATTACCTTCGTGACAAGACCGACCTGAAATCGCTCCAGGGCACGGTGGTCCGCAGCATCATCACCGCCGGGCAGCCGGTGACCCAGGGCGCGCTGGTGAAGCCCGGCGATCGAGGGTTCCTCGCCGCGGCACTCGGCCCCGGCATGCGCGCGGTCACCGTCCCCGTCTCGGCACAGGCCGCCGTCGCCGGGTTCGTGTTTCCCGGCGACCGAATCGACCTCGTGCTGACGCAGGCGGTCAGGGGCGGTGGCGACGGCGATCCATTGAAGGTGTCCGAAACGATCATGCGCAACATCCGCGTGCTCGCGACCGATCAGCGGACCGACAATCTGGTCGGTGCGGACGGCAAGACCGAGGTCAAGACGTTCTCCAACGTGACGATCGAGGCGACGCCGAAGATGGCCGAGCAGGTCGCTCTCGCGCAGACGCTCGGCTCGCTGTCGCTGTCACTGCGGTCGATTGCCGACAACTCCGCCGAACTCGAGGAAGCGATCGCGTCCGGCGCGGTGAAGGTACCCGACGGTACCGATCCGAAGGCGGAGAAGGCGATGTTGGTGCGCGTCGCCAGCCAGCCGAGCTCCGGCGCGGGTAGCTATCAGACCGGCGCCGACGTCTCGCGGTACCAGCGCAGCACGGTGCCCGGCAAAGCATCCAGCGGCGAAGACGGTCGTCCTATGCAGATGACAAGTGCGCCGCAGTCCGGTGGCGGGGCACCGGTCGTGGTGCAGGGCCCGGCCGTACGGGTCGCCCGCGGCAATGCGGTGACCATGGTTCCGGTCGGGGGGAAGAATTAAGATGCGTATCGCCATGACGCGCCCAGTCGGACGGCAGATGGGTTGGCCGCTCGCGGTCGCCCTTGCCGCCGCCACCGCCGCACCATCCGTCCCCGCGCTCGCCCAGCATGCCCAGCGGGCTCAGGCTCGTACGCAGGCCGCCCCCTCGGGACTGCCCGTCGTGCAGGTCAACACCGGTCGCGGACGACTCGTCACGCTGGCGCGGCCGATGAGCGACCTGTTCGTCGCCGACGACACCATCGCCGACGTTCAGGTCCGCTCGCCGACGCAGCTCTACGTGTTCGGCAAGAAGACCGGCGAGACGACGATCTCGGCAACCGCGAAGGGCGGCGGCGTCGTCTACGCCTCGACCATTCGCGTCGGCAACAACCTCGATTCGGTGCAGCAGATGCTCGGGCTCGCGATGCCCGAAGCACAGGTCGTCGCGACGCCGATGAACGGGTTGATCCTGCTTACGGGTACAGTCGCTGCACCCGAAGATGCCGCCGAAGCCGAACGGCTGGTGCAGGCGTTCGTCGGTGATTCGACAAAGGTCCTGTCGCGACTGAAGACTGCGACGCCTTTGCAGGTGAATCTTCAGGTCCGCATTGCCGAGGTCTCTCGGAGTTTCATCAAGAACATCGGGGTAAACATACAAAGCAGGGACGGTACGGGCGGCTTCAAATTTGGCGTTGCCCAAGGCCGCGGCGCCAGCACGCAATTCCTTCCGGGCGGCACGCTGTCGACAGGCTTTACTGCCCCCACTCAAAGCGGTGTCACGCAATCGACGTTAGGCTCTACCTTCGGCCTTGCCGGCAAGCTGCTCGGGCTCGATCTCATCGGCGCGATCGACCTGGGTGAGACAATCGGTCAGGTGACGACGCTCGCCAACCCGAACTTGACTGCGCTGTCGGGCGAGACGGGCACGTTCCTCGCCGGTGGCGAAATTCCGATCCCGCTGGCGCAGGCGCTCGGCACGATCTCGGTCGAGTACAAGCAATACGGCATCAGCCTCGCCTACACGCCCACGGTCTTGTCGGATGGTCGAATCTCGCTTCGGGTACGTCCGGAGGTTTCGCAGCTCGATTATGCCAACGCGATCACGCTGAGTAGTACGCGCGTGCCCGGCATCACGACGCGTCGTACCGAGACGACGGTCGAACTCGGCTCGGGCCAGAGCATGATGATCAGCGGACTGCTGTCGAACAACAACAACAACAGCTACGACAAGACGCCGGGCCTTTCGAACCTGCCGATCATCGGCGCGCTGTTCCGCTCCAACGCGTTCCAGCGCAACGAGACCGAACTCGTAATCGTCATCACGCCGTATCTGGTGAAGCCGGTCAACAACGCCAGCGACATCGCGTTGCCGACCGATGGCGCGCGCGCGCCGACCGATATCGACCGCGTGCTGCTGGGAACGCTCAGCGCCACCAGTGGCGGCAAGCGACCTGTGCCGACGATCGCGCGGCCTTCCTATGTTCCACCGGCGATCGGTGCCGCCGCCCCGGTCATGCCGATGCCGCGTAGCGACGTCCGCCGCAGCGAGGACGATATCGCCGCGCGCCCTGCCAACGGGAATGGCGCCAAGACCAAGAAGGGCGCCGTGCCCGCGCCAGGTTTCTCGAATTGAGCCGGCCCCTGCCCCGCCGCTCGCGACCACCGCATCAAGGATTTCCGATGATCACCAAGTCGATCCTGTTGGCGTCTCTCGTCCCCGCGCTGCTGCTTGGCGGGTGCATGGGTACCGAGAATCGCGGTCTTGAATCGATCCACCAACCGGTCGTGAGCCGCTCCGACTACGCGCTCGATCTCGGCGTGTCTGGCGGTGCCCTGGCGCCGGGCGAACAGCAACGGCTTGCCGGCTGGATGAACGCGATGCGGCTTGGTTATGGCGACCGCGTAGCCATCGACGATCCCGCAGGTGAGGGCCCTGCCGCGCACGGCGACGTCGCCGCGGTGGTCGCGAGCTATGGCCTGTTGCTGAGCGACGACGCGCCGGTCACCCCGGCCTCGGTCACGCCGGGATCGATCCGGGTGGTCGTCAGCCGGATGCGCGCGCAGGTTCCGCACTGCCCGGACTGGTCGCGCAACGCGACCAACGAGTTCGAATCCAACACGTCGTCCAACTTCGGCTGCGCGATCAACAGCAACCTCGCGGCGATGATCGCCAACCCGGCCGACCTGGTGCGCGGCAAGGAAGGGGCGGAGACCACCGATACCGCGGCCTCGTACAAGGCGATCGACACGTACCGCAAGAAAGCGCCGACCGGTGCCGGTTCGCTCGCCGCAGCCACGCCGGGAGGCAAGTGATGAACGCTCCGTGGAAGCCCGCTGGCGCCGCCAGTCGCGATCCCTTTACCGCCTATGTCTGCGACGAGACGACCGCGGCGGCATTGCGCCCGATCGCGACCGAACTCGGCTGGTCGGTCGACAAGATCTACAAGGGCGGACTGCGCAACGCGATCCAGTCGCTGTCGGTTGCCGCATCCCCGCAGATCCTGTTCGTCGATCTCGCCGAGTCGGGCGATCCGCTGAACGACATCCACGCGCTCGCCGAAGTCTGCGAACCCGGCACGGTGGTGATCGCCGCGGGCCAGGTGAACGACGTTCGCCTGTACCGTGACCTCGTGGCGAGCGGTATCCAGGATTACCTCCTGAAGCCGCTCCATCCCGACATGCTGCGCGAGGCGTTCGTTCATGCGCAGATGATGCTCAATGCACCGAAGCCCGTTGACCTGTCGCCGGAGCGTCCGCATTGCTCGGTCGGCGTGATCGGCACGCGCGGCGGCGTCGGCGCATCGACGATCGCGACCTCGATCGCGTGGCTGCTCGCCGACAAGGAGAAGCGCTCGACCGCGCTGCTCGATCTCGACGTGCATTTCGGCACGGGCGCGCTCAGCCTCGATCTCGAGCCCGGCCGCGGCCTCACCGACGCGATCGAGAACCCGAGCCGCATCGACGGGCTGTTCATCGAACGCGCTATGGTCAAGGCGACGGAGAACCTGTCGGTGCTCAGCGCGGAAGCCCCGATCAGCTCGCCGGTGGTCACCGACGGCTCCGCCTTCTACCAGTTGCAGGAGGAGATGCGCGCGGCGTTCGAATGCACCGTCGTCGATCTGCCGCGGGCAATGATGATCCAGCACCCGCATCTGATCAGCGACGTGAAACTAGCGGTGATCGTCACCGACCTGACGCTGGCGGCTGCGCGCGATACGATCCGGATCCTGTCGTGGCTGAAGACGAATGCGCCGCAGATCGAGCTGTTCGTGGTCGCCAACCGCGTGCACACCGGCGGTCAGCTCGAGATCAGCCGCAAGGATTTCGAGGGCTCGATCGAGCGCAAGATCGATTATCTCGTCCCGTTCGACCAGAAGCTCGCGGCGCAGTCGGCCAAGCTCGGCAAGCCGATCGTCGAGGTCGGCAAGACCAGCAAGACGATCGCGCCGATCGTCGCGCTCGCCAGTGCGCTCGCCGCCGCGGTCGCGGACTGCGGCATCGATGGCGCCAAGGCGTCCCGGGGTCATTCGCTGATGGGCAAGTTCGGCGAACTCCGCGGGCTGATGACCAAGCGCACGCTGAAGCCGGCAAAAGCGAAATGATCGCGCATGGTCACGCCCACATGACGAGCGTCGCGCAATGACCGGCATGGCGCCGCTTCTGCTCGTGATGATCGGCGCGAGTATCGTGCTGGGGATGATCGTGTTCGCGTTCGCCGGGCCCTCGCCGGGCCGCGCGAAATCGCGACGCCTCGTGGCGTTGCGCGAACGCCACGGCGACGAGATCACCGTGGCGGACGCGCACATGCGGCGCATTTCGCATGCGCGCGATACCAAGATGGATCTGGCGTTCGGTCGTATCCTGCCCAACCCGGTGCAGCTCGCAAAGCGGCTCGCGATGACGGGCAAGGACTGGACCGTCGGCCAATACGGCATGGCGACCGCGGGGATCGCATTGGTCGTCGCGGCGCTCATGCTGTTCAAGGGCATGCCGGTCCTGCTCGCGTTGCTGTTCGGCCTGTTCGTCGGCATCGGCCTGCCGCATCGGGTCGTCGGCAAGACGATCAACCGCCGCGTCGGCAAGTTCACCGCGAAGTTTCCCGACGCGATCGAGCTTCTCGTCCGGGGCTTGCGCTCCGGCCTGCCGATCAGCGAGACGATCGGCGTCGTCGGCCATGAACTCGACGGCCCGGTCGGCGAGGAATTCCGCTCGGTCAGCGACAAGATGAAGATCGGCCGGACAATGGACGCCGCGCTCCAGGAGACCGCGGACCGGCTCGGCACGCCCGAATTCCAGTTCTTCGTCATCACCATCGCGATCCAGCGCGAGACCGGCGGCAACCTTGCCGAAACGCTCGCCAATCTCGCCAACGTGCTGCGCATGCGCGGCCAGATGAAGCTGAAGATCAAGGCGATGTCGTCGGAATCGAAGGCGTCGGCCTACATCATCGGCGCGCTGCCGTTCATCGTGTTCGCGCTGATCTGGTTCATCAACGGCACCTACATGCAGCGGTTCTTCGTCGACGAGCGGCTGATGGCAATCGGCATGGGCGGCATGATGTGGATGGCGATTGGCGCCTTCATCATGGCCAAGATGATCAATTTCGAGATCTGAGGGACTGACGATGGGCGAGACCGCCGGACCTACCCTGCTCGGGGTCGACATACTCTGGGTCGCGACGATCCTGTCGGGCGTCGCCGCGTTCGCCGTGATGATCGCGATCTATGCGGTGACGACGGTCCACGATCCGATGGCCAAGCGCGTCAAGGCGCTGAACGATCGTCGCGAACAATTGAAGGCGGGCATCACCGCCTCGACCAAGCGCCGCGCGAAACTGGTCACGCGCAACGACACCGCGGACCGGATGCGCGGCATCCTGTCGTCGATGAAGGTGCTGCAGGACAGCCAGGTCAAGGCGGTCCAGGTCAAGCTGATGCAGGCCGGCATCCGTTCGAAGGAATGGGCGCCGGCGGTAATCTTCGGTCGGCTGGTCCTGCCGATCGTGATCGGCGGGACGATGCTCTACTGGGTCTATGGCACAGATGGCTTCGCGACCTGGGGTCCGCTCAAGAAATACGGGCTCGTCGCGATGAGCTTCATCCTGAGCTACAAGGCGCCGGACCTGTATCTCGACAACAAGATCAAGAAGCGCTCGGATGCGATCCGCAAGGGCCTTCCCGATGCGCTCGACCTGCTCGTGATCTGCGCCGAAGCCGGCCTGACCGTCGATGCCGCGTTCCACCGCGTCGCGCGCGAGCTCGGCCGCGCCTATCCCGAACTGGGTGAGGAATTCACCCTCACCGCGATCGAACTGGGCTTCCTGACCGACCGCCGCAGCGCGTTCGAGAACTTCGCGTTGCGCGTGAAGCTCGACGCGGTGAAGGGCGTCGTCACGACGATGATCCAGACCGAGAAATACGGCACACCGCTTGCCTCCGCACTGCGCGTATTGTCGGGCGAATTTCGCAACGAACGCATGATGCGTGCCGAGGAGAAAGCGGCACGTCTGCCCGCGATCATGACCGTGCCGCTGATCCTGTTCATCCTGCCGGTGCTGTTCGTCGTCATTCTCGGCCCAGCCGCCTGCTCGATCTCCGACGCGCTGCTGAAGGGGTAAGCAACCGCAACGCCAACGGATCGTTGAGCCCCCGTAACAGGAGGGTTTTTCGATGCCGTTGTTTTCCACGCCTACGCAATTCGCCGCGCTCGCACTTATCTTCGTCGCCGGCTGGCTTTTCGGATTGGCGAGCCATCCCGGCGGCAAGAAGTGGAAGGCGCGCTATCACGCCGAGCGAGATGCCCATGCGGTCGCCAAGAAGGATGCCGACATCCGCGCCGCCGCCGCCGAAAAGCGTGCGGTCGAGGCCGAGCACGAGAATGCGCGCCTCGTAAAGGCCACGCCGGTGGCGCCAGTCGCCCCCGTGACGACGCGTGCGCCGGTAGAGGATCGCTCGATCTTCGTGTCGCCTGACACGCGTCCCGTAGCCGCGTCGTCGGCGCGCCCGGCGTACAACACTGACGGCACGAAGCGCGGTTGGTTCGACTTCGACCGTCGCTAATCGCTAAAATGCGGCCCGCTCTCCATCGAGCGGGCCGCCTTATCGATACCTATTGATAGTAGGCGACGTTCTCGAACCCCGTGTTCGTCTTCGCCATCTTGACCAGCTTTCTAGCGTAGGACCGCACGTGCCGGTCGAAGCGCGTATCGTTGTAGACGCCGCGCCAGATATATTCGTCGCGCTCCAATATCGCGGCAAGTGCGGTGGCAAACGCCGCCTGGCTGTCCGCTACCCCCCTCCGGCTCATCAGCGCACAGACCATTTCCTCGGCTGATGCCTTGTCGCAGTCATCCTGCAGTTCACGGCCGCCACGCTCGGCTACAACCTGCTCGGAGCGTGCGGCAATCCCCCGGGCGTCCAGCCATTTGCGGACCGCATCGCCGTCCCAATCCTTTTTGTCCGCCAACGCCCCATCTCCGTTTCGCGCGCACTAGCCGGCAGAGCGCGCCTGCCAGCGCCGATATCCGATCACGGCCAGCACGACCATCGCCGCGTACAGCCCGGCAGTGAGCATGAGCCCCTTGTAGGCGAACATCCCGACATACAGGACGTCGACCGCGATCCACAGCAGCCAGTTCGCCGCATGCCGTCGCGCGACCCAATATTGTGCGACCAGACTGAAGCTGCTGAGCGTCGCGTCGGCCCATGGCAATGCCGCGTCGGTGTAACGGCTCATGAACCAGCCGATCACGAACGCCCCGACCGCTCCCGCGCCGAGACCTGTAACCGCACGCGATGGCCGCAACGGTTCGACGACGACATCGCCTTTATCAACCTTTCCGCGTGCCCACGCGAGCCAACCATAGACGATGGCGATCGCGAATAGCGCCTGGAGCACCATGTCCGCGTACAATCGCACGTCAAGGAACAGCTTGAAGTAGAGCGCACAGGCGACGAAATTGACCGGCCAGCACAGCATGTTGCGCTTCGCGGTCAGCCATATCCCAGCAAAACTGACGACGACCGCAACGATCTCGAGCGGCGTCATGACTGAGCGATCCGGCGCAGGAACTCCTGGCCCAGAGGCGAGAAGAACCACGCCGCATGGTCGATCAGATACCCGTCCCAGGCCATAGCGGCGGACGCGGTGTCCGCGACGACGGCGGTGAAGTAATCGGCCTCCGACAGCGCGAATTCGACATGGACCAAAGGCAACAAGGACACGATCGCGGCGATCTCCTCATCGCTCAGCGGTAGGACTTCGGCATAGCCCGCCATCAGCGCCAGCGCCGTCTCGGGATCGGCGATCGCATCGTCAGCCCCCTGCCCCAGATCCAGCCACCGCACCGCCGTCCGCTCGATCGCCGTCGCGATGTCGTGAACGGCGTTCGTGCGATCCGCCAACCCGAAGTCGAACACCGTCCGCACCGCGCCCTCTCGCGTCCAGAGAAGGTTGGAGGGATGCCAGTCGTTGTGCGTCCACAACGACGCTTGTTTCACGAGAAGCGAAGACAGGTCGCTATCGGCCTGCTCGAACAGTCGCGCGAGTTGCGCCTGCCATGGCCGGTCCGCGAGGAACGCGGCCAGCGCAGGGCGGGAGGCGACATACGCGCGCGCCGCGATCAGCGGATCGGCGGCAGGGAGTATCGTGAAACTCGAAACCAAGGGTTGTCGGCGTCGCACTGGCGCATCGAACCCGCGCGCCGCGACGTGCAGTTCCGCCAGTGCCACACCGGCGGCATGGGCATAATCGAGCGACAGGAACGGCGTCCAAGACAGCCGATCGCGATACAGATCCTCGCCCGGCGCCTGGCGGTGCAGTTCGTACGACCACGGACCGATCGCGACGGCGCTCGCCCCTTGTGCAGTCGCCATCACTTCGGGCACCGACACGCCCGCACCCGCGAGATGCGCGATGAACGCGTGTTCCTCGGCCAGCCCCTCGACCGTGCGGACGCGGTGATGGTGCCGCTTCAATAGGAACGCGCCGTTGGTCGTATGCACCAAGGTCGCGGCAGAGAAGGGTCGCGGGGAATGCCAGTGAAGCCCGGTCATCCGCCCTGTTCCAGGAAAGTGCGCCAGCGCGGCTTGGGCCTCGTCCGCAGCGATGGCGGGCCAAGTCGGCGCCTCCAGCGTCGTGCCCATGCCGTGGACCAGATGCTTCAGCTGCGACGCCACCTCAGAACGCTCGCGAGATCGTCGCCATGACCGCCGCGCCGCTGCCGATGTAATAAGCGGGCGGCGAGCCGGCGATCACCGTGCCGTTACGGCCGATCGTGTCCTGCGCACTGGTACTAACCGACTGCACGCCGGCAAGGACGTGCGGATCGGTGACGTTGATCGCGTTGACGCGCAGATCGGTGCGCTTGCCGTCGAGCCAGTCGGCGAGGTGCATGCCGACCGACAGGTCGAGCGTCGCATAGCCCTTGATCCGCTCGTCGTTCATGAAGCTCGCATATTGCCGGCCGATATATTTCGACGCGACGCTGCCGAAGAATCGCCCGTCGTCATAGATCCCGCCCGCGCCGAACTGGACTGTCGGGCTGGACACCGCGTGCTTGCCGCTGGTCGGCAGGAAGTCCGCGCCGACCGGCAGGTCGTCGTCGATCCGCGCGCGGAGATATTCGCCGGAGAGGTACAGGCTGACGCCTGCGACCGGGCGATAGTCGATCTCCGCGTCGACGCCGTACGAGGTCTGGCCGCCGGCGTTGAGCGTCGCGTTGACCTGCGCGCCGCCCTGGTCGATCACGGTTGCCAACTGTCGATTGCGGAACTTGTAGTGGAAGCCGGTTACCGAGGCGGAGAGCTGCTCGCCGATGAAGCGGTAGCCGATCTCCTGCGACACCGAATATTCGTTCTTGAGCGCGTTCGTCCCCTGCGCGACCACTTCGCCACCATAGTAGCTGTTGTAGAGCGTGAACTCGTTGGGCGTGCGGAAGTTGGTGGTGATGTTGGCGAACAGCTGCTGGCGATCGTCGATCCGGTAGTGGATCGCGGCACGCGGCAAGGCGGCGAAGCTGTCGTTGCGCACCTTGTCCTGCGGCCCAGGCAGATAATTGCGCCCGTTGCGCAAAACGTTGACGCCCTTGAACCCGGCATCGATCGTCAACCGCGGCGTCAGCGCGATGCTGTCGGCGACGAAGAAGCCCTTTGTGACCGTCACGGTGCGCTGGTTCTCATAGGCGAGCAGGCTCCCGTAGGCGGTGCGGATTGCCTTTGAACGATAGCCCCAGCGATCGAATGGCTGCCCATCGGCGTCGATCGAGGTGTACGACTGCGTGACGCGGTCGGTGCCGTAGTCGAACCAGAGCCCCGCCGTGAGCGTGTGCGCGCCGGTCCTGAAGGTCAGCTTGCTGACGTTGCCGGTCCGCATCTGGTCGCCGGTGTAATTGCCGAGCACGGTCGCGACGCCGTCGACCGCACCGGGCAGCGCAATCGGCTGTGCCAGTTCCTCAGTGCCGAGGAAATTCCCTTCCGTGGTCAGCTGCGTCCCGTAGGGCGAGTTGCCGTAGCCGAACTGGAGATAGGTGGTGGTGTCGAGCGCCAGCCGATCGGTCAGCACCAGATGCACCGGCGCGGAGGCGTAGAGATTCCGGAACGGCGCGCGGTACAGGCGCCAATAGTTCGTGTTCCCCGCCGTGTAGCGCTTGTCGTAGTTGAAGTCGCGGCCCTGCGCGTTCCATTCGGCGAGCGTCGGACTCGGATAGCTCGACGAGTTCGCGTCGTTGTACGACAACGCAAGGCTGGCGCGGTTGCCGGCGCCCCATTCCCCCAGGATCTTGGCGTCGATATGCTGGCGCGTATCGTAGCCGGCACCTCGCCAATTGTCCGCACGGGTATTCGAATAGGACAGGAACGCCTTCAGCCCGGTATTGCCGATCGTCCCGCTATCGACCCGGAAGAACCCACGCCGCGCCGCGTAGCTGCCGAGCGACAAGTCGACGAGCGCACCGGGACGCGCCTTGGGATCGTCGAGCGCGAGCGACAACAGCCCGCCCGCGCCGCCGAGCGTCGGTGAGTCGATATCGACCGAGCCCTGCGCGAGCGAAATGCGCTTCAAATTCTCGGGATCCGCGAACTGCGACGGATAGGCATAATAATAGCCGATGTCGTTCTGCGGCGCGCCTTCCATCAGCACGCCGATCTCGTCCTGGCCGAGCCCGCGCAACGTGAGGCTGGAACTCGTCGACAGACCGTACGGGTCGCTCGACGCGACGTTCGCGCCGGGCAGCAGCGTCACCAATTGAAACGCGTTGAGCGTGGGCGCCTGCTTGACGATGAAGTCGGCGGAGATCGCACTCTGCGCGCGCGGTACCTTTTGGTCCGGGAGCAAGCCGGCCGGATCCTGCTTGCCGACCACACGAATTTCCGTGGGTTCGACCGGCTCGGACGCGACCTGCGCGCTTGCAGAGGATGCGGCAAGGCTCGCCGAGAGGGTCAGCGCTACCCGGAAAGCAGGGCGGCCACGCGCTATAAACGGGCGCGTCACAACAAAAAACCAGCATTAAAAAACGTCACGTCCACTCCAATCGGAGGGACGACGGGCCAGCCGCAGACCCTCCCTACGCCGGTATAAGCCGGATCAGGTTCAGCGGGTCATGGGCTGCTGCCCACCTCTCAGCCGCGCATAAGCGGCCCCCCGGGGATGCGTTTCGCTTAGGCGGTTGGGCGAGTGGTGGAAAGGGCTATCGCGTTGATCTGGCTGGAGTGCCGCACGCGGCGCGCTGGCGAACCTCAAGCCCCGCCCCAAGAATGGCGCGCAGCGGCCGGCCTACCCAGAAAACATGCTGTGAAAACAAGGTAGGCCGACCGCCTCTACTGCTCGATCGACGAGCACCGCCGGGGTCGGCAAGGGAGCGCCAACGCCGCAGCGATGTGACAGTTACGTTGCAGCGCGGCATTTAGACTCACCGCGCTGTAAAATTCCTGGGCTACCGGCGACGTCGTACCATCAGGCGCGACCCTCGCGACGCTTGATCTCGCCCAGCAGCGCCTCGGCCACCGGGTTGCCAACCTCGCCACCCGACTGGTCGTACGCACCTGCCAGCTCCGCGTCCGTCGCGCCCTGCAACAGCGCGTTCACCTCGGCATTGAAGTCGTCGACCTCGCCCGCGGCGGCATCGGCGGCGTCCTCGCTCGTCACGGCCGGCTCCGCTCCGGCGGCCGGGGCGTGCGCCATCACGGCATCCTGCTTGAAGACGTCGAAGGCTTCGGCGGCCTCGTTGCGCTCCTCGATCGCGATTTCGAGGCGGGTGAACAGGTCGAGCTGCGGTGCGGTGTTTTCCATTGCGCCAGCTTATCCGCGCGAACACGGTCCAGGCAACTCGTTCGCGCACGGCCGCTACCCGAAGCGAGAATGTACCAGGAATCTCTATAATCTAAAGCAACTCGTGAGACTTCCAGCCGGAACGTCCGTTCTGCCCTTCAAGCCGCCGACCTGGAACCAGCGATCGGTTGCAGCAGGGAGAGACCATGACCGCGATCCGAGCCGCCGAACCGTATGACCTTTCCCGGTTGATGGCGTTCGATTCCTTCCCCGGAGACCGGATCGCGGAGATCGTCGAGCGCCGCATGCTTGTAGCCGAAGTGGACGGCGTCATCGCAGGCTATATCGCGTGGCAGACCGGCGGATGCATCGGCAAGGACTATGTGAACAAACTGGTCGTCGATCCCGACTATCGTCGCCACGGGATCGCCCAATCGTTGATAGCCGAACTGAAATCTGTCCTGAGTGGCAGAGTCTTCATCTCGACCGGTGTCGATAACAGCGCCGCTGTGGGACTTTTGACACGCACCAATTGGCAACCAGCCGGGCAAATCGTTGGCTTGCGCCCTGCAGACGAAGCGGAAATCTTCTACTACCGAGACCTTTGAGTCGCGGCATTACCCTTGATGTTTACTACCGACATCAGTTCTCACGGAGTTAAGCGGGCAGGTCGTGAGATTTTTGCGACTAGTCGAGGGACCGACGTGTATCGCCAAACGTTTGCGGCGATATAACTCAGACATGCCCCAACGGATGCTCAATCCCGATCAACGGCTTCGCGAGCATCTCGAGGATGCGCTGGCGGAGGCGGATGCGCTCGGCCAGACGGTCGTCGCCGCATTGATCTCCGAGGCACTCGACGCTTTGGCATACGTCCGCCCCTGAAGGGATCGTCGCGACGGCCCCGTGTGTTGGGCCGTCATGGTAACGTCGCTCTCGCAACCTTCGACTGCAGAATCGCTGGATTCCTGGCCCGAGGCACCCCGTATACGCCGGATGAACGCGGCAGAAGTCCGACGGACCGGACGTTACGTCCTTTGCTGGCTGCAGCAGGCGTTGCGTGCCCGCGACAATCCGGTCATCGACGCGGCGATCCGCCTCGGCAACGATCTCGGCCTGCCGGTCCTCGTCTATCACGGGCTGCGCGAAGACTACCCCTACGCATCCGATCGCCTTCACCGCTTCATTCTGGGTGCGAGCCGCGATCTCGCGCGCGACTGCCGCCAGCGCGGTCTTGCCTGCGTCCAGCATGTCGACCGCGACGACGCGCGGGAGAAGGGTCTGGTC